>CAVPWJ010000202.1:0-21840 GCA_963708955.1 uncultured delta proteobacterium
CGGCTACCGTCGACGTCGTTCCAGAAGCCGATCGGCATCGACGGGAAGGACGCCGTGCAGACGAGATCGCCCTTTTCGCCGCTGACCGAGCGGCCCTGCTCGTCGAACACCTCGACCTTCATGCCGAGTGCCTTCGCCTGGATCTCGCCCCGCCACACCGGCCCGGTCGGGTCGCCAGCGACGAAGCAGGAGATGATGTCGGTGCCACCCGACATCGAAGCGAGGCAGACGTCGCGCTTGACGCTTCGGTAGACGTAGTCGAAGCCTTCGGGCGCGAGCGGCGATCCCGTCGAGCAGATCGTGCGCACGGCGTCGAGCCGGTGGCTGCGGATCGGATCGAGGCCGGCCTTGGCGATCGCGTCGATGAACTTCGCCGAGGTGCCGAAGAGCGTCATGTGCTCGGCGTCGGCGTAGTCGAAGAGCACGTGCGGCCCGGGGTGGAACGGCGAGCCGTCGTAGAGCAGCAGCGTCGCCTGCGAGGCCAGCGCCGAGGCTAGCCAGTTCCACATCATCCAGCCGCAGGTCGTGAAGTAGAAGACGCGGTCCCCGGGATGGACGTCGCAATGGAGCAGATGCTCCTTCTTGTGCTGCAGCAGCGTGCCGCCGGCGCCGTGCACGATGCACTTCGGCGCACCGGTGGTTCCCGACGAGTAGAGGACGTAGAGCGGCGCATCGAACGGCATCGCGCGAAACGCGATGCCGCGCGGCGCGAACGGCGCGACCGCGTCCTCGTAGAGGCGGGCACCGCGGATGCCGGAGAGGTCTGGATCCGGTCGCGCGTAGGGAACGACGATCGTCCGCTCGACGCTCGGCAGGGCGGCGGCGATCTCGCGGACGCGCGGCAGGCAATCGACCGTCTTGCCGGCGTAGAAGTAGCCGTCGGCGGCGAACAGCACGTGCGGCGCGATCTGTCCGAACCGGTCGAGCACGCCCGGTGTGCCGAAGTCGGGCGAGCAACTCGACCACACGGCCCCGAGGCTCGCGGTGGCGAGCATGGCGACGATCGCCTCGGGAACGTTCGGCAGAAACCCGGCCACGCGGTCGCCCGCGCGCACGCCACCGGCGTCGAGCGCTTGCGCGAGGCGCGAGACCTCGTCGTGGAGCTCGTTCCAGGACATCCGCCGCCGTGCCCGCTCTTCGCCCCAGAAGACGATGGCGTCGGCGTCGCCGCGGCGGACGAGCAAGTTCTCGGCGAAGTTGAGCCGCGCGCCGGGAAACCATCTCGCCCCGGGCATGCGCTCACGGTCGACCACCACGACCTCGCCGCGGGTCTCGGCGACGATGCCCGCGAAGTCCCAGACCGACCGCCAGAAGCGCTCGGGCTCACGGATCGACCAGCCGTGGAGCGCGCCGTAGTCGGGCAGCGCGAAGCCCCACTCGCGCTCGACGGCGTGGCGAAACGCCGTCAAGTTCGCGTGCGCGATGCGGTCGGGGGAAGGCTGCCAGAGCGGATTCATCGTCGGTCGGTTGGCTGGTCGCTCCAATTGGCGATCTCCTCGATCATCACCTCGATGGCGGCGCCGCCGTCCCCCCGCTGCCGGCGGCGAGCGCGCGTCCGGCCTTGCTGTCGTTACGAATGCCCAGGTCTCGGCAGAGCTCGGCGCCGATCCGCGCCACCCGCTCGACGTCGATCGGCGGAGCGAGACCGAGCCCGCCGAGCAGCACCAATAGATCCTCGGTGGGGACGTTGCCGGCCGCGCCCTCGGCGGCCGGGCATCCGCCGAGCCCAGCGACCGAAGTGTCGATGCGGCGGATGCCGCGCTTGATACACTCGAGTACGTTGACGAGGCCCTGGCCGTAGGTGTCGTGGAAATGGGCGCCAAGGCGCTCCGCGGGGATCCGCTCGAGCAGCGCGTCGGCGAGGCGCGCGACCGACGCCGCCGTGCCGCGGCCCGTGGTGTCGCCGACGAATACCTCCGCGCAGCCCACGTCGAGCAGCTCCGCGGCTAGCGCGACGACCCGCTCGGGCGGCACCGGCCCGGTGAACGGGCAGTCGAAGGCGCACGATACGCAGCCGCGCACGGCGATCGCCGTCCCGTGCGCCGCGTGGACGATCTCGCGGATCCGCTGGTTTGCTTCGGCGACCGTGGCGTTGACGTTGCGGCGGCTGAACTCCTCGGAGGCGTAAGTCGCCACCGAGGCGTAGTCGACGCCGAGCTCGATCGCCGCCTCGAGACCCCTGAGGTTCGGCACGAACGCGGAGAAGGCGACGCCGGGGCGGCGGCGCAGCGCGCCGAGCACCTCGCGCCCGTCGCGCATCTGCGGCATCGCCTTTGGACTGACGAAGCTCGCCACCTCGACGCTGCGCAGCCCGGCGTCGACGAGATCCTCGATCAAGCGCACCTTGCGCTCGGTGGGCACGAAGTTCGGCAGACCCTGCAGCCCGTCCCGCGGACCGACGTCGCAGATCACGATGGGGCTCGACGCTGTGCTCATGTCGTCACTCCTTCGAACTCGACCAACAGCCGTCCGGCGGGCACCGTCGCGCCGGGCTGGCAATGCACGGCGCGCACCGCTCCCGCGCCGGCCGCGCACAGCGTGTGCACCATCTTCATCGCCTCCATCACGACCAGCGGCGAGCCGGCATCCACCCGGTCGCCCGCGGCGATCTCGACGTGAGTGACGAGGCCGGGGAACGGTGCCAGCAGGTCGCGAGCATCGCCCGCTGCCGACTCGCGCTCCGCGGCCAGCGCCTGGCGCGACACGACCTCGAGCCGCCGGTGACGCCCGCCGCCGCTCGTCCACGCGATCGAGCCATCGAGGCTCACGACACGTCGACGAATAGCTCCGTCGAGTTCGAAACGCAGCTCGCCGTCGGCGGACCACCACGCCTCGACCGCGGTCGTGCGCCCGTCGACCTGCAGCTCGTAACGGCCGCTCGACCCGCTGAGGCGGACGATGGAGGCATGTCCGTCGCCGTCGCGCAGGTGGACCGACGTCCAGCCGCGCGCGCCGGCGCGGCGCGTCACCCTCCAGGGGCCGAGCCGGTTCCAGGGCTCGATCCCGCCGACGCGGCGCACGCGCTCGAGATCGAGTACCCAGGCGAGCGCGGCGGCGATTGCGTCGAGCCAGGCGTTGCTACCGTCGCCGGGGCCGGCGCGCTCGGCCGTGAAGTCGATCTCGAGGAATCGAGTCGAGACGCGGGCAGCGCGGAAGGACGGCGTTTCGAGCACCTCGCGCAGAAAGTCGAGGTTGGTCTCGACGCCGGCGAGGATCGTTCCATCGAGCGCGGCGACCAGCCGGCGCCGTGCTTCCTCGCGGTCGCGGCCGTGGGCGATGACTTTCGCGAGCATCGAGTCGTAGTCGGCGCCGACGATGCTGCCCTCGGCCACCCCCGCGTCGATGCGCACGCCGTCGATTGCCGGTACCGCGAAGCGGTGCACCGTGCCGGTGGCCGGAAGGAAGCCGCCATCGGGGCGCTCGGCGCAGATGCGCGCTTCGATCGCGCAGCCGCTCGCCTCGATCCGTTCGAGGTCCACTGGCAGCGGCTCGCCGCCGGCGATGCGGAGCTGGAGCTCGACCAGGTCGAGCCCGGTCACCAACTCGGTCGTCGGGTGCTCGACCTGCAGCCGGGTGTTCATCTCCAAGAAGAAGAATTCGTGGCCGGCGGCGTCGACCAGAAACTCGACGGTGCCGGCCGAGTCGTAGCCGATCGCTTCGGCCAGGCGCACCGCCGCCGCGCGCAGGCCGTCGCGGACGGCGGGATCCAGCGCGGGCGCCGGCGCTTCCTCGATCAGCTTCTGGTGGTTGCGCTGGATCGAGCACTCGCGATCGAGCAGGTGAGCAACGCGGCCGAAGCGGTCGCCGACCACTTGCACCTCGACGTGCCGGGCGTGATCGAGGAAGCGCTCGAGCAGCAGCGTGGAGTCGCCGAACGCGGCCTGCGCCTCGCGCCGGGCGGCGAGCAGCGCCGCGGCCAGCTCGCTCGGATCGGCGACGACGCGGATGCCCTTGCCGCCGCCCCCGGCGCTGGCCTTGACGAGCAAAGGCGTGCCGATACGCCGCGCTTCGCGGGCGAGCGAGGCATCATCCTGCGCCGGCCCGTGATAGCCGGGGACGATCGGTACGCCGAGCTCCGCCGCGCGCTGACGCGAATTTTCCTTCGACCCCATGGCACGAATAGCTTCCGGCTTCGGACCGACGAAGACGAGGCCAGCGGTGGCACACGCGGCGGCGAAGTCGGCGTTCTCGGAGAGGAAGCCGTAGCCCGGGTGAACGGCATCCGCGTCGGCGCGGCGAGCGGCTGCAAGGATCGACGCGGCGTCGAGATAGCTCCGCGCGGCCGGTGGCGGGCCGATGCGCAGCGCGAGATCGGCGCTGAGGACGTGCGCGGCGCGCCGATCCGCGTCGGAATAGACGGCGACGGTCTCGATGCCGAGCCGGCGGCAGGTGCGGGCGATGCGTACTGCGATCTCGCCGCGGTTGGCAATGAGCAGGCGTCGGATCATTCGCTTGCTGGCCGGCGGGAATCCACCGCGGGGCCGCCGAGGTATCGATCGAGGTGTCGCGGTGGTCGCGGCATCTCGCTTTCGTCGAGCCGGCAGTCGGAAGCGGATTTTCGGGAACTTGCGCGACCCCGCTCGTTGCGCGCGTGCGGCCGAAGGCTGCCCGCGGCGAGATCCACGGACCCGAGCATTACGAGCGTCTCCACGACGGCGCGCGCTTTTCCAGGAAGGCCTGAATGCCTTCTCGGCCCTCCTCGGTCTCCCAGGCGTCGGCCAGGCGGTCGGCGGTGTAGCCCCGGTTGGTCTGATCGTCGTGGCGGAGCACGTAGTCGACCAGCCGCTTGGTGGCGGCCACCGCCCCGGGCGCGCAGCGCAGGATCGAGCGGATCTCCGCTTCGACCGCGGCATCGAGATCCGTCGGGTCGACGGCCATCGTTACCAAGCTCAGGGCGGCGGCCTCGTCGGCGCTCATCATCTTGCCGGTGAAGAACGTGCGCCGCGCGTTGGCCTCGCCCATCTTGCGCGCCACGTAAGGAGAGATGTTGGCGGGCACCAGGCCGAGCGTCACTTCCGTCAGGCAGAAGCGCGCCGAGCGGGAGGCGATGGCCACGTCGCAGCAGGCGACGAGGCCGACGCCGCCGCCGTAGGCCGGTCCCTGAATGCGGCCGACCAGGGGCCGCGACAGGCGGTTCAGCTCGTAGAGCATGGCGCCGAGGTCGGCGCTGTCGGCAACGCGCTCGGCGCGCGATTGCGCGAGGATCGACTGCATCCAACGCAGATCCCCTCCCGCGCAGAAGCTCTCGCCCTCGCCCGTCAGCACGACCGCGCGGCAGGTCGGCGTGGCCTCGATCTCGGCGATCGCGCGGCGCATGTCGGCGGTCAGCGCGTCCGATATGCAGTTGTGGACGGCGGGGCGGGCGAGCGTCAGCCGGCCGATGCCGCGGTCGTCGAATCGCAGGGTCAGGGTCTCGTAGGATCCAGACATCACACCTCCAAGGTCACATGCGGAACACGCGGAACGATCCTTCGGCCGGCGGCTGCGTGGCGGCGATGGCCAGGCAGAGGCCGAGCACGTTGCGGGTCTCGGCCGGCTCGATCAAGCCATCGTCCCAGATCCGCGCGGTTGCGTAGTGCGGGTCGGCTTGCTCGGTGAACTGTCGCGCGACACGCTCGCGCAACGCCTCGATCTCCGCTTCGCTCACCGAATCGCCGGAGAGGCCACCCTTCTTCACGTCGACGAGCACGGTCTGCGCCGTCTCGACGCTCATCCCCACCACTCGCGCCGTCGGCCAGGTGAAGAGAAAACGCGGTCGAAAGCCGCGCCCGCACATGCCGTAGTTCCCGGCGCCGTAGGAGCCGCCGAGCACCACCGTGAACTTGGGCACACGCGCGCAGGAGACCGCGGCGACCATCTTCGCGCCGTCCTTGGCGATGCCCCGCGCCTCGGCCTCTCGACCGACCATGTAACCGGTGGTGTTGGCGAGGAAGAGGAGCGGTATGCTCCGCTGGTTGCACATCTCGATGAAGTGGGTCGCCTTGAGCGCGGACTCCGAGAAGAGAATACCGTTGTTGGCGACGATCCCGACCGGGTACCCGAAGATGCGCGCGAACCCGCTGACGATGGTCTCGCCGTAGAGTGGCTTGAACTCTTCGATGTCACTTCCGTCCACCAGCCGGGCGATCACCTCGTGGACGTCGTACTGGATCCGTCCGTCGACCGGCACGATCCCGGTGATCTCCTCGGGATCGTAGAGCGGCTCCTCGACCGGCTGCGTGGTTCCGAACGTGGCGACCGGCCGGTTCAGGTGCCGGACGATGTCCCGCACCTTGGCGTAGGCCTCGGCCTCGTCGTGCGCCAGATAATCGGCGACGCCCGATTCGCGCGTGTGCACGTCGGCGCCCCCGAGATCCTCGGGCTCGACGATCTCGTGCAGGGCCGCCTTCACGATCGGCGGCCCGCCGAGGTAGATGCGGCCGATGCCCTTGACGATCACCACCTGGTCGCTGAGCGCCGGGACGTAGGCACCGCCCGCGGTACAGCCGCCGAGCACCACGGAGATCTGCGGCACCCCTGCGGCGGACATGCGCGACTGATTGTAGAACGTGCCCCCGAAGTGCTGCTCGTCGGGAAAGACCTCGTTCTGCAGCGGCAGGAACATGCCGCCGCTGTCGACCAGGTAGATGCAGGGTAGGCGGTTCTCGGCGGCGATCGTCTGCGCGCGGAAGTGCTTCTTGGTCGACTCGGGAAAGAGCGTGCCGCCTTTGACGGTTGCGTCGTTGGCGATGAACATGCAGGGCACGCCGTGTACCAGGCCGATGCCCGTGACGATGCCGCCGCCGGGAGCCTCGTCGTCGTACTTGCCCCAGGCGGCGAGCGTCGAGAGCTCGAGGAACGGCGAGTGCTCGTCGAGGCAGAGGTCGATGCGCTCGCGCACCATCAGCTTGCCGCGGCTCTTGTGCCGAGCGATCTGTGCGGCGCGGTTGCCATCGATCGCGAAGCGCTGGCGCTCGCGCAGCACGTCGAGCAGATCCGCGTAGCGGGTCTGGTTCTCGCGGAAGCCGTCTGCTCCGGGGTCGATGCGGCTCTTCAGCCGGGCCATGTCGTCTCCTCGCCCACTCAGCGAAACGCCACGTCGAGGCCGAGCTCGCGCGCGATCAGCAGCGACTGGACCTGGCTCGACCCGTCGCCGATGGTGCACACGCGGTTGTCGCGGTAATAGCGGGACACCGCGCAGTCGTCCATGAAGCCCCACCCGCCGTGGACCTGCACCGCGAGGTTCGCGCATTCGGTGCCGATCTCGGTCGCGTAGAGCTTGGCGATCGCCAGGTCCTTGATCGTCGCCCGGCCGTGATCGGCGAGCCAGGCCGCGCGGTAGACCAGCATGCGCGCCGCCTCGACCTGGACCGCCATGTCGGCGACCATCTTCTGCACGAGCTGCAGGCGCCCGATCGAGGCACCGAACGCCTGGCGCTCCTTGGCGTAGGCGACCGAGTGGTCGAGGCTCGCTTGCGCGAGGCCGAGCGAGCACGCGGCGAGGAACACGCGCGCCTGCTGATAGCCCCTGTGCAGCAGTAGCCGGCCCTGGCCGACGTCGCCGACCACCAGGTCGTGCGGCACGACGCAGTCCTCGAAGTAGAGAGGGCGCGTGTCGGAGGAGCGCCAGCCCATCTTGCGATAGGGCTCGCCGGGATTGAACCCCGGGGTGCCGGTCGGGACGAGAAACAACGTGAACGACTTCTTCGCGGCTACCGGCTCGCTGGTGACCGCGAGCACCATCGCGAACGAGGTGATGTCCGTGCCGGCGTTGGTGATGAACGCCTTCTCGCCGTTGATGACCCAGCGGTCTCCCTGCCGGCGAGCCGACGTGCGAAAGCCGGCGGTGTCCGAACCGGCGTTCGGCTCCGTGCCGGCAATCGCGCAGATCTTCCGACCGCTGACGACCTCGGGCAAAAAGCGCTTCTTCACGGCCTCGGCTCCGAACCGCGCGAGCGTCAAGCCGGTCGCCACGCTGACCATCGTGGTCACGGCCAGCGACTGGTCGCCGCGCGCGATCTCTTCGACGGCGAGCGCCATCTCGAACGTGCCTTGCCCGAGGCCGCCCCATTCGGGCGCGAACGGGATCGCGGTGACACCGAGCGCGGCGAGGCGATGGAAGAGGGCGGACGGAAAGCTCGCCTCCCGGTCGAGCGCCTCGGCCTGCGGAGCGACCGCGCTCTGCACGAACTCGGCGACACTGGCTTGCAAGCGCCGTTGGTCGTCGTTCAACAGGAAGTCCATGGCCTACCTCGTCTCTCGATCCGGGAGTCTCCACCTGACCTCGCCGCGGCCCGGCGCGGCCGCGACTCGGCGAGCTCGCCGGCGCCGCTGCGGGGCATGCGTCTAACGCACGCTAGTTAGTCGACCGGCGCGCGGCGGTCAACCTCGAAGCCGGTTCCTCCCCCAACGCGCGGCTGGCCGTGCAATGACCGAATTGGCACGCAGTCGGCGCTCGCTCAGGCCGCCCGGAACTGGCTGGCGAAGTCCCTCCAAGCGTCTTCGGACTCTCCCGCTGGGATCGGGAAGTAGAGCGACACGCGCTGCAACACTCCGTCGTAGCGGCGGCGCAGCACCGCGGCGAGATCACCGGGTTTGGCGACGATGGCGATCTGCTCGAGCAGTGCGTCGGAGACGAGCTTCGGCATCGCTGCCCACTCGCCGCGGCGCGCCAGCGCGGACAGCTCGCGGGCCACGCCGCCGCCGCCGTGTTGCTCCAGCACCACGCGGTAGCTCGGCGTCGACCCGTAGAAAGAAATCTGACGGCGCACTTCGGCGAGGGAGCGATCCAACTCCGCTTGCGTCTCGCCGGTGACGGCGAAGACCGGGGAGTAGAGATCGATGTCGGCAGCGCGCTTGCCGCGGCGCTGGGCGCCCTCGTCGATCGCCGGGATCACGACCTGCTTCAAGTAGGTCACCGAATGCATGGGGTGCACGTGGAACCCGTCGGCGACCTCGCCGGCGGCGCGGCACATGCCGGGGTTCACGCCCGCGAACCAGATGGGGATCCGCGGGTGATCGATCAGCCCCGGATTGAACATCGGGTTGATCAGCGTGAAGCGGTAGTACTTGCCCTCGTAGGCGGGCTTGGCCCCGGTCTGGAACGTCTCCCAGATCGCCCGAACGCAGCGCACGTAGTCGACGAGCCGTGACACCGGCGGATCGTAGGGCATGGAATAGCGGCGCTCGATGTGCGCGCGCACCTGCGTGCCGAGCCCGAGATGGAAGCGGCCGCGGCTCTGCTTCTGCAGGTCCCAGGCGACTTGCGCCATCGACATCGGGCTGCGCGCGAAAGCGACGGCGATGTTGGTGCCGAGCTCGATCCGCTCGGTCGCCGCCGCGGCGAGCGCCACCGGCAGGAACGGATCGTGCCCCGCCTCGAACGTCCAGGCGGCATCGAAGCCGATGCGTTCGTAGGAGCGCGCCTCGTCAACGACGCTGGCGAGACCTCGGTGACCGAGCTGCGTGTCGAGCTTCATTGGGTTCCTCCCGCATGCGCTGACGGCGAACGTTTCCTTATCGGTATGGAGGGCTTCCGGGCAAGCCGGATCCGGCCTCGAGAGCGTTGGTGGCCAGGATGTCCCGATCGAGGTAGGCGGCGGCCGAGCCCCACAGCAAGCCTTTCGGGAATTCGCGGCGTGCCCTCGCTCAACCGCCTTCGTAGCGGCCGGGGCGCCCCCAGCGCCGCGCCTGGTCCGCGTTCGGCAGCTCCCAGACGCGGCGGTGGAGCTCGTCCACGCACAGCGGATCGGAGAGCAGGATGCGCCGAGTCCGCCCGTCGAGGCCACGCGGCCCCTCGGCGAGCGCCCGCTCGACGAGGGAGCGGCGGTGCTCGCGGATCGACGCGCGCATCGGCCGCGGCTCGCGCAAGAGCCAGCGGTGCGCGGCGTTCAGCGCCGGGTCGACGACCGCGCGAATGAAGCCGTCGAGCTCGGTCGGCACCAGCGTGCGCTGCTTCGCCCGCGCCGCGTCCAGGCAGGCCGCGTGCTCGGTGATCTCCAACGGCGTCGAGGTCTCTTCCGGGGTGAGAAACAGGCCCCAGGCGCGCGCGCGGTCGCCGAAACGGCCGCGGCTCATCAACACCGACACCGGTATCGACAGCACCAGTGCGGCGAGGATCGGCGTCAGCCACCAGAAGTACTGCGGGTTCAGCCAGTAGACGCCCCCCCCCCACACGCAGGCAAGCAGCGTCGCTCCCGCGTGGTGTCGCAGCGCTTCTCTCCACGTGGTCTCGTGGTCGCCGCGCGGCGGCGAGCGCCACGCCACCACGCGGCCGATCAAGTTGGTGAGCACGAACTGGGTGTGGAAGACCATGCGCACCGGCGCGTAGAGGCTCGAAGCGAGGATCTCGAGCACGATGCTCGCGAGGAAGCGGGCGACGCCGCCGAACGTGCGCCCACCGCTGCCGCGCACGAAGACCAAAAGGGCGGCGAGAAGCTTCGGCAAAAACAGGATGATCATCGTCACCGTGAACAGCGTCAGCGCCCAGGCGGGGTGCCAGGCCGGCCACCGCGGGAACAGCGTCCGTTCGGCGGGAAAGTATTCGGGGACGCGGATCACTTGCAGGATGGCCTCCACCGTGCCGAGGCTGAGAAAGCACAGCCAGAGCATCGCGGAGACGTAGGACAGCGCGCCGTTCAGGAACAGCACGCGGTGGAAGGCGAAGATGCCCTGCAGGAAGACCAGGCGCAGGTGCTGGAAGTTGCCCTGGCACCAGCGACGGTCGCGATGCAGGTCCTCGAGCAGCGAGGAGGGCAGCTCCTCGAAGCTGCCGGGCACGTCGTAGGCGAGCCAGACCGAGAAGCCGGCGCGGCTGAGCATCGCCGCCTCGACGAAGTCGTGGCTGAGGATCTCGCCGCCGAATGGCGGCTTGCCCGGCAGGCGCGGCAGGCCGCAGTACTTCATGAACGGCTCGAGGCGGATGATCGCGTTATGCCCCCAGTACTGCGCGTCGCCGAGCTGCCAGAAGTGCATGCCCGTGGCGAACAGCGGTCCGTAGACGCGGTTGGCGAACTGCTGCACGCGCGCGTAGAGCGAGCGCGCGTGGATCGGTACCGGCAGTGTCTGCACCATTCCGACCTCGGGACGCTCCTCCATCATGCCGACCAGGCCTACGAACGCCTCGCCGGTCATCAAGCTGTCGGCATCGAGCGTGATCATGTAGCGGTAGCGCCGGCCGAAGCGGCGGCAAAAGTCGGCGACGTTGCCGCTCTTGCGCTCGATGCGCACACGGCGGCGGCGGTAGAAGATGCGGCCGAAACCGCCGACCGCGCGGCACCACTCGATCCAGGCTTCTTCCTCGCGCGCCCAGGTGGCCGCGTCGGCGGAGTCGCTGAGCACGAAGAAGTCGAAGGCGGCGAGCTGGCCGGTGCGCTCGATCGCGCGATACATCGCCTGCAGGCCGGCGAACACGCGGTCGACGGGCTCCTCGCAGATCGGCATGACGATCGCCGTACGCGCCCGCCGGTCGATGGTCTCGGGGGCGTCGTCGAGCGCCGCCGAGATGCGAAAGCGGTCGCGGCGGAAGAGCAAGATCACGAAGCCCACGAGGGCGGTCCAGAAGCCGATCGAGATCCACCCGAACAAGGCGCCGAAGAAGACCACGATGGCGATCTCGAGCGGTGTTTGGCCTTGGTAGGGCAGCACCTCGACCATGAACTGGCTGGCGATGATCGTCGGGATCAGCACCAGCAGGATCAGCAGGAAGCGGCGCCGAGAGGCGGCCCGCAGCCAGCGGAGCCGAAGCTGACCCGCGCGGGTCGACCGCGGGCTGCGCGCTTCGCGCGAGGACACCAGGCGGCGCGACAGCAGCCGCCGCTCGATGTGGTGCGGCATCATCGACGTGCGCTCGAGCGGCGGCATGCGCAAGGCCGGCGACGGCTCCTGGCGGAGCGAGCGCGCTAGACGCCAGTGGAGAAACCGTGCCGCGCCGTCGCCGGTCGCGCGGTCCATGTCGGCCACGGCGCGGCGCACCCGAGAGACCGTCTCGCCGAAGGCGTCGGCGCCCGCCGGCCATTCGGGCTGCCCGGCGGCCTGCGCGAGCGCGCGTTCGCTGAGATCGGCGCCGGGCTGGCCGTCGACCTCGAGCGCGGCGAGGTAGGCGCGAGCGCGCTCGCGGGCACCCTTCCAGTCCTGAACGAGCGCCGCCTGGCTCACCTCGAGCCGCGTGGGCAGCTCGCATTCGGGCTTGGTCTCGGCCAAGGTCGGCTTCCCGTCACGTCAGGGCTGGAGCGTGTAGGACCACGTCTCGCTCAGCGCTTCGTTTCCCTTCTGCAGGAAGGCGCGCAGCTCGAGCGGCCGGTTGTCCTTGGGACGCACCTGGAACCCGAGGCGCCAGCCCCCGCTCACGGGATTCTTGGTCACGTGCTGCTCGACCAGCTCGTCGCCGACCTCGCTGCCCGCCCTCGCGGTGATCACGCCACGTACCACGGTATCGGCGGGCAGCGCGCGCAGCCGCACCCCCTCGAAGTCGACGATGAAGCGGTAGGCGTCGGGCAGCGAGCCGCGGTCGCGCCGCGTGGCCGCCACTCGCGCCGCGGGCGGGCGATCCTTGTCGTCGCGGTACCAGACGAGGTCGTAGGCGAACGACAGCGGATTGCCCGGCTGGATCTTGGCTTCCGGAACCCAGAAGCTGACGACGTTGTCGTTCATCTCGTTCTTGGTCGGAATCTCCACCACTTCGAGGTGTCCGTCTCCCCATCCGCCTTTGGGAATCACCCAGGCGCTGGGGCGCAGATCCTGGCGCGCCTCGAGATCCTGGTAATGATCGAACTCGCGATCGCGCTGCAGCAACCCGAAGCCGCGCGGATTCGGCATGCGGAAGTCGTTCACCTGCAGTGTGTCGAGATTGTCGAGCGGCCGCCACAGCCACTCGCCGGTCGAAAATGCCAGCAGCACGCCGTCGGAGTCGTGGACCTCCGGCCGGAAGTCGTCGACCCTGCGCGTCGAGTTCTCGCCGTGGAAGAACATGCTGGTGAGCGGCGCGATTCCGAGCTTTCCGATCACGCGCCGGGGAAAGAGCCGCGATTGCACTTCGACGACGGTCTCCTCGCCCGGCTTGACGTCGAAGCGATACGCTCCGGTGACGCCGGGGCTGTCGAGCAGCGCATAGATGACCAGCGTGTTGGCATCGGCGGCGGGGTGCACCAACCAGAATTCCTTGAAGTAGGGAAACTCTTCGCCGGTCGAGGCGCCGGTGTCGATCGCCAGGCCCCGCGCGGACAAACCGAACGCGAGGTTCTTGCCGACCGCGCGGAAGTAGCTGGCGCCGAGAAAGACGATCACCTCGTCGCCGTAGTCGGGGCGGTTGATCGGATAATGAACGCGGAATCCCGCATAGCCGAGGTTCTGGGGCACACGGCTCGCGAAGTCGTTCTTGCCGTAGTCGAACTGGTTCGGCGAGAACGCCACCGGGCGGATGCCGCGTGAGTCCACCACGTTGATCGCCACCGGGTGATCGTAGAACAGCCCCGGGTGGAAGAACTGCACGGTGAAGCGGGACTTCGTATCTCGCCACAGCGCGCGATCCGGTCGAAAGCGGATGTCACGCCACTGGTCGTAGTTCAGGTCGAGAAGCCATTTCGGCACCTCGCCGGCGTTGAATTTGAACGGCGTCTGGGTGAGCTTTTCCGCGTGGGCCGCGACGTCGTTCAGGTCGAACGCCGCTCCCGCCGCACGCGGCAAAGCGCAGGTAAGAATCATCACCACCGCCGCTTTCCAGCCGCGGTTCCTTTTTGCCTCGATGTGTCCGTCCATTTCGGGGTGCCTGAATACTGCATTTGCAGGCGGAGGTCATCTCGATAGGGAGGGGGGCTCGTGTCCGCTCTGGAGCCGGACCATCCTCGTCGCCGCCCCAGCGCTATCCCGGGCGGCGCTCGCTGTCGAGATCGAAA
Source organism: uncultured delta proteobacterium (assembly GCA_963708955.1). Lineage (GTDB taxonomy): Bacteria > Desulfobacterota > Binatia > JACPRU01 > JACPRU01 > JACPRU01. The sequence goes on from CAVPWJ010000202.1 coordinate 13,872, forward strand.
GCGCCTCTCCGCCGCGCGCGGCCTCGCCCGAGCGGCGCTGCCCGCGCTGGTGCGCACGGGATCGAAGGAGGCAAGCATCGACGACGAGGTGGCGCAGCAGATGTCGCACGGCTATTACGTCAACGTGCCGACCCGCTCGGAGTATCACCCTGGGGCGCTCTACACCGAGGCGCGGCTCGGCAGCCTGATCGCGGCCCGCCAGCATTTCGCGATCGAGCAGGCGATGGTCCGGATCACGCTGGCCAACCACCTGGAGGACGACGTCATCCAGGACCGCTTCGGCGCCGATCCGATCACGCCGCCCGTGCTCGGCTTGCTCGGCGACGAAGATTTCCTCGACTGACCCGCGATGGCGAACGTCGACTTCGATCACGTGGACAAGGCCTATGCAAAGGGCCGCTTCGCCGCGCGGGACGTCGACCTGCACGTCGCCGACGGCGAGCTCCTGGTCGTCGTCGGGCCGTCGGGATGCGGCAAGTCCACACTACTCCGGCTGCTTGCCGGGCTCGAGTCGGTGACCGGTGGCCAGCTGCGCATCGGCGGGCAAGTGGTGAACGACCTGACCCCGCAGCAGCGCAACGTCGCCATGGTGTTCCAGGACTACGCCCTCTACCCGCATCGCACGGTGCGCGGCAACCTGGAGTTCCCGCTACGCATGCGCCGGCTGTCCCGCGAGGAGATTGCCCGGCGCGTGGGCTGGGCGGTGGAGATGCTCGGGCTTACCCGCTCGCTCGACCGCCTGCCGAAGCAGCTCTCCGGCGGCGAGCGCCAGCGCGTGGCAATGGGGCGCGCGCTGGTGCGCGAGCCGGCCGTGTTCCTGCTCGACGAGCCGCTGTCGAACCTCGACGCCAAGCTGCGCGCCGAGGTGCGTGCGGAGATCGCCGAGCTGCAGCGGCGCACCGGAACGACGATGCTCTACGTCACCCACGACCAGTTCGAGGCCATGACGCTCGGCCAGCGTATTGCCGTGCTCGATCGCGGGCAACTACAGCAGGTCGGCACGCCGCGCGAGATCTACGAACGGCCGGCCAACGTGTTCGTGGCCGGGTTCATCGGCAACCCGCCGATGAGCCTGTTTCCAACGGCGATTTCGACGGGCGACGACGGCCTCGATCTGCGGGTCGCCGATCAGAGGCTGTCGCTGTCGGCGGCGGGCGTCTCTCGCGAGGCGCTCGAGGCCCTGGCCGGCCGGCCGCTGACGGCAGGCGTGCGCGCCGAGGCGCTCGCTCTCGCCGACGACCCGTCGCGCTCGGCGCTCGGCACGGTGGTGGAGCAGGTCGAACGCCTCGGCCACGAGACGCTGGCGGCGGTGCGCGTCGGAGCCGGGGAAAGCGGGGTTCGCCTCGTCGTCCGCCTGGCGGCGATGTGCGATCTGACCAAGGGAGACCTCCTGCGCCTGGCCGTGGAACCGCGGAGCATCTATCTGTTCGACGAGGCTGGCCGGGCGCTCGCCGGCGGCGGTCCAAGCGTCACCCGCACGTCGTGAATCGCGCCGTCGCGCACGAGCGCGACGAGCGCCGCACCCTCCTCGATGCAGCTCGCCATACCGTCCACGGCGACGGCGACGACCGCGCCGGCCCGCCGGCCGGGATTCTCCACGCAGATCTCGTAGCGAGTCTCGCCACCGGGCAACCGGTAGGTGATCGTGAACCCGGGCCAGTCGTCGGGGATGCGGGGTGCGAGCCGGAGCCAGGCGCCGTCCCGCAGCGTGAGGCCGAGCACGGACTCGAGCGCCGCGCGGTACATCCATGCCGCCGAGCCGGTATACCACGTCCAGCCACCGCGTCCGACGTGGGGCGGGGCGCCGTAGACGTCGGCGGCGACCACGTAGGGCTCGACCTGGTAGACGTCGGCGCGCGCTCGGTCGGCGGCGTGAGCGACCGGCGTCAGCATCTCGAGCAGCCGCGCCGCGCGGTCGTTGCGGCCGAGATCGGCAAACGCGCGCACCACCCACAGCGCGGCGTGCGTGTACTGCCCGCCGTTCTCGCGGACGCCGGGCACGTAGCCCTTGATGTACCCCGGATCGTGAGCGGTGCGGTCGAAGGGCGGCGCGAGCAGGCGGATCAGGCCTTCCGGCTCGCGGACCAGCTCGCGTTCGGCGGCTTCCATCGCTTGCCGCGCGCGCTCGGCGGGCGCCGCCCCGGAGATCACCGCCCAGGCTTGCGCCAGCGCGTCGATCCGGCACTCGTCGTTTTCGGCCGAGCCGAGCGGCGTGCCGTCGTCGTAGTAGGCGCGGCGATACCAGGCTCCGTCCCAGGCGGCGGCGATCGCCGGGCGCAGATCCTCGCGGTAACGGCGGTAGCGCTCCGCGCGCTTGGCGTCGCCGCGATCGTCGCACAGCGGCAGGAAGTCGCCGATCGTCGCGTCGAGGAAGAACGCCAGCCACACGCTCTCGCCGCGCCCCTCGCGGCCGACGCGGTTCATGCCGTCGTTCCAGTCGCAGGTGCCGATCAGCGGCAAGCCGTGCGCGCCGCGGGTGAGCGAGCGATCGAGCGCGCGGCAGCAGTGCTCGTAGACGCTCGCGCTCTCGGCGGCCGGCGGAGCGGCGAGATACGCCTCGTCCTCGCCGGGCTCCAGCCGGCGCGCCGTGACGAAGCCCGCGCGCTCGTCGAGCAGCGCCCGATCGCCGGTCGAGCGCACGTAGAAGGCGGTCACGTAGGGCAGCCAGAGGAGGTCGTCGGAGCAGCGCGTGCGGGTGCCGCGCCCGCTCGGCGGATGCCACCAGTGGAGCACGTCGCCCTCGGGGAACTGGTGGGTGGCGTGCAGCAGGATCTGGGCTCGGGTCAGATCCGGGCGGGCGTAGACGAGAGCCGTCACGTCCTGGATCTGGTCGCGAAAGCCGAACGCGCCGCTCGACTGGTAGAAGGCCGAGCGCGCCCACAGTCGGCAGGCGAGAAGCTGATAGAGCAGCCAGCCGTTGGCCATGAGGTCGATCGCCGCCGACGGAGTGCGTACCTCGATGGCGGAGACGACCTCGCTCCAGAATCGGCGAACTTCGGCGAGCGCCGCTTCCCGTGCGGCCCGCGGACGATAGCGATCGATCAGCGAGCGCGCGGCCGCGGCGTCGGCCGCCTCGCCGAGCAGGAAGGCCGTGCTCGCCGCGGCGCCGGGCGGCAGCTCGAGCTCGATCTCGAGCGCGGCGCAAGCGTCGAGACCGCCGCCAGCGCCTCCGGTGAACTCGCTTCGCTCGGCGACCGCGGCTGGCGCGTCCAGCGATCGATTCCGCCCGACGAACGCCGTGCGGTCGGTACCGAGCCGCACGCGCTCCGCGCCGGGGGGGATCGCGGCGGAGAACGCGACGGCGCCGGGAAGCTCGGCGCGAAACGGATTGCGCGCGAGAATCGCGCTGCGCGCCGAATCGATCTCGGTCGTCACGGTGGGCGCGGGCAGCGCGCCGAGCACCAGGCGCTGCAGGCAGAAGATCGATAGCCGCCGCGGGCGCGCTCCCCGGTTCCGCAGCGTCACGACCGTGACCTTCACGGGATCATGGCGCGGGACGAACGCGCACACTTCGTGCTCCAGGTCGCCGCGCGCGTGGGTCCAGATCGTGTAGCCGAACCCGTGCCGGGCTTCGTATCGTGCCTCTCCGCCGACGGGACCCGGGAGCGGCGACCAGAACGCGCCGTCGTCCTCGTCGCGGACGTAGAACGCCTCGCCGTGCGGATCGACGATCGGATCGTTGGACCAGGGCGTCAGCCGGTTCTCGCGGCTGTTGCCGTGCCAGGTGTAGCCCGCGCCGCTCTCGCTGGCGAGGAAGCCGAAATCCTCGTTCGCCACCACGTTGATCCACGGCATCGGCGGGCGCGCGGCGTCGGGTCCGCCCACGCGGATCACGTACTCGCGGCCGTCGGCGGCGAAGCCGCCGTAGCCGTTGTCGATCCGCAACGAGCTACCGCCGCTCGACGAGGACTTCGCCGCCGACGGCGGAATGCCCGCGCGACCGGGCCGAGGCGCGGGAATCGACGGCACCGCGGGCTCGGCGGGAAGCGGCAGCGCGCCCTCGGCGACCAGGTCAGCCGCAGCGTACAGCCGATCGAGATCCGCCGCGCCGATCTCCTGCGGGCGACGCACGACGAGCGTTCCCGGCGCCGCACCCGCCGCCGCCGGCCCTCCGAGCAGGCGGCGGGTGGCGTCGGCGTCGCGGGTCACGACCAGCAGATCGACGGCGAGGCCGCTCGCCTGCCAGTAAGCGCGGGCGGTTGCCAGCTCGCGGAGGAAGGAAGAGCGGGAGCCGTCCGCATGGGCGACGACGTGCAGCGCGTGCGGGCGGAAGCCGAGCGCGCCGAGATCCATTCCGCGATCGGCGCAACGGCCGAGCACCTCGGAGCCGGCGCGCAGCCGCGGATCGCCGTAGAGCATGGCGGCGGCGAGGTCTTGGAGATGCTCGGCGCGGGCCGCGCCGAGCTGGAGGCGGCGGTGCAGCGCGCGCTCACGCACCGCGGCACGCTCGAAGGCGCGGGCGACCTCGTCGGGCGCGGTCGCCGCGTGCGCGGCCGTGATCGCCGCCTCGCGTTGGTCGTCGACCGCGAGCGCGAGATCAAGCGACACGCGCTGTCCCGGTTCGAGCGGCACCACCCGCCGTAGCGCGAGGACCGGATCGAGGACGCTGCCGGTCGTGCCCGACAGCGGGGCGCACGAGGCGAGCGCGGCAGGCAGGCGCAGGCTCCGGCCGCGGCCGACGAAGCGCGCGCGGTCGGTCTCGTGCTCGTGCGCGCCGCCGCCGATCGCCAGCGCGAGCCACGGGGTGGGGTCCGAGCGGCTGCGCGGGCGGCGGGTGGCGACCAGCGCCTGTTGCTCCGCCACCCAAGCGGTCTCGACGAAGAGCTTCGAGAACGCCGGGTGCGCGCGGTGCGCGGCGAGCGGCTGCAGCACGACCTCGGCGTAGGTCGTGACCTCGATCGCACGCCCGCGCCGCGAGCGGTTGACCAGTGTTACGCGGCGGATCTCGACGTCGCGAGCGGCGTCCACGCAGGCCTCGAGCCGGGTCTCGATGCCGGCGTCGCGCCGCCGGATCGTCACCCGGCCCGGCGTGGATCGCGCGGCGTACACCGCGGCGCGCACGCCGCTCGGTTGATGCCCGGCAGACCACACGCGACCGTCGTCGAGGTCTCGCAGGTAGACGAAGAAGCCCTCGCCGTCCTCGGTGCGGTCGCCGCTCCAGCCGGTGAGCGCGCAGTCGCCCCGCGCGGAAAAGCCCGAGCCGGCGCCGGTCAGGATCGCCGTGTAGCGGCCGTTGGAGAGCAGGCGCGCGTGCGGCGCCGGATCGTCGAGGCGGTCGAGCGCGGCGGGCTGCGGCGAGCGGCTCATGCGGGCGGGGCGGGGCTAGCGCGCCGGGGCGGTAGCGGCGCGGGCGTGGGGGCCGATTCGAGCTCGACGACGGCGGGAAGCTCGCTCACCGTGATCTCCTCGGGGGCGAAGTGGTCGAGCGCGCGACCGTTCACCCGCACGGCGCTGAGCGGGTGCTCGAGCGGCGGACGGATCACCAGGTTGCCCGGCGGCAGGCGCAGGTCGCCGGACAGGCGCATGCGCAGGCGCCGCGGGCCGTCGCTCTCCAGGGTGTAGCTCAACGTGCCGAAATGCGTGGGCAGGCGCCGTAGCGTGACTCGCTTGCCATCGGTCACCCAGGCGCGCGGCAAGCCGGCGGCGAGGATCAGCGCCTGATCGGATTCCCGCTCGTAGGCGAAGAGGCTCCGCACCGCGCGGATGAAGTCCGACCCGACCCAGGTGTGCGGCATGTCGCCGATGAACTTCGGATTGGTCGGATCCCGCCAGATGATCTCCGGCCACTCGTGCCATTCGCGCGGTCGCTGGTAGGCCAGCAGGTAGTCGAGTACCTCGATTGCCCGCGCGCGCTGGCCGAGCCGGACGAGCGCGCCGACGTTGCGCACTTCGTAGGGCGCGAAGTTCTCCCACTCGCGTACGCCGTCGCGGCGCGCGCGGAAATTCTCGTAGTACTTCTCGAAGGTGCGCTCGAGCGCCGCGCGGGGCAGAGCTTCGTCCTCGCCGATGGGATCGAGCGCGACCGCCGTCGACGTCGCATCGAAGTCGCCGAGCTCGGCGGACCCCGGCAGGTAATCGATGCCGTGTTGCTCCATCACCCGCGCCAGCGAGGCGTACAGGTCGGTACGAAACGCGTCGCGCACCGCCGCGAAGCGGACCGCGCTCGCGTCATCGCCGAGGGCAACCGCCAGCCGCGCGGCGTCCTCGAAGCCGCGCAGCGCGAAGAAGTCGTCCCAGTACGAATGCTGCGGGTGCGAGGCGTATCCCTCGTGGCTGATCGACGCGGGCAGCAGGCCGAAGAACGCACGCTGGTCTCCCGTGCGGAAGGCCTCGGTCGTGCTGCGGCGGCGCAGGGCATCGAGGTACTCGACCGCCTTCAGCACCCGCGGCCAGAGCTCGCTCACCCACCCGATGTCGCGCGTGTAGCGGTAGATCTCGGCAATGGCGTAGAGGAACTCTCCGTTGCTGTCGTGCTCGTCCGCCGGATCGGCGCCGCGCTGATCGACGCAGCAGGGCACCTTACCATCCGGGCCCTGGTAGGAAGCGAACCAGTCGAGGAACGCGCGCGGCTCTGCGGTGAAGCCGGCACCGAGCAAGGCGGAGGAGGTGAGCGCGCCGTCGCGGATCCAGGAGCGGGCGTAGTTGCGCGCGCCCGGCTGCAGCCGCGGGCCGTCGCGATTCAACAGGATGTAGGCAAGCGTCGTCTTGAACGCCAGCGCGATCCGCTCGGCTTCCGGCGGCAGTTCCATCTCGACGTGGCCGAGCCTGGCCGACCACAGGCGCTTGGTTTCCGCCAGGCGCTCCGGCACGTCGGTGAGGGCGGCCGGGGGCGGCAGGGTGAGCCTGTCCGATCGCTCGAAGGGAATCGCCAACGAGATCTCCACGGCCTGCCCGGGCTCGATATCGAGGTCGTAGGCGAGCGCGCTGGAGGCGAACCCGAAGCGGTCGGAGGTGCTTGCCCGCGGCGGCACCCTGCCTTCGCGGAGCGAGTCGATCAGCGAGCCCTGCTCGAGGCTGGTGGCGCCGAAGGAATCGGGTGCGCGGAGCGGGATCACGGCTTTGCCGCCGTTCAGCCACACGGCGCCGCCGTTGAAGCGGATCTCGTGGATCGGCGCGACGCCGCCGACCATGTTGAGCGACTGCCACGGCGGATTCACCTGGAACGGACGGCAGGCGAGGAACAGCGTGGCCTGCCGCGGCTCGGCCCGCAGGTTCTCCACCCGGTAGGTCGCGTAGAGGATCGCCGATCCCGGCTCGCCGGCGGCAAACGCGGTGACGCGCAGGCCGAATCCGTCGCCGGCCCACTGCGCGGAAGGGATCGGCAGATATCCGTCGGCCAGCGTCTGCGTAATGCGCGCGCCGCTCCAATCGGCGAGCCGCCCATCGAAAAACACGAAGGGCTCGATCGAGAACCCGCCCTTCTCGACCTCCAGCAGGCCCTCTTCGTTGAAGAGCGCGTTCTTCTCTCCGCCGTCGATACCGACCACCGTCCAGTAGGTCTGCTGGCCGTACCAATACTTGGGATACGTGCCGGGCGGGGACTCGCCGGCCAGGGCCTGGAAGAAGCGGTTCGGCGTATCCGAGAACTCGATCGGCTGAAAGAGGATCGTGGTGATGCCGTAGCCCTGGCCGCGGCTGCTTCGCTCGAGCACCAGGCGGACGTAGCGCGACTCGGCGTCGGGCATATAGGCGAACTCGCGTCCGCCGCGGCCGTGGGCGTTGACGAAGGCCGTAGTCCATTTTTCCGCGTCGTCCGAGACCTCGACGCGGTAGGACATGGCGTAGTCGAGCGGGTCCCAGTCGATCGCCAGACCGCCGTAGTCGCGCGCGTGAACGAAGTCGACGAGCAGCCACTGCTCATCCGTCCCCGGCGCGCTCTTCCAGCCGCGCTTCGGCTCGGCGTCGAGCGCCATCGCGGGATCGTGACCGGGCATGGCGCTCGAGGCGGTGACCTTGGCGGTGCGCCGGT
>CAVPWJ010000203.1:0-27913 GCA_963708955.1 uncultured delta proteobacterium
CGACGAGCAGGACGAGCCGCGCGCGCAGACCACGGATCATCCAGGCGAGTTAGCGGAGCGGACCTCGCAAGTCAAAATTCCATGCCGCGCGCCCCGTGGCGTTGCCGATTGCCTTTGCGATCCATCGCTCGTATAGGCCCCGCGTGTTCAGCGAACCCAGCGACACCCGAGCGGTCAGTCCGGGCGCCGCTCTGCTGGTGGTCTTGCTCGGCACGATCGCTGCCGGGGCGTATACGTTTCCGCTGATCGAACACTTCCGCGAGGCGATTCCCTACGGCTACGGCGTGAGCCCGGAGCGGCGGGTCCAGGCTCTCGTGCCGGGTGACCATCTGCAGTTCTTCTACGCGTTGGTGCTTACCGACGAGATGGTGCACGGCCATGTGCCGTGGTTCGAGGATCCGTACCAGTTCAGCGCGCCGCAGGCCTCGAAGCGCAAGAGCTTCTTCTTTCTTCCCTTCTCGCTGCTGTTCGCCGCTGCCGCGCCGCTCGGCTGGATCACCGCCTACAACTTGCTCGTGGTGCTGTCGTTTCCGGCTACCGCTCTCTCGGTGTTTCTGCTCGCCCGCCGCTTCGGCCTCGAGGCCGCGGGCGCCGCGCTGGCGGCGACGGCGGTTACCTTGCTTCCCTACCGCGTGGCCAACGTCGCCGGCGGCCATCCGACCGGCATCGCCTTCTTCCTGCTGCCGCTGGCGGTCTACTTCATGGAGACCGCGTGGCAACGGACGAGCCGCCGCGCGGCCGCGGGCGCCGGTTTGTGCTTCGTCTGCCTCGCCGTCAACGAGCCGCATTTCCTCTACTTTTTCGTGTTTCTGCTGCCGCTGTGGCTGCTCTCGGTCGCCTGGCGGCTCGAGCCGGCGCGCCGGGCGGCGGCGGTCGGCGAGTGGGGCGGTTGGATCCTCGTGTCGGCACTCGGCCCGGCCACGGCGACGGCGGTTCACGCGCTCCGCCATGGCGACGCGGAGTGGACGCCGGCGACGCTCACGGGGCTCTACGCCGTGACGTCGATCCTGCTCGCGATCGTCTGGCGCTGCAGCGCCGAGGTCCGCGCCCGGGCCGGCGCCGAGGCCTGGCGCGACGAGGCGCGCTCGTTCGCGCCGCTGCTGCTTCTCCTTCTCTACGTCGCGCAGCTCGGCCTCGACGTTCCGCATCTCGGGGCGGGGATCGCCGCCGTCACGTTGATCGCCCTGGCGCTCGCCAAGCGGCCCCTGCTGCGCTCGCTCCTGGTGTTCGTCCGGCGCGCCGAGACCGCCGCGGCGCTTCGTCGCCGCGGCGCGCTCTGGCCGATCGCCGTCGGCTTCGGCGCCGCCGTACTCTTGCTGCTCCAGTACAAGGCCTCGTTCATCGATCCCGCCGGTCACGCGAGCGGGCGGCCGTTGCGCGAGATCCGCCTATTCGCCCCGTGGCCGGAAGACTTCTTCCGTCGGTCGACGACGGTGCTCACCCGCCAGCTCTACCCCGGCGCCGTGGTGGGGGCGTTCGCGGTGCTCGCGCTTGCCACCTCGGCCGGACGCGTGCTGGTGGCGGTCGGCCTAGCCTTCGCCGCGCTGGCGCTCGGTCCGCACTCGCCGCAATGGCTGCCGCTCTATGCGGCGGCGTTTCGGGTGGTGCCGTTCTTCGGCATCATCCGCCAGCCCGGCAAGTTCTTTGCCGTGACCGCGGTGGCGCTCGCTCTTGCTGCGGGCTGTGGCGCCGGGTGGCTCAAGCAGAAGCTCGGCCGTGGCCTGGGGCGGGTAGCGATCGGCTTGGCGTGGGCGGCGCTGCTCCTCGACTTCGCCTGCGTGCTGCCGCTGGGCGTGTCGCGGCTCCCACAGCAAAACCTCGCGTACGACGAAATCGCGCGGCGAGCGTCAGGATCGAATCTGCTCGAGCTGCCGATCTGGCCCGGAGATAGCGCGTACTCCTCGATCTATCAGTACTGGGCCACGCGAACCCACGTGCCGATCGTCAACGGCTACAGCCCGACGGCCCCTCGCGACTACGTCACGCGGGTCGCTCGGCCGCTCGAGTCGATGAACCTGGGCGAGCTCGACGAAGCGCAGCACCGTCTCCTCGACGCGATCGGCGTCCGCTTGGTGACGCTGCACCGCGACACCTATCCCCCGCAGGTGTACCTCTATCCCTATCGCTTCGCGCTGGCGGGGATGCGCCACAACCCGAACCTCTACCCGGTCGCGCAAGCCGACGGCGTGCACATCTTCGAGATCGCCGAGGGGCGCTATCGGCCGTGGATCGCGGCGACTCCGTGGCCGATGGGGGCGTTCTTCGAGGCCGAGGGCTTGAAGGTCGGCGCCGGCGAGCGCGTCGCGGAGGATTCCGCTTCGGGCGGAACGGTCGTGCGCTCGCAACCGGGGAAGGATCTGCCGGTCGTCTTTGGGCCGTACCGGCCGCTGCCCCGCGGACGATACGAGGTGCGCTTCCGCGCCCGCGGCCGCGGGCGCGTCGAGGTGACGACCGACTTCGGCAAAGTCGATCTCGCTTCGTCGCGTGTCGAGCGCGACGAGTGGGGGGAGGTGCCGCTCGAGGTGACGATCGACCGACCGCGCACGATCGAGCTTCGCGCGCAGCGAGAGCCGTCGGCGCCGGCCGCGCTGGAGATCGACTGGATTCTCGTCACCAAGGAGGACGGCGCGCCGGCCGATGCGGCCGGTGCGCGCTTCGAGGCCGAGGATCTGACCGCTTTCTACGGCGAGGATCACGAGTCGAGCGAAGCTTCCGGCAACGCCTACGCGATCGTGGTGGACTATCCGCCCGACGTGGTCACGCGCGACGGCCCCTACCGCATCTACGATCCCGGCGTGTTGCGCGTCGCCGTGCGCTCGCGCGGCGGCGCGGTGCGGCTGCGCGTCGAGTCCGCCGACGGCCGCCGCCGCTTTGCCGACCGGCTGATTCCCGCGCAGCGGACGTGGACGGCGTTCGAGACCGACGTCGAGCTTCCCGAGCGCGCGATCGTTTGCACGCGGCTGGTATCGGCGGGCGAGCTCGCCGACGTCGACTACGTGGAGATCACGAGCCCGGGGCGAGGAGCGCCGTGACCCTGCGCGCCAGCCAAGGGAACCGCGGGTGCCGCGGCGCGGCGGTGAGCTCGACGTAGCGGGCGCGGACCTCGGCTGGAAACAGGAAGACTCGCTCCGAAAGGCTGACGCCGAAGAGCCCTTCGTCCGACCAGAGGAGCCGGCTCGGGCGCGCGAGCAGCGTCGTCGGGCCGCTCCATACGACGCCGTCGGCGGAGGTCCGCGCGGAGAGACCGCGCGCAAAGCCCGCCATCGCTTCGCCGTGCTCGACGACGACGCCGGCGAGCGCGGTCTCGGCGCCGAGGTCGACGACCGCCCGCTCGCCGCCGCCGTCGAAGCGGAGCTCGGCGGCGCGCCGGCCGAGCGAGTCGGTATCGAGGCGGATCCCGCCGACCAGGGCGTCGCCGCCGCGTGGAACGACCGTGGCGGCGAGTGCCCCGATGCGCGGATCGCGTCCGGACGCGATCGCGTCGTTCGCCGACGCGATCAGGTGGTCGGAGGATCTGACCAGCGAAGCGTCGCGCAGCGATTCGAAGTGGAGAAGGACGTTGCCCTGCCAGTGCCGCACGGCGCCGCGCGTGCGTGCCGCGAGCACGGGATCGGCGAGCAGCCGCCCATCACCGGGCCACGCCGGGTCGGGCGCGGCAGGTGAAGCGGTCGGCGGCGCGCGGACGATCAGCTCGGCGATGCTCCACGAGTAGCGCCGCTCGGCGCCGATCTCGACCAGGCGTACGTAGCGTGCCGCGGTCGGCGCGAACCGCGCCACCACCCAGCCGTCGTAGGCGGGCAGCGGTCGGCCACGCGCCCACGAGCAAGGCCCCCAGTACTCCGTCGCCTCGGCCACGGCTCGCCAGGTCTGCTGATCGTTCGATACCTCGACGCGTAGCCCGCGCGGCGCGTCGGCGGCGAAGCGAGGCCACAGTGCGACCTCGGCGATCTCGCGCTCGGCGCCGAGGTCGGCCGTAAACCACATACCGCGGCGCTGCGGCGCGAAGCTCGTCCAGCGCGTGGCGGCGTCGCGATCGAGCGCGAGGATGCCATCGGTCGGATTGTCGCTGGCACTGGTGGCGACGACGGGGATCTCGGCGCCGCCCCGCGGCGGCGCCGAGATGTCGTAGTAGAGCGTGAAGCCCTCGACGAGCTTCTTTTCGTATCGCGATGAAGCGAGTCGCAGCGTGCCCTCGAACGCGTCGGCGCCGACTGGCCGGCGAAAGAGGAACGCGGCGTGCTCGGCGCCGTCGGCTTGATCGAGATACTCGGGGTGGCGGTCTTTGAAGGGGGTCGCGAAGACGATCCGCTCGCGCGCGTCGAAGGTGAAGCGGGCGCCGTCCCAGTACTGGTCTACGTAGACCGCGCGGAGACCCAACTCGTCGAGCGCCTGGAAGAGACGCTGCTCCTGCTCGCGCTCGGCGCGGTAGCGGCCGAGCGCTGCGGGGTTCAGAGCCGTCGCTTCGCGGATGCTGGGAATCGCCTGCAAGGCGAGCAGCACGATGCCGACGCCGGCGGCGACGTGGGTGGAGGCCGCGCGGAGCCGCTCGACGAGCAGCGCCGGAGCGATCGCCAGCAGCGTGTAGAGCGGAACCAGATAGCGCTGCGTGTCGGTGCCGGAGAACGGCGAGGCGAGGTAGACGGCGAACAATACCGCGGTGAAGAGCAGCAGCAGGCGCGCCGCGCGCCGCAGGCGCGCCGCCGCCGAAGGCCGCGACAGCCAGGCGACGGTGCCGAGCGCTGCGAGCTGGATTGGCGCCAGCAGCCAGGCGAGCACCGGCACGGTCGGACGATTTCCGCCGTCGAGGTGGATGCCAAGAACTATCGGTAGCCGGTAGGCGAGCAGGCGCGAGAGGCGCTGGCCGAAACGAGGCGAGGGGGGGGGGCCGAACAGAAATGTGCCGAAATGGGTGAGGATCGTATCGTACCAGAAAGGCGCGCTGGCCAGGAAGAACGCGCCGCCCGCCCACAGGGTCGCACGCCCGAGCCGGCGCGGCCGCTCGATCAGCCAGAAGAGAACGATCGCGACGCCGTAGATGACGGTGTTGAGGTGCGTCCAGAACGAGAGCCCGAGCGCAAGACCCGTGCCGATCAAGGCGTCCCGCTCCGCCCGCGGCTCCTCGGCGTTCGCCGCGCGCAGCGCCAGGTACGCCGCGAGCGTGCCGAGCGCGAGCGTCTCGGCGTAGGCGCCGCGCGCTATCACCACCGTCCACACCAGGTAGATCGGCGGAAAGCAGGCGAAGCCGAGCGCCCACAGGCCGGCGCTCCGGCCCGCCGCCTCGCGCGCGAAGCGATACGCGGCGAAGGCGAACAGCATGGAGAACAGCGCGGGGGAGAGGTTCAGCGCAAAGCGGGTCGGCCCGAACAGCACCATCAGCGGTGCCGCCGCGAACGACTCGATCGTGCCCACGTAGTGGTAGCCCCACTGGAAGACAGGAAACTCGCCGCGCAGGATGTGCATCGCCATCAGGCCGAAGATCGCCTGGTCGGAATCGAGGCTGGGGGTGGCGAGGTGGAGGAGCCGGAGCGCCAGACCGGCGGCGAGCAGGGCGAGGACCGCGGGCATCAGCGGGCGACCGGGGCCGCCTCGATCAACCAGCCGCCGCCTCGCCCCGCGGCGCACGGGCGGGCATAGACGGGATCGAGGGCGCGCGCGAGCAGCGCGGCGATCGGCTTGCGCAGCGCGGGCGACAGCGTCCAGCGGCCGAGGCGCCGCTTCCACAGCATCGCCGGGATCGCCAGCGGATAGCCGAGGTCGTTGGCGAACATTACCGCCCGCGGCAGATAGCTCTCGTGGCGGACCACGCGCAGCCCGGCATCGGCGAGGAGCCGCGTCCACTCTTCCATGCCGAGGCAGTGGAAGTTCTTCTGCAGGCGCACGTTGACAAAGTGCTCGTACCAGCGCGAGAGGCCCGCGAGCCCAAGGCGCTCGAACAGCACGGCGTTGAACAGGAGCTTCCCGTAGAGCGGGCTCGGTACGGAGAACCAGAAGCGGCCGTCCGGGCGCAGCACGCGGCGGATCTCGGCGAGCGTGCCCGGCAGGTCGGCGAGGTGCTCGAGCACCGAGTTGCTGATCACGGTGGCGAATGCGCCGCCGCGAAACGGTAGATGGGCGGCGTCGCAGGCGGCGAGGGCGCGATAGGCATTCCGCGAGCGGGCGATCGCCAGCTCGGCGGGATTGCGGTCGATGCCCGCCGTGAGCGGACGCGAGAACGTGCGCTCGGCGAACAATCCGTCGCCGCAGCCCAAGTCGAGCAGCGGCTCGGCGAGTGGCAGCGACGACAGCCAGCGGCCTTCGATCGCCCGCTCGAGCGAGAGCGAGATCGGCGCCACCTGAAGATAAGACTCGAGGTGGTTCATCGGCGGCTCATGCGCTCGGCGTGGGCCGCCGCGCGGTGAGCCGCACCACGGCACGCGTATACAGCACCAACGTACGCAGGAACTTGGTCTTGCTCTCACCAGCGCTGCGCGCGTGGTAGAAGACCGGAACCTCGAGCACCGTCGAGCCACGCGACAATGACTCGACGAGCAGGCGGATGAAGTAGTCGCCGTAGCCGCCGAACACGTCGTCGAGGTCGAGCGCGAGGATGGTCTCGCGGCGCGCCGCGAAGAAGCCCGAGAGGTGGTCCTGGAGCTTGGTGCCGAGCAGCACGCGACAAAAGAAGTTGAACAGGAACGAAAGCCGGTAGCGACCCTGCTCTTCCATGCCGCCGCCGACCGTGAAGCGCGAGCCGGTGACCAGGTCGTAGTAACGCAGGAAATCCACCATCTGCGGAATCATTTCCGGCTGATGGTTGAAGTCGGTGTCCATCACCACCACGACCTCGCCGCGCGCCTCCTCGATGCCGCGACGCACGGCGGTGGCCAGGCCACGTGCGTCCTTGCGGACGATCACGCGCACGTCGGCCCCCGCGGTCGCGGCGATCTCCGCGGTGCCGTCGGGGCTGTCGTCGTCGACCACCAGGATCTCGAGCTCGCTCATCGTTCGCGCCGAATCGCGCACGGCGGCGATCAGCCGGGCGATGTTGCCGCTCTCGTTGTAGGTCGGCAGCACGACCGACAGCCGCGGCTTCCAGTCGAACGACGGGACGGCTCTAGGCGAGTAGGTCGGTGAGCGCATCGCAGATGTCGCGGACCTGCCGCTCGGTGAGCCGCGGCCCGGAGGGGAGGTTCATGCCGCGCGCGCCAAGGCGGGCGGCAACGGGATAGCGCCGCCCGTCCCGGTAGGGCGGCAGATCGGGAATCGGCACGAAGAACGGTCGCCAGTCGATGCCGCGCTCGAGGAGGCGGTGGCCGAGCGCTTCGCGGTCGAGTCGCACCTCGGGGCGCAGCACCACGCTGAACATCCAATGCACGTTCTCACTGTCCGGCGCCGCGGGCGGCAGGTCGAGCGGCAGACCGGCGAGGCCGCGACGGTACCAGCGGGCCAGGCGCCGCTTGCGCTCGAGGATCCGCGGGAAGCGGTCGAGCTGGGCGAGGCCGATCGCCGCCTGCAGCGTGGTCATGCGATAGTTGAAGCCGATCTCCGCGTGGTAGTAGCGCCGTCGCGGCGACATCGCGTGATCGCGCAGCAGTCGCAGGCGCGCGTCGAGCCGCCGGTTCGAGGTGACCACCATGCCGCCCTCGCCGGTGGTGATCATCTTGTTGCCGTAGAAGCTGAAGCAGGCGAGCGCGCCGAACGCGCCGACCGGCTTTCCGCGATAACGCGCGCCGTGCGCCTCGGCGGCGTCCTCGACGAGGTATGCGCCGCTTCGCCGGGCGATCGCCGCGAGCGGCGCCAGATCGGCGGGCTGGCCGTAGAGGTGCACGGCGATGATCGCGCGGGTCTTGCGTGTCATGCGCCGCTCGACCGAGGCGGGGTCGAGGTTCCACGTTCGCGGATCGGCGTCCGCGAAGACCGGCGTCGCGCCGGTGTAGCGCACGGCGTTGGCCGTAGCCACGAACGTCAACGCCGGGACGATCACTTCATCGCCCACGCCGATGCCTAGCGCGGCGAGAGCGAGGTGCAGCGCCGCCGTGCCGTTGCTGCAGGCGACGCCGAAGCGCCGCTCGCAGAGCGCGGCGAAGCGTGCCTCGAACTCGCGGATCTCCTCGCCGATCGACGAGATCCATCCGCTCTTCACGCAACGCGTGACGCGCGAGAGCTCCTCTCGGCCGATCCACGGCTCGTAGACCGGGATGAACCTTCGCTTGCTCTGGACCGCGCTCACGTGTCCGCTCTCACCGTGACCTCGTCGCCGCGGATCTCGAGGCGGAAGAGCTTCCGCGTGCGGTCGCCCCACCAACCAAGCCACCCGGGCCGCACGTGCTGGTGGTGGTGCGGGATCCACACGCCGATCTTCGCCGCGTAGGATCCGTCGCGAACGTCGGCCGGCACGGAGATCACCCGGCGATCCTTGACGATCCCCTCGGCGGTCCACAGCCGCGTCGTGCGCTTGCCGCCGAGGAAGTAATCGTCCTGGAATCGCCCGCCGTCCCCCCGGACGTGCAGGTATGCCGCGTGGTCGCCGTCCATCTGTCGCAGCGCCTGCCAATAATAGATGATCTCCAGTCGGCGGCTTCCGAGCGCTCGCCAGTCGTATCCGACGAGCCTCAGCTCGGGCCCGAACCGCCAGTCGAGCCGAACCCGTGGGGAGAAGCGCTCTCTCTCGATGCGCTCGACTTCGGCCAGCTTGGCGGTTTCCCCGAGGGATCGATACAGGCGGCGGAGCTCAACGAGGGGGCCATCGTTTTCAGGTTCGCGCTCGCTTTGCAAGCGCAGCCGCCGCTTGGCGAGTGCGGCCGAGGCGGGGTCCGCGAACTCGGGCAGCCGCAGCATGACGTCGCCGGCGCCTGGCCCGAGGACGCGGAGCTCGCCGACCGACCAGTTGTATTCGCCGTTGCCCGCGAGCTTCGTGAAACGTAGCGCTCGTGCAGGGAGCGGCTGGAACAGCACGTACTGGCCGCCGCTCGGCACGGTCGTCGCCTGGCCGTTCGGATCGAGCTGCACGGGAAACCCCCACTCCGCTTCCTTGATCAGCGACCAGCGCTCACCATCCCGCGATGCCTCGATGCGCAGCTTGGCGAAGGAATCGTGGCCGCGGTCGCCGAGGTCGAAGTAGACGCCGGTCACCGTTTGCTCGGCTCCGAGGTCGAGCGTCACGGCGGGCGCGGCGCTTGCGGCCGGCACGGACCAATAGGTCCAGCGGTCGCCGTCGAGCATGAGCGCGGCGTCCGCCGCGTTCTCGCTGGCGGCGATGGACCAGCCCCGTCGCGGCAGCGCCGCGCGCGGTACCCCGTCGTGGCGGATCGGCCAGTAGATGCGGAACCCCGGAATGCGGCTCACGGAGAATCTCGCCTCGATCGCCGCCAGCGTACCGTCGGCGGGGGCGTTGCTCTCGCGCACGATCACCGCGGGATCCCGGAAGTCGACCTCGCCGATCGGATAGCGCTCGCCGGTGTAGTCGGTGAGCGCGACGCGGTCGCCCGTCAGGTAGGTGGTGATCGTCGAGTCGCCGTAGTCGGCGTAGCCGCAGCGGATTCCTTGGCGCAGCAGGTGCTCGGCGAGCAGATCGACCGAACCTTCGATGCCCGGCCTCGTCGACGACGCCATGCCGCGATGAAACTCCACGATCTGCGCCGCGTTGAGAGCGACGAGACCGAGAAAGGCCGCCTGGCCGACCGCCCGTGAGCGTGCGCTCAGCCAGGCGACGGCGAGAGCGGTCAGCGATAATGCCGCGGTTGCGATCGGCAGAAGGTAGCGGGCGACGTGAAACCGGCCGGGCAGGCTCACCCGGTAGATCGCGACCGTCGCCACCAGGAGCAGCAACAGCATGATCACCGGGTGCGTCTCGCGCAGTTGCCCGCGCAGCAGCGCGAGCCACGAGCGCCACAGCCCGAGCAGCAGAGCGCAGAGGCCGAGCACGAGGAGGCCGATCAGGACACGACCCGGCCATCCCAACGTGAACTTCTCTTCGAGATCGCGGAACCCGAACAGCACCGGGATCGCCCGGTGCACGGCGTATTCGAACGCTGCGTGCCGGCCCTCGGCTCCTTGCAGACTCTCGACGAACGAAAACGTCGGGAAGCCGTGGCTGAGGTTGTAGACCCAGAAGGGCAAGCTGCCGAGGAAGAAGCACGCCAGCGCGCCGAGCGCCGCCGGGCGCAGCGGCAAGCGCCAGTCGTGGAATAGCAGGTAGACGCCGACGACGGCGAAGTAGGGGAACACCAGCCAGTTGGTCCAGAACGCCAGACCGGCGACGAAGCCGATCGCCAGCAGGTAGCGGCGCTTGGAGCGCGTGTCGAGATCGTCGTGCGTCACCCGCAGGGTCAGCCAGAGCAGGGTCGTGCCGAATGCGAGGGTCTCCGTGTAGCCGCCGCGCGCTATGATCTGCTGGTACTGGACGTAGGGCGGCGCGAAGGCCAAGAGCCACGTCGAGACCGCCGCGGCGAGCGGCCCTCCGCAGCGGCGCACCAGCAGGTAGAGCGCGAGCGCGAACAGCACGTACCAGGGCAGCAGGCCGATCGACAGCGTCACGTCGCTGACGCCGAACAGCGCGAAGAATGGGACGATCACCAGCGATTCCAGCGAGCCCATGTACGTCTGGCCCCAGTAGAACGCGTAGAACTTTCCCCGCATCTCGTGCATGGCCATGAGCGCGATGGTGGCGCTGTCGCTCCAGCTCTTGCCCTCGGCGGCGAAGGCCAGCCAGATGCGGATACCGACGCCGCAGGCGATGCCGGCGGCGGCCGCGAGCAGGTAGGGCCGCTCGTGGCGAGCGATGCGCGCGAGCGAGGCGCTCATTCGACGACCCGGATCTGGAGCTCCTCGACCGCCGGCCTGCCGAACCAACCATGGTGCCGATGCCGGCGGTGGGCGGGATCCCACGGGTCCACGCGTGCCGTGTAGAGGGCCGGGGCGGCGTCCTCAGGTACCGTCACGGCGAAGCGGTCGCGGACGGTAACGCTCCACCCCAACCACCCAGATCGTTTGGTAAGCAATCGCTCATCCCGGTGAGAGGGAGGTAGAAACCAAAAAGGGGGCACGCGTCAACCACCCCTTGATTCGTCTCTCCGTCGATGCCAAAACACCGCGCCTCGAGAATCCCACTCGTTGAGACCCTTGGAACAACCACGACGCGGCGTGGGCTCCGCCGCAGCGAGCCCCGGAGGATGGAGGAACGTGGAAGCGTCCCTGCGTGCATGCGTGATGGCTTGCGCCATGGTGGTATGGATTGCGGCGTGCGGCGGAGGAGGCGGTGGTGATGAGGAGTCGAAGGGAGTCGGCCTCGTCGATCTGAATCTGGACGGCCAGATCGTCATCCTGGCGTTCGGCGACAGCATCACCCGCGGCGTCGGTGACGGCCCCGGGGCTGAGTCCACGCCGCCCGCCTCGGTGGCCGGGTACCCGGCGAGGCTCCAGCAGTTGCTCACGCCGCGCACGACGTTGCCCCTCATCGTCGTCAACGATGGTAGGGCCGGCGAGCGCACGCGCACCGGCTTGTCGCGGCTGCAGCGGGATCTCGGCACCAATCCCGTCGATTACGTGATCATCCTGCACGGTACGAACGACGTCCAGGAAGGCGACGTCGAGGGAGCGGCTGACCGCCTGCAGACGATGGTCGACATGGTCTTCGGCGTCGGCGCGCAGCCACTGCTCGGCACGATCACGCCGAGCTGCTGTGCTCACAAGAACGCGCTGAACTTCGGCGCGGAGCAGGCCTACAACGGCCGGATCCGCTCGATCGCCGCGGCCGACATGGTGCCGGTCGTCGACTTCTACGCTGCCTTCACCAACGGGCCGGGGCCGAGCGGCGAGGATTTGCCCTACGATCAGAACCAGGGGCTGATCCACGTGCCCGAGGGCTTGCACCCGACGCCGGCGGGCTACGACCTGATGGCGACGACTGCGTGGGAGGTTTTCACCGGTTCTTCGTCGACCGGCGGTGGGTAGGGCAGGACCGGCGACCGGTACTCGCCGGCGATTCGCCTTCGCAGCCTGTGTCGTGCTGCCTTCTGCCGCGCGCGTCCACGTGCGGAGTCCGGCTCCGCCCGTGGGGGTTGAAATTCCCGCGAACCTCCGAGAGCTTTGCTCCGTGCAGCGCTTCCGCGCCGTGGTCGTCGCGGTGATCGTCGTGGGGCTGGCGGTGGCCGCGGCGGCGGCCGTGCACTTCGGTCCGCGTCTCTACTATCGCGTGGTGCCGCCGAAAAAGCACGGGCACCCGATCGGTGCGCAGGAAGCGGCGGCGTTCGCCGAAGGAGCGCGCCGCTTCCGCGGACGCGTCGTCTGGTCTTCGAACCGCGCCGGCAATCACGAGATCTATCTCCTCGACCTACGAGGCCGGGCGCCCGTGCTCGAGCGGCTGACCAACGATCCGCATGTCGACAGCTTCCCGCGTTTCTCTCCGGATGGCTCGAAGATCCTCTTCAACCGCAGCCGCGAGACCTGGGTGTCGGACCGCAATCCCGAGCCGTGGGACGTGTGGATCATGGACGCCGATGGCCGCCACCCGCGGCGCATCGCCGCGCTCGGCTTTCATGCGAGCTTCGCGCCCGACGGGCGCTCGGTGGTATTCGCCCGCGCGGCGCAGGTCGTTCGCCACTGGCTCGACGATGGGCGCGAGGAAGTGATGGTAGACTCCGGCAAGGTGCTCGGCGGCTGGGCCCAGGAGCCCGATCTTCGCGAGCATCGGTTGGCGGTGACGATTCGCGGCGCGACGTACGGCGGGTTCGGCATCTACGACGTGGCCGGCCGCAAGCTCACCGCGTTTCCCGGCGACGCCTGTCAGATCGCCTGGTGGCCGGGCCAGGAGCGCTTGATCTGGATCGAAGGCCACAAGGGTAACGGCGGAACGCGCGTGGCATGGGGGCCAAGCGACGGCCGGCGCGTCGAGACCCTGATCGACTTGCCTGGGCAGTACAGTCACGAGTATTTCCCGCGCCTGTCTCGCGATGGCGCTTGGCTCACGTGGGCGGCCTCGGCCGGCGACCACGAGCCCGGACGCGCCGACTACGAGATCTTCCTGTGGAAGCTGGGCGAACCGTGGGACCGCGCGCTGCGGCTCACGTATCACACCGGCAACGATCAGTGGCCCGACCTGCGTCCGGAATGAAAGACTGGTGGAATTGATTCGCGCGGCGCCGCGGCGGGCCAGCGCCCCCCGCGGGTGCTGATCGGCGCCGGTTTTCGAGGGCGCGTGAAACGCGCTCGGCCGTCGTATATAGTGGTGCGCCACATGTGCGGAATCGTCGGCATCGTCGAACCGGAAGGGCAGGTGGTCGACCGCAGTGCGTTGGCCGAGATGTGCCGCACGCTGTTGCACCGCGGCCCCGACGGCTCGGGCCTGCACGCCGACGGTCGGGTCGGCCTGGCCATGCAGCGTTTGGCGATCATCGATCTGGCCGGCGGCGCGCAGCCGATGAGCAATGCCGGGTGCCCGCGCGCGGGGGCGAGCGCGGTGTGGATCATCTACAACGGCGAGGTCTACAATCACGCGGAGCTCCGCCGCGAGCTCGAGGCGCGCGGCCACCGCTTTCACACCCGCTGCGACACCGAGGCGATCCTCCATGCCTACGAGGAGTGGGGCGAGGCCTGCGTCCAGCGCTTGAAGGGTATGTTCGGCTTCGCGATCTGGGACGGCGCGCGCCGGCGGCTGTTTCTCGCCCGTGACCGGCTCGGCATCAAGCCGCTCTACTACCACTGGGCGCGCGGGCGGCTAGTGTTCGCCTCCGAGATCAAGGCGATCCTCGAGGATCCCTCGATCGAGCGGCGCGTGGACCCCCAGGCGGTCTACGACTACGTTGGCTACGAGTTCGTTCCCGGCCCACGCACGATGTTCGCCGGCATCGAGAAGCTCCAGCCCGGCCACACGCTGACGCTGGAGGATGGCCGGATCTCGCTTCGTCCATACTGGGACTTGACGTTCGAGCGCTCCGACATCGGCTGGGAGGAGGCCAAGCGCCGCGTCCTCGAGCTGCTGCGCACCGCCGTCGAGCGCCGTCTGATGAGCGACGTTCCGCTCGGCGTGTTCCTGTCGGGTGGGGTCGACTCCTCGAGCGTGCTGGCGATGATGAGCCTGCTTCGGCGGCAGACCGACGAGCCGATCCGCACGTTCACCATCGGCTACGACGATGCCTCCTTCAGCGAGATCGAGTACGCGCGTGCCGTGTCGCGCCGCTTCGGTACGCTCCACACCGAGGTGATGATCCGTCCGGTCACACCCGAGGACATCGAGCGCGGCGTGTGGCACTTGGACGAGCCGATGACCGACCTCTCGGCGATCCCGCTGATGCTGCTCTGCCAGCGGGTACGCCAGGACGTGATCGTCTGCCTCTCCGGCGAGGGCGGCGACGAAGTGTTCGTCGGCTACGACCGCTTCCGGGCGAGCCGCTTCAGCGCGCGTTACTACGAGCGGCTGCCGCGCGGCGTGCGCGGGCTCGTGCGGTCGCTGGTGACGCGGCTGCCCGACCAGGAGCAGAAGAAGGGGGCGGTCAACATCGTCAAGCGCTTCGTCGACGGCGCGCGGCTCGATCCTGCGGGCGCGCACATGCGCTGGCAGTATTTCCTCTCGCCCGAGCTCGCCGCGGGTCTGTTTCGCGACGGCTTCCTGTCGGCGGTCGATCCCGCTCCGTTCCGGGTGGTCGCCGAGTGGGCGGGTCGCTGCGCGTCGCGCGAGCGCCTCGACCGCGAGGTCTACGTCGACCTCAAGATGACGATGGCCGACAGCGTGCTCATGAAGGTCGACAAGATGAGCATGGCGAGCTCGCTCGAGGTGCGCGTGCCGTTCCTCGACCACGAGCTCGTGGAGTTCGCCACCAGCCTACCGCCCGAGTGGCGCATGCACGGGTTCGAGACCAAGACGATATTGAAGGAAGCCATGCTCGCTCACCTGCCGCGCGAGATCCTCTACCGCAAGAAGCAGGGCTACAGCTTGCCGATCAAGAACTGGCTGCGGAACGAGCTGCGTGACTTCGCGCGCGAGCAGATCCGCGCGAGCGAGCTGGTGCGCGAGGTGTTTGAGCCGGCGGCGATCGAGCGCGTGTGGCAAGAGCATCTGTCGCGCCGGCACAACCACAACCATCTCTTGTGGGCGCTGCTCAATCTGGCGCTCTGGCACCGCCGCTTCGTCGACGGCGGGCGGACGGCTGCCGCGGCGTGAAGGGCGTTGGGTTGCTCGCGCTGCGGCTCGGCGTGAGCGCGGCGCTGATCGGCTGGCTCTTGTCGCGCGTCGATCTCGGTGCGCTGGGGCGGGAGCTCACCGCCGTTGGGCTCGGCAACGTGGCGCTGATCCTCGTCCTGCAGCTCTTGAACACCGCGCTCAAGTCCTACAAGTGGCAGCAGCTCCTCGCCGCCGACGGCATCCGGCTGTCGCACCCCTCGGCGTTCGCGAGCTACATGGTCGGCACGTTCTTCAGCGTGTTCCTGCCGACGGCGATCGGCGGCGACGCGGTGCGCGCCGTCGATGCCGCGCGGCGCAGCGGCCGCGGCATGGCGACCGCAACCTCGGTGGTGGCCGATCGCGTGCTCGGCTTTGCTGCCATCGGCCTGGTCGGCCTGGCGGCGCTCGCCACCGGCGCGGCCGCCGCGCTCGAGGCGCATCTGTGCGCGATCGGCGCAGGGCTCTACGTGGTGGTGCTCGTGCTGGCGATTCTCGCCTTCACCGATGCGGCCGGCTGGGCAGGCGTGCGGCTCGGTCGCGCCGGTCTGCCGCGGCTCGAGCAGGCACTCGGGAGCGTGGCGGCGTCGATTGCTTCGTACCGCAAGAGCGGCGGCCTGGTGCGTTGGACGGCGGTGTCGGTGGTGGCGCAAGCGATCGTCGTCGTCGCGGTGTGGGTGATCGCTCGCGGTCTGGCGATCGACGCTGCGCTGCCGTACTTCTTCGCGATCGTGCCGCTGGTCAGCCTGGTCGAATCGGTGCCGGTGTCGATCTTCGGCATCGGCACGCGGGACGTATCGTACGTGTACTTGCTCGGCCTGGTTGGCGTGGCGGAGGCCAAGGCGCTGTCGCTGTCGCTGCTCTACGTGTTACTGACGCTCGTCTACGCGCTGCTCGGCGGCGTGGTGTTCGCGCTTCGCGGCCCGCTGCGCGTGGTCGCCGTGAGGACGGAATGAGCGGCGGAACGAAGTTCCAAGAGGCGCTGGTCGATCGGCGCGTTTCGGCCGCCGACCGCTACCGTGACCTCGTGGTCGGAATGGATGTGGGGTGGGGCGGGCTCGTGCGCTACGAGCTGGTGACGGCGCTGGCCGGCAATCTGCCGGGAGCGCTCGGGCTTTGGCTGCGCGGCGTTCTCTACCGTGGTCTCTTCCGCCGCCTCGGGCAGGGGACGGCGCTCGGGTGCGGCATCGTGCTTCGCCACCCGGGGCGGATCGCGCTCGGCGACGGCGTGCTCGTCGATGATCTCTGTCTGCTCGACGCGCGCGGCTCGGCCGAGGGCGTGACGGTCGACGAGGGGGCGCTCATCAGCCGCGAGACGATCCTTTCCTGCAAGGGCGGAACGATCACCATCGGCGCGCGCGCCAACCTCGGCTGGCGCTGCGTGGTGAGCTCGGTCGGCGGCGTGGAGATCGGCGAAGCGGCGCTGATCGCCGCCGGCTGCTACGTCGGCGGCGGGCGCTATCACCTCGAAGACCGCGGCCGATCGATCGCCGCCCAGGGCAGCTACTCCGAGGGCCCGGTGACGATCGGCGCGCGCTCGTGGATCGGCGCGCGGGCTGTCGTTCTCGATGGCGTGCGGGTCGGGGAGGGCGCGGTGGTCGCGGCCGGGGCGGTGGTCACGGACGACGTCGCGCCGTTCGCGATCGTCGGCGGAGTGCCGGCGCGACTCATTCGCGAGCGCGGCGGAGCGTAGGCCCGCGACATTGGGCTCATGACCGCGAGCCTCGAGATACCGGCTCCACCGGACGGTGGAGCGCGCCGCGAGCCGCGTGGCTGGCTCCGCCTCCTCGCCTCGGCGGCGGTGTCGGTGGGGCTCTGCTTCGTGCTGCTGCGGCAAGTCGACTTGGACGAGATCGGCCGCTGGATCGTGCGCGTCGATCCGGGGCTGTTCGCGGGCTACGTCACGCTGTCGGTCGCCGGGCTGCTCGCGCGCTCCTACCGCTACCGGATGCTGATCGGCGGCTCCGTCGGCTTCGCGCCGCTCGTGCTGGTGACCGCGGCGCGCAACTTTCTCGTCGACCTGCTGCCGGCGCGTATCGGGTCGCTCAGCTATATCTACTTGCTGACCCGCCGCTTCGGCGTGCCGCTCGAGCCGGTGGTGTCGTCGTTCGTGGTCACGTTCTTCTACGACCTGTTCGCGATGACGCTGCTGGTTGGCACCGCCGTCGTGCTCGAGCTTGGGCGATTCGCTGGTGGCGGGGCGCTGGCGGCCGTGGCGGCGGCGCTTGGCGCCGTGGTGGCCGCCGTGTTTCTGCGCCTGCCGGCCGCGGTGCGCTTCGCCGCCGCCCGTCTGCGGCGCTGCGAGCGCGGCGCGCGGCTCGCCTCGCGGCTCGACGACCTCGCCCGCGAGCTCGACGGCGCTGATCAGCGGGGCAGGGTGGTGGCGCTGCTCGGCATCTCGTTCGCCATCCGCTTGCTCAAGTTCGCCGCCTACTGGTCGCTCCTGCTCGGCGTGGTTCGCGAGCACGATCTCGGCGTCGCCGATTTGCCGTTCTGGCGGGTTTTTCTGGGCATCGCCGGGGCCGAGCTGTCGGCCACGCTGCCGATCCACGGCATCGCCGGCATTGGTACTTACGAGACCGCCTGGGCGATTGGCTTTCGGGAGCTCGGCGTGCCGGCGCGGGTCGCGATCCTGTCGGGGTTCGCCACGCACCTGCTGTCGCAGGTCTACGACTACTCGCTCGGGCTGACGGCGCTGGCCGTGGCACTCGCCTGGTCGCGGGGCAAACGCTAACGGACTGTGGATACCGCAAGCGGTTGGCTATCTGGGGGCGGAAGCGCAGCACCCGCCGCGGCCGCTTCCGAGAGATCGAAGGAAACTACGATTGCGTGGCCGATCTCGGGGTCCGTGCCCATGCCTTCGCCGGAGATGCGGTTCGGATCGATGCCCTGCACTCGAAGCGGAGTCACCCGGGCGCGCGTCGTGCCCAGGCTGCGAGGGACGGGCGAACCCAGGCCGGCGATCTCGCTCTGCCCGGCGAGATCCGCTATTCATCTCGTCCGTGCCCCGGTCGGAACGAATCGCGCTCTGGGCCCTGCTCACCGCCCTGCTCGTGGTCGTGTTCCTCCATTGGTGGGTGCTCGCCGACGAGTGGGTCTTCCAATGGATCCAGTTCCACCGGAGCTGCGGCGTGGAGGCGATGTCGCGGTGGATCGACCCGGTGGTGCGCGGCACGCTCGCGCTGTTGATCGGCATCGGCTTGGCGCGTGGCGGATGGCGGCAGCCGTGGCGGGTGTTGGGTCTGGTGGCGCTGTTCCTGATCGGCTCGGGGGCGGTCGAGACGCTGAAGACCGGCATCGAGCGCCTGCGCCCGAACTCGACCCCGGCGATGACCAGTGGCAACAGCTTCCCGAGCGGCCACACCACGGGAGCGACGATGGCCGCGGTGATCGCCGTCCTGCTGATCCGTGGACGACACTTGCCGCGCTGGGCGGCGCTTTCGGCGTATTCGGTCGCCGCCGCCTGCGTCGGATTGCAGGCCGCGGGCCGGCTGCTGAGCGGCAGCCATTGGCTGAGCGACGTGGTGGCGAGCGTTCTGCTCGGGGTGGCCTGGGTGCTCGGCGCGGGATGGATGCGGCGGCTGCCGCGGGTGCTGGTGGCGAGCGTGGTCGCCGTGGCGTGCGTGGCGTTCCTCGTCTTCGACGACCTGCCCGGCATGCGGCTGCGGCTGCCGTCGGCGATCGACGAAAGCCGAAGCTCGGTCGCTTCGGTCGAGTTCGGCACGCTGGAGAGCCGCTCTGCTCTCGGCGGGCAATGGAAAGACGGGCCCCGCGAGCCGATCGGCCCGGTGTCGTGGGCGTTGTCGAGCGACGTCAGCGCAACGCTGCGAGCGGAGCAAGCGGCGGCCGGAGTGCTGAAGATCATGATCCGTCCGGCGACCGACGCCGAGAATCGCCGGCGCTGTGCGCGCCTGGTGATCTCGGTCAACGGCTGGGCGGCGCCGGAGATCGCGTTGACGCGCGGTTGGCGCGAATACCATGTCGAGCCGCCGTCCGGCGTGCTGCGGCCCGGCGCGAACACCGTGCGCTTTCAGTTCGCTACCGAGCCGGGGGGAGGGCTGGCGACGACGGACGACGGCGTCGCCGGCTTTCGCTACCTGCGCCTCTACCCGCGGGCGTGAGCGGTCTCGTCAGGGGCTAATGAACGGTCCGGTCTTCCTCGCCGTCGTCGCTCGCCGAGGCGGAGCGAATCGACTTAGCGAGTCGGCGCATCTCTTCGAGAGCCGACTCCGACTGCTCGACGCGACGCTTGCCTTGGCGGATGACCTCGTCGATGCCCGCCAGCCGCTGCTGGAATTGGTGGATCGCGGTAGTCAACCACCCCGCGAACACCGCCACGCCCACCAGCAAGAGGCCCTGCCCGAACTCCCCGCTGAGTAGGCTCGGCACGGCCAGCGTCGCCGAGAACGCCGACAGAGCGGCCGCTGCGATCAGGAAAAGACGCGCGAGAACGTCAGCCGGGAACGGCTTGGGCAGCTTCACGACGCCATCATATGCCGCAGGACGGGGTTTTCACAACGTATCCTCCGCTAGATCGGCCTCAACCCGCGTCCTCCTGTCCATCGGCATCCTCCGGGGAGATGGTGATGAACAAGGTCGATTCACCGCGCTGCACGAGCAGCAGCAAGGGCGTGCCGGCCGGCTGGCCGGTGATGGCCCCGGTGAACGCCTCCGCCGTCGGCACAGCCTTGCGGTTCACCTCGCGGATCACGTCGCCGGGGCGGATCTCCGCCTCCTCGCCGGCGCTGCCGGGATCGATTCCGGTCACTACCACGCCCTTGGTGCTCGGGGGGATGCCCATGCGCTCGGCGATCTCCGGCGTCAGGGTGTCGACGTGAAAGCCGAGCGGCGAGGCGGGAGCAGCCTTCTCGGCGACGACTTCCTTGTCCTTCAGCTCACCGATCTCCGCCGAGATGGTTTTCGGCTGGCCTTCGCGCAGCACCTTGAGCTCGGCGCGGGTGCCGACCGAGGTTTCGGCCACGCGGATCGGCAGATCGCGGCTCGATGTCACAGCGTTCCCCTGGTAGGCGGTGATCACGTCGCCGCGCTTCAGGCCCGCCTGGTCGGCTGGCCCACCCTTGATGACGTCGGAGACCAGCGCGCCGCCGGCCTCGGGCAAACCGAGCGCCTTGGAGAGCTCCGGTGTCACGTCTTGAATCGCCACACCGAGCCAGCCGCGCACGACCTTGCCGCGCGAGCGCAGCGAGTCGGCGATGTGCGCCGCCATCTCGATCGGGATCGCGAAGCCGATGCCGATGTTGCCGCCGCCCTGGCTGTAGATCGCGCTGTTGATGCCGACCACCTCGCCGCGGCTGTTGAGCAGTGGCCCCCCCGAATTCCCGGGGTTGATCGAGGCGTCGGTCTGGATGAAGTCGTCGTACGGGCCGGCGCCGATCGCGCGCCCCTTGGCGCTGACGATGCCAGCGGTCACCGTCTCGCCGAGGCCGAACGGGTTGCCGATGGCGATCACCCAATCGCCGACCCGCAGGCCGTCGCCGTGAGCAAGCTTGGCGGCCGGCAAGGGATGGTCCGCCTGGATGCGGATCAGCGCGATGTCGGTCTTCTTGTCCCTACCGACTACCTTCGCCTTGTAGCGCTTCTGGTCGGGAAGGACGACTTCGATGTCGTCGGCCGAGCCGATCACGTGATCGTTGGTGAGAATCTCACCGTCGCTGGAGATGATCACGCCCGAGCCGAGGCTTCGCTCCTTGTGGCTCTTCGGCATCTGATCGAAGAAGCGGCGCATGAACTCTTCCATTTGGTCGCCGGAGCGCCCGCCCGGGGGCTCCGGCCGCTTGACGGTCTGCGTGGTGGAGACGTTGACCACCGCAGGGATCACTTCCTCGATGATGTCCGCAAACGACGCCGGCGATGGCTCGGTCGCGCCCAGCGGCGATGCGGTTGAAGCACCGAGACCGAGCAGAAACGCGGCGAAGAGACCGCCCGCAGTGAAGCGCCCGGCAGGGGGCCGGGTTGTTGAACCGTTCATCTACTCAACCTTTTCTCCGCCGGGCAATGCCGGCGATGGTACGCCCATGGGATGGTTCATGGCGAGGGCCACGCCTTATCGCGCGGATTCTGGCATACATCAAGGAGTGTCCGAACCCGCCGTTCTCCGTTTACCGAACGCGCTCGTGGTGATGGCGCGCCATCCGCAGCCAGGGCGGGTGAAGACGCGGCTTGCGGCGCGGATCGGCAACGGAGCAGCCGCCGAGATCTATCGCGCCTTCCTCGTCGACATCGCTGCCCGCTTGGGTGAGCACCCCGGCTGGACGCTGCACTGGGCGTTCGAGCCGGCGGGCGCTCCCTTCGCGAGCGTGATCGGGGGCGCGCCCGCGGTGTTTCCGCAACCAGTCGGGGATCTCGGCGCACGCATGGCCGCGGCGCTCGGCCGCGTGTTGTCGCTCGGGCATCGTCACGCCGTGTTGATCGGCTCCGACGTCCCGCATCTGCCCCTCGACACGATCGAGGAGGCGTTCGCGCGGCTTTCGGCCGGCGCGGAGCTGGTCCTTGCGCCGGCGGATGACGGCGGCTACTGCCTGATCGGCGCGCGCTCGGTGCCGCGTGTCTTCGAGGGCATCCGTTGGGGGACAGCCGACGTTCTCGTCGAGACTGTCGATGCCGCTCGTCGTGTGGGCATCGAGCCGGTGCTGTTGGCGCCGTGCTACGACGTCGACGACGAGGCCGCGCTCGAGCGGTTGCGCGCCGATCTCCGGATCGGTCGGGCGCCCGATCTCGTGACCACGCGCAGAGTCCTGGAGCAGGCAATCTTGCTCGGATATAAGTAATTCACCGTAGATGCTCTCGGGAACGCGATCGCAGGAGGGGGAAGCCGGGCTGAACGATCCAGCCGCTCCTGCGGCGAGCCCGAGCGTCGCGGGGTCGGCCAACGCGCCGGAAGCCCTGTGGGCGGACTTCTGCACCGCGCTCTCGGCACTTACCATTCTCGGCCGGCCCACTGAAGCGTGGAAGCTGCCGATTGGCCCGAGCGCGCTCTTCTATCCCGCGGTCGGCGCGCTGATTGGCGCCTTCGTCGGGGGGCTCGACTGGGTGCTGCGCACGTTCCTCAGCCAGGAGATCACCAGCGTCATCCTGGTGGGAGCGCTCGTGCTGCTCAGCGCCGGCCGGCAGCTCGACGGCTTCGCCAACACCGCCGACGGCTTGATCGGCTTTCGCGGCCGCGAGTGGGCGATCGCCACCATGCGCGATCGTCGGCTCGGCACGTCCGGAGCCGCGGCGATCTTCTTCTTGTTGATCCTCAAGGCGCGGAGCCTCGATCTGATCTCCGAGCCGATCCGCTTCGCGGGCATGCTGCTGCCGCCGCTGATCGGCCGCTGGGCGATCGTCGCGCTCGCGCGCGGCGCGCGCGCCGCCGGAACGACTGGCGAAGCGGTGCCGTTCGACGCCTCGATCGGCGCGCGCGAGCTCGTCGTCGCGACCGTGTTCGGATCTCTGGTCACGCTGGTGGCGGGCGGAGCGCTCGGCCTCCTCGTGCTGATCGTCGCCGGGATGGCGACCGTGGGTCTGCGGCTCTGCTTCGACCGTCGTCTCGGCGGGGTCACGGGGCAGACGCTCGATGCGGGCGCTGAGGCGCTGGAAGCGCTGGTGCTGATCGTCTTCGCGCTGGCGTCCTGATGCTGCCCGAAGCCCACGGACGGGGGGCCTCCTTCAGGAGGTGTAGGCGGTCTCGCTGTGCTGCGAGAGGTCGAGGCCCATGCGCTCGTCGTCGATCGGGGCGCGTAGCGGCGTGACTGCGTCGACGATCACCAGCAGCAGATACGTGCCGACGCCGCAGAACACGTAGGTCGCCACCACCGCGATTAGTTGCTTCACCATCAGTTCCGGGTGGCCGTAGAGGAGGCCACCGTCGAGGCCGAGCGTGAGCGTCGGGATCGCCGAGTTGACGTCCTTGGTGGCGAAGACGCCGGTGAGCAGCGCGCCGAGCGTTCCGCCCACCATGTGTACGCCGACCACGTCGAGGGCGTCGTCGTAGCCGAAGCGGGGCTTCAAGCTGACCGCCGTGTAGCAGACGAAGCCGGCGAGCCCGCCGATGACGATCGAGGCCATCGGCGTGACGAAGCCCGCAGCGGGGGTGATCGCCACCAGTCCGGCGACCGCTCCGGAAGCACCGCCGAGCATCGTCGGCTTGCCGGCGCGGATCCATTCGGCGGCGAGCCAACCGAGCGCCGCCGAGGCGGCGCCGGTGTTGGTGTTGACGAACGCGGTGGCGGCGAGCTCGCCCGACGACACCGCGCTCCCGGCATTGAAGCCGAACCAGCCCACCCACAGGAGCGACGCGCCGATCACGGTGAACGGCAGGTTGTGTGGCGGCACCGCCGTGTCCGGGTAGCCGACCCGCTTGCCGAGATAGAGCGCGGTCACCAGCGCGGAAATGCCGCTCGAGATATGCACCACGGTACCGCCCGCGAAGTCGAGCGCGCCCACCTGGGCGCCGATCCAGCCTCCGCCCCACACCCAGTGCGCCAGCGGGTTGTAGATGAGCGTCGACCACAGCACCAGGTAGAGCGCGAAGGCGGGAAAGCGCAGGCGCTCGGCGAACGTTCCCGAAATCAGCGCCGGCGTGATGATCGCGAACGTCGCCTGATACATTACGAACAGCATCTGTGGGATCGTCGGGGCGAGCGCGTTCGCCGTGCCGAGCACGCCGGCGAGGCCGAAGAACGACGTGCCGCCGATGATTCCGCCGACGTCCGGGCCGAATGCCAGCGAGTACCCGTAGAGCACCCACGTCACGCTGATCAGCGCGGCGCAGAAGAAGCTGTGCATGAGCGTCGACAGCACGTTCTTGGCGCGCACCAGCCCGCCGTAGAACAGCGCCAGTCCGGGGATCGTCATCATCAGCACGAGCGCCGAGCTGGTGAGCATCCAGGCCGTGTCACCGGTGTCGAACTTCGGTGCGGCCGCCTCTTCGGCGAAGGCCGTCGAGGCGGTGGTGAACAGTGCAATCATGGCGGGCGCGAGCAAGGCGCGCGGCCTCGATGCTGGCAATTGCGGCATGACTCTCCTCCTCCTCAGCGAAAGGGGCTGTAAAAGACCGAAAGCCCTAGCCGCCGTCAAGAGAGGAGAGGCAACACGGTGCGTCGAACGACCTCGAGATCGAGAGGCTTGGCGAGGAACTGCACGGCGCCGAGCTGCAGCGCGAAGCTGCGGCTCTCGGCATCGGTCTGACCGGACAGCACGACCACGTGGACGTGCTTCTCGCGGAAGGCGAGGTCGTCGCGCAGGCGGCGTAGGACCTCCCAGCCGTTCACCCCCGGCATGTTGAGGTCGAGCACGAGCACGCGCACGTCCTCGCGCTCGAGGATCGGCCAGATCTCGCCGCCGTCGTCGACGGGGAGCGCCAGGCAGCCGCTGTCGGTGAGCGCCCGCTGTAGCACCAGGCGCGTGGTCTCGTCGTCGTCGGCGATCAACACGATCGGCGGGATCGCCGGCTCGGGTACCGAGTGCAGCGAGGGAGAGCCGCGACGGCCCCCCCTCGCTTGGTTCCGGTTCCTACTCATCCTCATCCTCATCCTCATCCTCATCCGGGCACGTCAGGCGGTCACCCGCCTGTTCGGATGGTCCCGGCGAGATCCGGATAGCCGTGTACGCCCATCTCGGGGACGTCGAGGCCTTCGATCTCGGTCTCTTCGCTGACGCGGATCGGAGTGATCAGGTTGGAGATCTTGAACCAGACGAAGGCCATGACGAAGCCGAAGACGGCCACCACGCCCGCGTCGATCAGCTGCATGACGAGCTGCGAAGCGTCACCGTAAAGAATGCCGCGGACGCCGTCGGCGCCATAGGCCTGCACCATGGCCTCGCGCACCACGCCGTTCCACCCCGCGCCGTACTCCCCGGTGGCGAAGATGCCGACCGAAATCACGCCCCACAGCCCGTTGATGCCATGAACGGAGATCGCGCCGACGGGATCGTCGACGCCGATACTGTCGAAGAAGAAGACGCTGTAGACCACGAGGATGCCGGCGACGAAGCCGATGATCGCCGCTCCCATCGGATTCACGAAGGCGCATGGAGCGGTGATCGCCACCAGCCCGGCGAGCATGCCGTTGCAGAGCATCGAGGGGTCTGGCTTCATGCCCTTCCAGCCCATGGTGAGCATCGCACCGATCGGCGCGGTGGCGCTGGCGAGCAGCGTGTTCACCACCACGAAGCTGATGCGCAGGTCAGTGCCGGAGAGCGTCGAGCCGGGATTGAAGCCGAACCAACCGAACGCGAGGATGAACGTGCCGGCGATCACGAGCACCAGGTTGTGCGCGGGCATCGCCTGCGGCTTGCCGTTGACGTACTTGCCGATGCGCGGGCCGATGACGAGCGCTCCGGCCAGACCGATGAACCCGCCCATGGCGTGCACGACGCCCGAGCCGGCGAAGTCGACGGCACCGTGGCCGAGACCCCAGTTGAGTCCGCCTTGGGCGAGCCAGCCGCCACCCCACACCCAGTTTGCATACAGGCAGTAGGGGAGCGCCACCCACAGGCCGAAGATGCAGAAGTTCTTCCACGCCCAGCGCTCGGCCATCGCGCCGGTGGGAATCGTCGCGGTCGTATCCATGAACACCATCATGAAGAAGAAGAGCGCCATCACGCCGACGTCATTGACCGAGCTGTTCAGGAAGAAGCCTTTCAGGCCTATGAGACCGTACTGAAACACCCCGGTGAGGTTGCCGGCGGCGTCGGTCGCGGCGCCGAGCCCCCAGCCGCTGTTCAGTACCGCCGTGCCCGGTCCGAGCGAGGCGTACCAGCCCGGCGCCACCGGTCCGTTGAACCAGTTGCCCCAGCCGATCGCGAAGCCGTAGGCCCAGAACGCGAAGCAGCCGAGCGGGTAGATCATGAAGTTCATCGCTGCCGTGTGTGCGGCGTTCTTCGAACGGATCAAGCCGGTCTCCACGAGCATGAAGCCTGCCTGCATGAACATCACCAGAAAGCCGGCGATGAGCACCCAAACGAAGTTGATCGAGACTAGATTGTGGGAGACGCGGTCGTAGAGATCTGGAATCGACAGGGAAGAGGGCAGGTCTCCCTTGCCGTCTCCGGCGGGAGTCGTCCAAACGCCGGTGGCCGCGCCCGTCGGGTCGGGCCACGTGGGCTTGGCGGGATCGGGGTTCGCACCCGAGAAGTACGCCGGCAGTTGCGGAGCAGGCGCCGGCGCTTCGTCGGCGATGGCCGAGTGCGCCCAAGTCAAGAGCGCCGCCAGGCCGACGAGGCCGAGCAGCAGCTTCGGGGGGGCTGAGTGTTTCATGGGTCCTCCAGTGTTGGGTTTGCGGGAATCCCCGGAGCGCCGGGAAAACTTCAGATGGCTTGCTCTCCGTGCTCGCCGGTACGGATGCGAATCACGTCCTCGACCGGCAGCACGAAGATCTTACCGTCGCCGATGCGTCCGGTGCGCGCGGTCGTCGTGATCACCTCCGCCGCCTTGTCCGCCTGCTCGTCCTGCAGCAGCAGCTCGATCTTGATCTTCGGCAGGAAGTCGACGACGTACTCGGCCCCGCGATAGAGCTCGGTGTGGCCCTTCTGGCGACCGAAGCCCTTCACCTCGGACACGGTCATTCCCTGGATGCCTTCCTTGGCGAGGGCCTCCTTCACCTCGTCGAGCTTGAAGGGTTTGATGATCGCTTCGATCTTCTTCATGAGACCTCTCCTCTTCAGAATACGTAGCTTGCGGCGATCGAGACGGTGTCCTGCAGGTTCTTGAACTTCGGCGTGGTGGTGATCTCGCCGGTGGTCGGATCCGTGGCGCTGATCGCTCCGCTCTTGGCGAAGGCGTCTTCGTCCGAGCCGTCGTGGCGGTACTCGGCCCACAGCGTGAGCTTCTCGGTGACGAAGTACTTGCCGGTGAGGGTGATCTCCCAGAGCGTCTGGTCGGTGCCGGTGCGGGCGCCCCCGTCGTCCTTGAAGACCTCGCCGCGGAAGTAGGCGCCGGCGGGCAGCCCGGTCATGTCCTCGAGCGCTAGGCCGACGATGCCGGAGAAGCCGTACCACTTCTCGCTGCCACCATCGAGCGCCACCTGGTCCTCGCTGCCGTAATCACCGTTCAGTGAGATCGTCAGCGGGGTGAGCGTGATCGTCGACACCACGTCGACCACGCCGCGCGAGTCGCTGCTCGTGTCGTTCTTCTCGGGACCGTAGGTGCCGGCCACCAGCAACGAGAAGTTCTCGCTGGCGGTCCAGGCGACGTTGCCGAGCAGCGTCTTGCCGTCGTTGTTGTCGGCGACGTTGTCCCAGCCGTTGACTACGCCGATGTTGGTGGTCACCTGGTCGCTGAGCGGCGCGCTGAACAGTATGCCGGTATGGGTGAACGGAATCGCGTAGCCGAACAGGAAGGAGCGGCTGTAGTTCATGTTGAGCGGCGCCTCGATGACTTCGGCGCCGAGCAGGGTGACGAACTTGCCGAGCTTCACCGATCCGCCGCCCGCCCACTCCGGCGTGTAGGTGATGTAGGCTTCCTCGAGCTCGAAGTCGCCGCCGCTGTTGGTGATGCCGTCGAACCCCCCGTCGCCTTTCCAGTCGGCGCCCATCCGGCTCGCGGTCTTGCCGAAGTTGAG
Organism: uncultured delta proteobacterium; assembly: GCA_963708955.1. Classification (GTDB taxonomy): domain Bacteria; phylum Desulfobacterota; class Binatia; order JACPRU01; family JACPRU01; genus JACPRU01. The sequence continues at coordinate 27,697 of CAVPWJ010000203.1, forward strand.
CTTCGACGCGAAGGCGAGACCCGCCGGCCCAGTCTTGCTGATGCCGAGCTGGAAGAGGTCGAGCGAGAGGCTGTTGTGGTCCTGGTCGAGCGAGCGCAGCGAGTTCGTGCGGTTGTCAGGCTCGTTGAAGTTGAAGAGATACGAGCCGTACGCCATTCCGCTCAACCCGAAATCAGCGAGCGACCCGATGGATTTCTCCAGATCGGTGACCCGCTGA
>CAVPWJ010000204.1:0-16011 GCA_963708955.1 uncultured delta proteobacterium
TCGGTCAGCAGGGCCGTGAACTCGTCGAAGGCGGCGATTTCCGTGGTGCAGGCACCCGACAGGGATTCTTCGATGCCATCCACTATCGCATCGGGCAACACGCCTTGCACCGGGCCGACAATGCGGTCACGGTACGCTTGCGCCGCCGCCTGCGGGTCGATTTCCAGTGCCCACATGCCCGGGCTCTGCCACCCGGCGACTACCACGCACGCCGGTGTTCAACGCCGACCGGCGACCCGACGTGGATGTCTGGTCCTGGACGGTGCGCCATCCGCTGCCAAACGCCATCTCCGTGCCACTCCGATCGCCCGATGCCCCCGTCCTGCTTGATCTGGCGGCCATCGTCACCACCGTCTACGACCGCGGCGGCTATCACCGCAAGCTTCGCTATCATCTGCCCTGCCCCGTGCCGCTGTCGCCGAACGACGTTGGGTGGTGCAGGACGTGCCCGGGTCTGCCGCACGCAGAGGTGATCAGGTGCCGCCCGTCAGCCCTGCCTTGCTTGCGCGTGGTGCCGGCCTAGTGGTGGCTGCCTGACTGCGCTGTGTGGCACGCCCTCGCCAACGCCACGCCCACCGCACTCGTCAGCATCTTGTCCTGGTCCGGGTTCGTCCGCACGCAGTAGATAACCTTCACTGTCTGACCGCTCTCGGTCATGTACAGGGGCACATGCCGTCCTGCCTAACCTTCACAAGACCGTCATAGATGCACACGCTCAGCGCGATGCCACCGAAGTGGTGAACGCGAAGCGCTCGAGGTTGTCGTCGTACTCTCCGCCCCACTCTCCGTAGATCCCCGGCCGATCGAAAAAGTGGTCGTGCTCGACGAGGTAGAGAGCGGCGGGATCGAGCACACGAGCGGCGCGGAAGATGCGGAAGCCCCGCCCGTAGCCCGGCACGTCGACGGTGGCGACGTGCGCCACGTCGATGCCGCGGCGGCGCACCGCCTGGTAGAGCGGCAGGAACACCGACACAGGGTGTCCGCGCGCGGCCAGCGCCCGCGGCAGCGACCGGCTCACTTCCCCCAGGCCGCCCGTGGTGGCGAGCGGGGCGAGCTCCGCGGAAGCGAAGACGACCGACGGCGGCGCGGCTCCTGGCTTCAAGTTGCCTTGCCTGATGGCGGTCGCGGCTGATCGGCGGCCACCCTCAATCGAGCCTACCGCGCTCGAGAGCCCGCTCGCTGAACGCCTCGTCCGCGAGGCCGCGGTTGTAGCGAATCTCCGAGACGTCGAGGATCGTCTTCGTCCCCTTCTTGACGTTTGCCATCTCTATTTGGCGCGCGGTCGGCACGCCGTCGATCGTTGCAAAAGACGAGAGCGCCAGCGTCTTCAGCAGCGCCCCATCCTTCTTGCCGTAGAGCTCGATCTTCCGGAACGTCGAATCCTGGCGGTCGAGCCAAAGCACGAACCGAGAGTATTCGTAGTCCTTGCCCTGCGGCTCGAGCTCGATCACGACGCAGGGAGCGCCGTCGACGATCTCGCCGTCGCGCACCAGCTTCGACGTCGCGTCTTTTTCCGTCCAGTCGCGGATCTCGTCGAAGAGATCCAGATCGTCGTAGCTGAAGTCCGATCCCTGGAAGCTCTGCTTGCGGCTCGATCCGCTGATCTGGCGCACGCGCTTGAGCTCCGGGAGGTACAGCCACTGGTCGTCGTCCTGGTCGGGATCCGACCAGGAGAGGAATCCCACACCCTTCACCTCCGGCGGAGAAAGGAAGAAGCTGAGGCTTCTGCGCGCACGGTGGCCGTAGCTCTTGCCGTACATCACCAGGTCACGCACGCGCTCGCCGCCGCGCGAGTCGACCAGCGTCATCTGGGTTCGCTGCGAGAAGTCCTTCGGCTCGCGAGCGTCGTTCACGGCCTTTGCCGCGTCGAGCATCTGGCGCGCGGTCTCCGCGCGGGCCGGCCAGGCGGCGATCAGCGAGACCGCCACCAGCGCGAGCCGCATCGCTCGAGTCATCACGGCGGACCTCTCAAACTCCCCCCTCGCGGAGAATGGCGCGCGGTGCGTACTGCGCCGACCTCGGCGCGTCTCCTTCAGAATAGCCATCGTACGCGCAGGTAGCCTTCATCATTGTGCTTGTACTGCCCGAGCAGGGAATCCTCCTGACCCTCGATCAGCAGGAAGCCGATGCGCACGTCGAGGTGGTCGTTGACCGAATAGGTCAGCCGCGGATGAGCCATGCCGGCGACGCCCTGCATGGCGTAGGCGGCGAGCAGCTCCGCCTTCAGCCGATCCCCGAGGAAGCCGTGGCGTAACGTCAGGAAAAACCGGGTCTCGAGGTCGCTGATCAATAGATCCGCGTGATTGCCGAGCACGGCGGTCTGGTTCACCTGCGCGAGCACGAACGTATCGCCGACGAACACGTCCCCGCCGGCGCCCCACTCGACGCCGTCGCGGCGCACGTTGACGGGGGCCAATGCCACCGACACCTCCTGCTCGCGCCCACCGAGCAGCGCGGCCGCATCGATCGCGCCGATCTGCTCGCTCGCCACCACGTCGCGAATGCTGCGCAGGTAGGGGCGGTCGAACACGTAAGCACCTTCGGCCCGCAGGGTGGCGCCGAGCAGCTTGTAGGCGAGATCGGCCCCGGCCGAACGGATGCGATCGAACTCGGGGAAGACGTCGATCTGCGAGCGCACGTCGAAAAGCTGCGCCGAGAGCGGGTCGAATCGTACGAAGCCGCGCGCCGAAGCATCGAGGGCCGGCGCCGGGTCGAACCCCTCGAAGTAGTAGACCGCGAAGTCGGCGCCGCCGAGCAGGCCGGCAAAACGGGCCGCGTACGTGCCGTGCTCGGGCGTGTGCGAGGGCAGCGACGCGTTGCGGAAGCGCGAGCGGTTCTCGACGGTGAGGCCCATCACCGAGCTCTCGGCCGGGACGCGCGCGATCGGCGGGTACCAGCGTTCGTCCTGGTCCGGGAAGTAGTAGGGAACGTAGATCGGCGCCCAGACCAGCGTGAGCCGCATCTGCGCCGGCAGCCACGGCTTGCCCGAAGGCAGATCGATCGTCGGCGCGACCGCGGGCACGCCGATCTTGCGGTCGTTCTCGTCCTCGAGGAACGGATCGTAGTGCTTCTCGGGATTCAGCAGATCGTTCGGCTGCAGCGTATCGAGCTTGCCCCACGCGAACTTCTGCAGGCCAACGCGCAGCTCGAGCCCGGGCGAATAGAAATCGAGATAGGCTTCGCCGAGCTCGAGGCTCGGGGAGATGTCTTGCCGAACGTGCTGGAAGTCGTAGACACCCGCGCCTTCGTCGTCTCTCGGGGTGCCGCCGGCCGTCCCGGTCAGGTCGGTGACGATTCGCCAGCGGGGAGAGAGGTTGGTCGTCAGGCGAAGCCGCGCTTTTCCCTGCGGATCCTGTCGCGGACTGGCGGAGTCGGTCCGCTCCACGTCGAGAAACTCGAGCTTGCCATCGACGTCGATCGAGAAGGGCTGCGAGACCAGAGGCACCTGCATGGGATAATACATCCCGGCCTTCGCGGCGGAAGCGACGAGAGCACCGCAGATCACCACGATGCGGGAGCGCGCACGGAGCATGAAGGTGCGCGCCGATTATAGCGAATGGTATACGTAGTCAACGATCCGCGGCGCCACGCGTCGAGGTGACGAAGGGCCGATTTGACAAGGTGCGTCGGCGCTGCTTTCCTGCCACTGATCGAGGATTTTGCGGGGCCCGTCAACATGCGAATGGTACTACCGGCGCTGCGGGAACGACGCCGGATCGACAAGCTCTTCACCAGCTTCTTCGCCAGCTACAAGCCCTCGGAGTTTCGCCGCGCGATCGTCTCGATCAGCCGCTACTACAATCTCCGCATGCCGAAGATCGTCTGGTTCGAGTATCTGGATTGGGGCAAGAGCGGCGGGCGCACGTATGAGGATGGCAAGATCCACCTCGTGCACCCGGAGAACTGGAAGCGCGGCCGCAAATACAACTCGGAGCGGCGCTGGATCAACACCGTCTACCACGAGCTCGGCCATTACATCTTCTGGGCCGACGCCGAGCGCAAGGCCGACACGTTCGCCTATCGCATGGTGCGCGGCGTGAACGACGACGGCGCGCGCAATGGCCGCAAGCGCTCCCGCGCGCGCCGAAAGAGCGGCGCGCGCCGGCCCGCTATTGCCGCGCGCTCACGGGGGCGGCTATGCTCGACGCGCGTATGCCCAGCACGAAGAGCGAGCAGGAGTCGATCAAATGGTGGGTCGATCAGCAGCGCAGCGGTGAAGGACGAAGGGAAGGCCCGCCCGCCCCGGCCGCCGCCCGCTTCTACATCACCGCCAAGGGCTTCGAGCAGGAGCGTGCCCGCGCCGGCCTGGTCGACCTGAATGTCAAATTGCTCGAGAGTGCGAACCCGCCGGAGAACGGCTTCGCGATCTTGAGCCTGCTCGACGAGCGCGCGCCGCAGAACGTCGTCGATCGCATCAAGCGCGCGTTGCCGCTGCCAAACGGCGCCCGCGCGGCGATCGTCGATTCCGGCCGCCGCATGGTGCGCGCCATCGTCACCGGCTCGCCGCCGGGCGAGCGCATCCTGGAATTCAACTTCAATCGCGACGAGCCGACCTTCGACGTCTGGGTCCGGGGAGACTGGAAAGAGGAGATCGTCTTTCGCAACCTCGACGAGATCTACCGCGCGGCTCGCGTTCTGATCGACGAGTACATGGGTCCGGAAGCGCTGGCGAAGCCGGAGTTGTGGACCTAGCCCCGCGGTCAGACGACCTGGGCCCAGTGCAGGATCGCGAAGCTCGCCAGCGCCGACGATAGGCCCCACAGCGAGTCGCGCCGCGGCACCGACGCCGAGCGATTCATCTCCATGGCAGCATTGGCGGCACCGATCAGCAGAGCGATCGGCAGCAGCGCCCAGTGAACGAACGGGTCGATCTCGGTGGGCGTGACCACGCCGGCGGAGAAGCGCACGTACAGCACGACCCACGTGGCCAAGAACATGCCGGCGATACGAGCGGCGCGAGTGACGTCCATGCTGGCGCCCTCCTAGCTTAGATGGCCGGTTCGCGGAATCCGCAGCGAGCGGAGCGCGCGGACACCGGCGACGAGCAAGAGAACGACGATCGCCACGCCGACGTCCGTCGGGCCGAGCGGTAGATCGAGCCGGTAGGCGAGGTAGAAGCCGACGAAGGCCGTGCTGCCGCCGAGCCCGGCGGCGACGATGGAGAACGTCAGCATATGTCGCGTCAGCAGACGCGCCGTCAGCGGCGGCACGACGAGAAAGCCGAAGGTCACGAGCGGGCCGGTGGTCATCACTCCGAAGGAGATCGTCACGCCGATGAGGAGGTAGAGAACCGCGTCCCACAGTCCCGCGTGCTTGCCAAGCACGAGCGCCATCTCGCGATCGAAGGAAACCAGCAGCAGCTCCTTGCGAAGCGCCACCAAGACGACGACGACCGCGCCGAGAACGCCGGTCAGCAGCCGCAGGCTGCTTCCCGTGGTCGTGACGATGTCGCCCTTCAGCAGGTGGGTCATCTCCGCCTCGCCGTACGGATCGGCGGCGACGAACAGAATGCTCGCGGCGGCCGCGAAGGCGTAGGCGACGCCGATGCGGGCTTCGAGGGTCTCCCGCCCTTGGCGCTCGAGCGCGGCCAAGACCACGAGGCCGACGAACGCGAAGCCGAGCGAGCCGATCATGGCGAGAAGGCGCTCGGCAGACTCGCCGTGCTGATGGACTCCGGCGAAGCTCCGCACCAGGAAGGCGAACGCCACCCCGGCCGCGGAAAGCTGCGGCAACGCCACGCCGAGAAAGATCATGCGGCGGAGCACGAAGTAGACACCGACCAGCGGGCAGACGAGCCCGACGAGAATGCTTCCGAGCAGCGCGTTGCGCAGCAGGAAGTCGGGGCTCAGCATCTCGGCCAGGGTGCTCATCACGAGCTCCCGGCCGCGGCAGATCCGAAGGCCTCGGCGAGCCGCCGCGCGGAAAGCATCTCGTCGCTGCTGCCCTTGATCGCGGTGCCATCCGCGACCCAGATCACCGAGCGAACGAGCTGGCGGACGAGGCGGAGATGATGGCTCACCAGCACGACCGTCAGCCCCCGCTCGCGGTTCAGTCGAGCGATGACGTCGACGATCGCCGCCTCGGCGCCTGGGTCGACGCCCGCCGTCGGCTCGTCGAGCAACAGGATCTCCGGCTCGACGGCGAGAGAGCGCGCGATCAGCACGCGCTGCTTCTGTCCGCCGGAGAGCGCCCAGAACGGCTGCTCCGCGGTCTCCGCGAGCCCGACCGCGGCCAGACACTCGCCGGCGAGCGCTCGCCGGCGCCGCCCCACCGGCCACAGAGGCGGGACGCGCGCCGCCGCGCCCATGAGGACCACCTCGTAGGCCGTCAGCGGAAAGATCGGATCGAGCGATTCCTTTTGCGGGACGTATCCGGGCGGCGAGGCTCGGCGGTCGAAGCCGTAGTCGATGCGACCGCCGAGCGGCGAGACGAGCCCGAGCATGCCGCGGAACAGCGTCGTCTTCCCCGCGCCGTTCGGCCCGATCAGCGCGACGAACTCGCCGCGCTCGATGGCGAAGGAGACGTCGCGCAACACCGTTCGGCCGGAGTAGCCGAGACTGACCCCGGACAGCCGAAGAATTGCCGTGGTCATCGCCTCGCCGCCGCCTGCCCGAGCGCATCCACGACCTGGCGCACGTCGTAGTCGATCAGGGCGAGGTAGTCCGGCCGGTCCTTGCCGTCCGGCATGGCGGGCAGCACGAGCACACGCGCGCCCGTGCTCTGCGCGACGAAGTCGGCATTGCTGCGCTCGCGGAACGGCTCGATGACGATTAGACGAACTTGCTCCGTGCGCATCTTGGGGATCAGCTTCGTGAGGTGGGTCGGCGACGGCGGGATTCCGGGCTTGGGCTCCAGCGTGCCGACGACCTCCATCCCGAAGCGCTGGAAGAAGTAGTCGAAGTCCTTGTGGTAGGTGACGACCTTCGTGCCTTTCAGCGGCGCGATCGCCGCCTGCCAGTCGGCGAGCTTGATGTCGACGGCCGCCTGAAACGCGCGCCGGCCCGCCTCGTAGTGCGCACACCGCGATGGATCGACCGCGCAGAAGGCCATCTGGATCGTCCGCGCCACGGTTTTGGCCGCTACCGGATCCAGCATGAAATGGGGATTGCCCTGCGGATGGACGTCTCCCATCGCACGATCGAGCTGCGTGGGGACCTCCAACAGAGCAACCCCCTGCGCGGCGACGACCCGGCCGGGAGCGCCGGCCGAGATGCGCGGGTTGCGGGCGCTGTCGAGAATCGGCGGAAGCCAGCCGGCCTCGAGCGACGCCCCGCCCTCGATCAGCACGTCGGCCTGGTTGACGACTCGAATGAAGCTCGGCTTGGCGTCGACGAAGTGTGGGTCCTCCGCGGGACGGGCGAGCGCCGTGACTTCGACGTCGTCTCCCCCGACCTCCCGGGCCACCGCGGCGAGGTCGGCGGTGGTCGCGACCACGCCGAGCTTGTCGGAGGGGAACGACGCCGTCGAGAAGAGCAGCGCGAGTGCGAGAATTGGAACGAACGATCGCCGAATCGTAGTCATCGTCAGGTCTCTCCCGTTCCTCAGAATTTGTGGGCCGCGTGAGCACCGAGCAGGAACTCGACTTGCGTCCACACGGAGCTGTCGCTTCCGAGGATCTCACCGTGGTCGTTGTTGTACTGCAGCCGGATCTTCGAAAACTCGGTGGGATGGAACGTCAGGCTCGGAGAGATCCGGTAGCGGTCGGCGCGGTTCTCGTCGGACGAGAACGTGCCGCCATCGTTAGTCACCCAGTCGCCACGCAATCCAGCGACCCAGCGCTGAGTGAATCCATAGAGGATCTGCGAGTAGAGACCCCAGTCGTAGAGACTCTCGCGCGGCAGCACGAGCGTCGGCATGTCGGGGCTTTCCAGCTCGGCCGCGCCGGCCTCGTAGCGCCGCCCGAGCATTTCGGTCTGCCACGAGACGAACGGGAACCCTCCCGACTGCCACTCGGGCTTCCACTTCCAGTAGAGGTCGCCGCCGTAGATCTGTGTCCGGGTGGAATCCCCCAACGCGTTGGGCCCGAACGCCCCCGAAAGCCCGGCGACAAGCGTCTGGGAGTCGGTGAGGTCGAACGAGACGACGTAGCGCGGCGCGAACAGCAAGTCCCCGGGGCCGCGCACCCGCCGGTCCACCGGAGGGCGCCCGAAGAGCGTCTCCTCCTTCGTGTTGCGGAAGCTGAACGCCGTGCCGCCCTGGCTGTTCTGCGCGGCGAGGAAGAGCTCGGAGTAGAAGGGCGCCGGCACGAGCCAGGAGACGCGAGCCCCCGGGTTGCGCAGCCCCTCGGGCCCGAACATCCGACCGATTACCAGCGGCTGGTCGACGAAGTCCCAGGCATGCGGATGCTGCTGGTTGAGGCGGCCGAACTCGGTGAAGAACTGACCTGCCTTCCCCTGCAGGTTCCACGGCAGCGACGTCGTCGTGAGATAGACCTCTTCCAGCTCCACGTCGGTCTCGTTGTCCTCGTTCAGCTTGAAGACGATGTCCGCCGCGCCTTTGAAGTAGGGATCGACCGCCCCGTCTAGAAACAACTCCGAGTTCGGCAGCGTGAACCCGCGCTGCAGGGGATCGTGGTCACCGGTCTGCAGAGTGGTGACGTCCGACCTCGTCGACCAACCGAAATCGGCCAACGAGTCGAACGAGAGGTTCAGGTACCCCCGGGCCCCCGAAAGCAGCGTGATCGGTTGAGCCGGGGACCAGGGCTCGCGCGGCGAAGGCGCCGGGGCGGCCGCGAGCACCGCGAGCGGCGGAGCCGGGGGGACCGCCGACGCATCGCCGCCGGGCTTGCCGGCGCGCTCCTCCTGTTGCTTCAACCTCTCCTCGAGCACGCGCAACTGGCGCTTCACGTTCTCGAGCTCCCTCCGCAGATCTCCACCGCCGCCGCGATCCTCGCTGAGGGCGATTCGGGGTGATGAGAACACGAGCACGGCGATCCAGATCGCCGCGCCCACTCGCACTTTCGAACGGGCACGCATCGACTCCTCCTTCCCGGAATCCAGGGCGGTCAGTCGCCGCGGTCCGGGCGCGCGTGGGCGCTACGGGGGAGCCGCGACGGGCTACACGCTGGCGACGTGGGAGAAGAGCGGAGGAGCCCGGCAGCTTTGCGGGGAGCGATCCCGCCGGACGGGCACCGCGGCGGGCGCAAGCACAGCGAGGTCCGCGCTGGCCGCCGAAGCCGCGAGGGCGAAGCAAGGCACCGGCGCCGCCGGCGAGTGGTGCGCGGCCACGCAGACGGCGCAGGGACGCGCCGGATCTCTGTTGGCGTGGCTATGACCGCGCTCGAAAAGCGGGATCAGCAGCAGCGCGGCGAAAAAGACCGCGCTGACGATGCGCGCGCAACGATGACGCAGAGCATCCATCGAGTCGTTCTCGACTAACAGCGACCCGGGGGGGTGTCAATTGGCGGTCGCCGAAGCGCCTTGCGCATCGCGTGAGCGCCGCGCTATAGACCCCCGATTCTCGACTCCTCGCACGGGAGGATCCAGTGAAGGACATCTACGAGGTCGGGCAGGCGCCGCCGCTCGGTCAGGTGCCGAAGCAGATGTATGCACAGGTGATCCGCCAGGATCGCTTCGGCGTGCCGACCAAGGCGTTCCAGGTGGAGAAGATCGCCGTTCCGGATCTCGAGCCGGACGATGTGCTGGTCTACGTGATGGCCGCCGGCATCAACTACAACAACGTCTGGGCGGCGCTCGGCAGCCCCGTCGACGTCATCAAGGCGCGGCAGCGGATGGGAGAAACCGAGGGTTTCCACATCGGCGGCTCCGACGCTGCGGGCATCGTCTACCAGGTCGGCGCCGACGTGCGGAACTTGAAGGTCGGCGACCACGTCGTCATCCACTGCGGCATGTGGGACCGCGATTGCCCCACCGTGAAGGCCGGCACGGATCCGATGTTCAGCCCGACGTTCCGCATCTGGGGCTATGAGTCGAACTGGGGGAGCTTCGCGCAGTTCACCAAGGCGCAGGCGCACCAGTGCCTGCCGAAGCCAAAGCACCTCGCCTGGGAGGCGGCCGCGGCCTACATGCTGGTCGGCGCGACCGCCTATCGCATGCTACACGGCTGGCCGCCGCATCTGGTATCGGCGGGCGACGTGGTGCTGGTGTGGGGCGGCGCCGGCGGCCTCGGCTGTCAGGCGATCCAGATCGCCCGCGCGGCGGGCGCGATCCCGATCGCCGTCGTCTCCTCGGAGGACAAGATCGAGTATTGCAAGTCGCTCGGCGCTCGCGGCTGCATCATCCGCAAGAAGTTCGACCACTGGGGCATGCTGCCGCACTGGAAGGACGACGCGGCCTACGCCAAGTGGCTGAAGGGCGCGCGCGCTTTCGGCGCCGCGCTCTGGGAGGCGGTCGGCGAGCGCAAGAGCCCGCGCATCGTCTTCGAGCATCCCGGCGAGGACACCGTGCCGACCTCGGTGTTCGTCTGCGACACCGGCGGCATGGTGGTGATCTGCGCGGGCACGACCGGCTACAACGCCACGCTCGATCTGCGCTACCACTGGATGCGGCAGAAGCGCTTCCAGGGCTCGCACTTCGCCAACGACGAGCAAGCCGATGGGCTGAACCGCCTGGTGATCGCCGGCAAGGTCGACCCCTGCCTGTCGCGCACGTTCAGCTTCCAGGAGATCCCGCAGGCGCACCAGATGATGTACGAGAACCGCCATCCGCACGGAAACATGGCGATCCTGGTCGGCGCGCCGCGCGAGGGGTTGAGAGACGTCGCTTAGTACCCTCCCGGGCTAGGATCTTCTCGCCACCACGAGTCCGACGACCGCGGCCGCCAGCGCGAAGCGATAGAAGACGAACGGTAGATAGCTACGCAGTCGCACGTAGCGGATGAGCCCGCCGATCGCCGCGAGCCCCGCCACGGCCGAGGCGAAGATCGCCAGGAACTGCGCCGGGTCGTGCCAGGCGACGAGCAGATCCTTCAGCTTGAGCAGCGCCGCGCCGGCGATCACCGGCGTCGACAGCAGGAAGGAAAATCGCGCGGACGTCTCACGGCCGGCACCGAGCAGCCGCGCCGTGGCGATCGTCACCCCCGAGCGCGATACGCCGGGCACGATCGCAGCCGCCTGCGCGAGCCCGATCCACATCGCACCTCGCCACGGAATCTTCTCGACGCGGTGGTTCAGCTCGGGCTGCCGATCCGCCCAGTAGAGCACGACTCCTAGACTGGCCATCGTGGACGCGATCAGCAGCGGCGCGCGGAACGCCTCTTCCGCCTGGTGCTCGAACAGCGCGCCGACGATTCCCGCCGGAATCGACGCCACCACGATCTTCCAGAACAGCGCCGCCTCGTCGCTGGCGGCGAGCGACCCCTGGCGAAGGCTCTCGGCCGCGGCGAGGGTGATCTCCCACCAGTCGCGCCAGAAATACCACAACACCGCGAGCAGCGTGCCGACGTGCAGCGCGACGTCGAAACCGAGGCCCGGGTCTTCCCAGCCGAGAAACCACGGCAGCAGCGCGAGGTGCGCCGAGCTCGACACCGGCAGGAACTCGGTGAGGCCCTGCACGATGCCGTAGAGCAAGCCCTCGAGATGCGTCATGGCCCGGCGTCTTCCCACGCCGTGCCCGACGCGTCAAATCTCGACCGGAAATCGCCCGCGTACGAGCTCGAGCGCCTGTTCGCGCGTGACCACGGCGCCTTCGAGTTGCGCGTCTTCGATGGCCTCGAGGATCGCGCGAAACGCCGGGCCGGGGCGGTGGCCGAGCGCGATCAGGTCGTTGCCCGAGACCAGCGGCCGTGCCCGGATGTCTTCCGCGGAGAACGCCGCGAGCCGCTCGCGACAGAAATCGTAGAAGTAGAGGTTGCCGTTGCTCGCCACGGCGTCGATGCGGCAGAGCTCGAGGATCTCCTCGATCCCTTCCTCGCGCAGGAACTTCTTGAGCGTCGACAGCCGCATCTGCGGCGCGTTCAGCAGCCGCAGGTGGTCCTTGACCAGCCACGCCACGCGGTCGGCGACCGCATTCGGCCGCCGCAAGCGCCGGCAGATCGCGCGCGCGATCTCCGCCCCGCGCTCGCAATGACCGTAGAACGTGATCTTGCCGTCGCGGCGCGCGGCGCGCTCGCGCTTCCCGACGTCGTGGAGCAGCACGCCGAGCGCGAGCGTCTCGCCACGCAACCGCGACTCGTCGACCAGGCCGAGCGCGAGCAGGGTATGCGTGAGCACGTCGCCCTCGGGGTGAAGCTCCTTCCCCTGCTCGACCCCGCGCATCGCCTCGATCTCCGGCAGCAGCTCGCACAGGAGGCCGAGCGCGGAAAGCAGCTCGAAGCCCCTCCGCGCCGAGCCCTCGGTCAGGATCTTCACGATTTCCTCGCCGATGCGCTCCGCCGAGACGACGTGGATCTGCGGCGCCATCTCACGCACGGCCGCCGCCGTTTCGGCGTCGATCGCGAAGCCGAGGCGAGCCGCGAAGCGCACGGCGCGCACCAGACGAAGCTTGTCCTCGTCGAAGCGCCGGCGCGGATCACCGATCGCCCGCACCACCCGCCGCGCGAGGTCCTCGCGGCCGCCGACGAAGTCGTGGATCTCCCAGGTGAAGGGGTCGGCGAACATGCCGTTGATCGTGAAGTCGCGGCGCACGGCATCTTCCTCCGCGGTGGTGAAGCGGACCGCCACGGGGTGACGGCCGTCGACGTAGGCATCGTCGGCGCGGAAGGTGGCAACCTCGACGCGCACCTCGTCCTGCAGGACGAGGATCACGCCGAACTGCGCGCCGACCGCGACGGTGCGTGGGAACAGGCGCTGCACCGCTTCGGGCCGTGCGCTGGTGGCGACGTCGAAGTCGCCGGCGAGCGGCCGGCCGAGCAGGTGATCGCGGACACAGCCGCCCGCGAAGTAGGCGACGTACCCGGCGCCGCGCAGCCGCTCGACGACGGCGCGCGCCGCCGGCTCGGCGTCGTGGGCGACCATGGCCTCATCTTGGGGGGCGCCGCGCGGCCAGTCAATTCGCCCACCCGGCGCAACTCGCCTGTGGTTGTCTCGGCGCACTCTTCTGGGTAGTGCTGCCGCGATGGACGGAGCGCGGCGGCTCGCCGAGATCCCCTCGATCGATCGCCTGCTCGGCAGGGGCTGGGCGCGGTCGCTGCTCGCGCGCTACGCGCGCGAGTTCGTGGTCGAGGGCGTGCGCCGGGCCTGCGAGGAGCTGCGGCTCGACATCCGTGCGGGCGTTTTCGGCGGGGAGGTGGAGGCGGAGATCGAGCGCCGAGCGAGCGCGGCGCTCGATCGGGCGGAGCGCTCGGCTCCGGTCGAGGTAGTGAACGCAACAGGCGTCGTCCTGCACACCAACCTCGGCCGCGCTCTCCTTCCCGACGAGGCGATCGCGGCCATAGCGCGCGCCGCCGGGAGGCCGGTGGCGCTCGAGATCGACCTCGTCTCGGGCCGGCGCGGCGATCGCGACTCGATCGTCGAAGAGGACCTCGTGGCACTGACCGGCGCCGAGGCCGCCACCGTGGTCAACAACAATGCCGCGGCGGTGCTGCTCGCGCTCAACACGCTCGCCGAGAATCGCGAAGTGGTGGTGTCGCGCGGAGAGCTGATCGAAATCGGCGGGTCGTTCCGCATCCCCGAGGTGATGGCGAAGAGCGGCGCGAGGCTGCGCGAGGTCGGCACCACCAACCGCACACACGCGAGCGACTACACGGCGGCGATCGGCGCCGACACCGCCGCGCTCCTCAAGGTGCACACCAGCAACTACCGCGTGGTCGGCTTCACCGCCGAGGTGCCGCTCGCGGAGCTGGTGGCAATCGGGCGCGCGCACGGCCTGCCGGTGATCGAGGACCTCGGCAGCGGCGCGCTGATCGACCTCTCCGCGTTCGGCCTGCCCAAGGAGCCGGTGGTCGCCGAGCGCATCGCCCAGGGCGCCGACGTCGTCACCTTCAGCGGCGACAAGCTGCTCGGCGGCCCGCAGGCGGGCATTCTCGCCGGCCGTAAGGAGGCCATCGCCCGCATCAAGGCGAACCCGCTGCGGCGGGCGCTCCGACCCGACAAGCTCACGCTCGCTGCGCTCGCCGCGGTGCTCGGCCTCTACCGCCGTTCGCCGGACTTGCGGCAGGCCCTGCCGACGCTGCGCTGGCTGACCCGGCCGCTCGCCGACATGGAGGCGGTCGGACGCGACGCGATCGATCGGCTACGCAGCGCGCTCGGCGACGAGTTCCGCTTCGAGCTCGCCGACTCGGCCGCCGAGATCGGCAGCGGCGCGCTGCCCACCGCGGCGCTGCCGAGCAAGGTGATCGCCGTCACCCACTGCTCGCGCGGCGCCGACGCGATCGCCGCCCGCTTCCGTGCCGCGCAGCCGCCGATCATCGGGCGGATCCGCGAGGGCCGCTTCCTGCTCGATCTCCGGGGCATCGTCGATCCGCAAACGCTGGTGCCGCGCGACTGATGCACTGGATCGTCGGCACCGCCGGTCACATCGATCACGGCAAGACGGCGCTCGTCAAAGCCCTCACCGGCGAAGACACCGATCGGCTGAAGGAGGAGAAAGAGCGCGGCATCTCGATCGATCTCGGCTTCGCCGAGCTGCGGCTCGCCGAGGGCCGTACCGCGGGCGTGGTCGACGTGCCGGGGCACGAGCGCTTCATCAAGAACATGCTCGCCGGCGCGCACGGCATCGACCTCGTGCTGTTCGTGGTCGCGGCCGACGACGGGGTGATGCCGCAGACGGAGGAGCACCTCGACATCCTGCATCTCCTCGGCGTGAAGAGCGGCGTGGTGGTGATCACCAAGGCCGATCTGGTCGGCCAAGAGCGCCTCGCGGAGGTCCGGGAGGAAGTCGAGATCCTCACCGCGGGAACGGTCCTGGAGGGAGCGCCCGTGTGCACGGTCTCGTCGGTCACCGGGCAGGGGATCGAAGAGCTGCGCGCGGAGATCGACCGCCGGCTCGGCGCCGTGCTGGCAGCGCCGACGGACAAGCCGTTTCGCTTGCCCGTCGACCGCGCGTTCATGATGAAGGGCCGCGGCGTCGTGGTGACGGGAACCGCGGTCGCGGGCCGGATCGCGCCGGGGCAAGCGGTGCGGATCCTGCCGGGAGGCGAGGAGGCGCGCGTGCGCGCCGTGCAGGTGCACGGACGGGAAGTCCGAGAAGCCGAGCGCGGCCAACGCGTGGCGCTGAACCTGGTCGGCGTCGAGCGTACCGACGTGACGCGCGGTCACGTGGTCGTCGATCCCTCCATCACCTCCACGACCGAGCGTGTCGACGCGCTGGTCGAGATCCGCTTGCTCGCCAAGAAGCCCCTCCCGAGCCGCCGCCGCGTGCGCCTCCACATCGGCACCGCGGAAGTCATGGCGAAGCTCGTCCTCCTCGGCGGCAAGACCGCGATCGCGCCGCGCGAGCGGGCGTGGGCCGAGCTCGTCTGCGACGCGCCGGTGGTCGCGCTGCGCGGCGACCGCTTCATCCTGCGCAGCGAGAGCGCCGACCGGACGCTCGGCGGCGGCGTGGTCGTCCATCCGTGCGCGCCACGCCACCGCGCGGCCGACCGCTCGGTTCCCGAACTGCTCGAGCGCATCCGCTCCGACGATCTGGCGACGTCGGTGCTCGCGCTACTCGAGATGGAGCACCAGTTCGCCTCGACGCCGGCCTGGCTGGCGCAAGCCGCCGACGTCGCGGAGAGCGAGGTCCGCGCCATCGGGTCGCACCCGGAGATCGAGGCGCTGCCCGGGTGCGGGAGCGTCGAGTCCCTCACCACGAAGACCAAGTGGACGCGCTGGCGTGAGGCCTTGCTGGCGGCGCTCGCCGAGCATCACCGAGCGAATCCGCTGCTTCCCGGCATGGAGATGGAGCTGCTGCGCTCCGCGCTCCCCTACCCCGTCGCATCGAAGCTCTTCCGCGAGATCGTCGATCGACTGGCGAGCGAGCGGGCGCTCGTCCGCGAGGAAAGCCTGGTGCGGCTGCCGACCCATCGAGTGAAGTTGAAGAGCGAGGAGCGCGCGGCGACGACGGAGATCGAGGCGCTGCTCGAGAAGAGCGGCTACACGCCGCCGGATCTGAAGCCGATTTCCGAGGCGCTGAA
>CAVPWJ010000205.1:0-20149 GCA_963708955.1 uncultured delta proteobacterium
CTTCCCGGTCTATGCTAATTCCGGAAATCGAATGCTCGGTGACGATTTCCTTCCCGTCCTTGCGCAGCCCCGCGAGTTCCAGCGTCTTGCCGATGACATTTCCCCGGGCAGCGCCTCCGGCGACATCCAGCCTTTTTTCGAAATCGAGACGGTACGGCTCCGGCACTATCAGTTCGTGCAGCTTCTTGCCGCGCGCCTCCTGCTCGGGGTAGCCGAAAATCCTTTGTGCCGCTTCGTTCCAGAAGGCGATACTGCCCTTGCTGTCCATCATAATGATGGCATCCTGGGCGGCGGCGCCGATGACGCGCAGCCTCTCCTCCGCCAGCCTGTGCCGGGCAAACACGTCGCGCATCGTATGCATGGAGCCGACGATGAGCAGCGAGAAACCCAGGCCCATCCAGTCGTTGACCACGGCGTAGGTTGCGGCGTCCACGCCGCCGTGTTCGACGAAATAACCCAGCATGCTGCGGAAGCCCTGCAGCAGCAGCGCGCCGGTCAGGAGGATCCAGCCCAATATCCAGCCGGACAGGCGGATGTCGGAAAAAGCGAGCGCTATGCCCAGCAACAAGAGCACGAGCGATAAAGTCTGAATCGACAGCAGAAATTGCATCACGACGGGCGGCCCTCGGAAACTGAACAGGGCATGGCATGCGAAAAGCGTACCCCTGCTCGGGAGGCTTTCAGTTTCTGCGCTGATAGCCCAGTCTACACGCTATCCGCCGCCTTGCCTTCAATCGCCCCGGTCCTCCGCATGCCCGGGGCCGGCCGCCGCGCTTAGTTGCCCGGCTCGGCTTCGCGCAGGGCAAGAGCAATACGCTGAGTTGAGCAAGTACGCGGCATAAACAGCAACGTATCGCTGACGCGGTGGTGGCGATCTCGGGCTGCGACAAGACGATCCCCGGCACGGTGATGGCGCTCGCTCGCCTCGACCTGCCCTCGCTCATGCTCTACGGGGGATCGATCGCTCCGGGACGCTTCCGCGGCAGAAACGTCGCCGTCGGCGACATCTTCGAGGCGGTCGGCGCGCACGCCGCGGGCAAGATCTCCGACGCCGATCTCGCCGAACTCGAGAACGTGGTCTGCCCGGGGCCGGGCGCGTGCGGCGGCCAGTACACCGCGAACACCATGGCCATGGCGTTCGAGATGCTCGGCATCTCGCCGATGGGGGCGAACGGCGTGCCGGCCATGCTCGAGGAGAAGGACCGCGTCGCCTACCGCTGCGGCGAGCTCGTCATGGATCTGCTGCGCAGCGGCCTGACGGCGAGCTCGATCATCACCCGCCAGTCGATCGAGAACGCCATCGCCGGGGTGGTCGCCTCGGGTGGATCGACGAACGGGGTCCTACACCTGCTGGCGGTGGCCCGCGAGGCCGGCGTGCCGCTGACCATCGACGACTTCGACGCGATCAGCAAGAAGACGCCGACCATCGTCGATCTCGTCCCGGGCGGGAAGTACGTGGCCACGGACCTCTACCACGCGGGCGGGGTTCCGCTGGTGGCCAAGCGGCTGCTCGAGGCGGGCTTGCTTCACGAGTCGCAGCCGACGGTCAGCGGCAAGACGGTCGGGGAAGAGGCGCGCGCCGCGCGCGAGACGCCGGGCCAGAAGGTCGTCACCTCGCTCGAGCACCCGCTCAAGGCAACCGGCGGGCTGGTGATCCTCAGAGGGAACCTCGCTCCCGAGGGCTGCGTCGTGAAGGTCGCGGGCTACGAGCGCGTCACCCACCGGGGGCTGGCCCGAGTGTTCGAGTGCGAGGAGGACTCCTTCGCCGCGGTGCGGGCGGGGAAGATCGCGCCAGGCGACGTGGTGGTCATCCGTTACGAGGGGCCGAAGGGCGGCCCCGGCATGCGCGAGATGCTGGGGGTGACGGCGGCGCTGGTCGGCGAGGGGCTCGGCGACCAGGTGGCGCTGTTGACCGACGGGCGGTTTTCGGGAGCGACCCGCGGGCTGATGGCGGGTCACGTCGCGCCCGAGGCGCAGGTCGGTGGCCCGATCGCCGCCGTGCGCGACGGGGATACGATCTCCTTCGACATCACCAAGCGCCGCCTCGACGTCGAGATCTCCGACGAGGAGATGAAGAAGCGGCTGGCGACGTGGAAGCCGCCGCCGCCCCGCTACACGAGTGGCGTCCTCGCCAAGTACGCGCGGCACGTGTCGTCGGCCTCCGAAGGCGCCGTCACATCGTAGCCGCCCGGAAATGGAAAGCGCCGCGCGGCGCGGCGCCATCCATCTCGGCGTCAGCGTTTGGCTTCCGCCCGCGGCGGCGGAGGGCCGAGCTCTTGCAGCAGCATGCCGGCGCGGCGCACGAAGCGCGCCTTGCCCTGCTCGACGGCGATGCGCATGGCCGTGGCGGCGAGGTCGCGCGCTTCGTCGTGGCGGTCGTCGCGCAGGTAGCAATCGGCCAGCTCGAGCCGGGCGCCGACCGAGTCGCCGTCGAGCTCGACGGAGCGCTCGAGCAAGGCTTGCGCTTTTTGCGCGTCGCCGCCGAGGAACCGTGGCAGCCCGAGGTAGAGGCCTCCCTTTGCAGCCAAGGCGTCGGGGTGATCGGGGTCGAGATCGAGCGCGCGATCGAGCTCCTTCCACAGTGCGGAAAGGTGGAACGAGTTCTTCAGCCAACCGTCTGTCTGCAGCATCCGCCCCCAGTTGGCGAACAACGCAAAATGGGCATCGGCGTTGGCGTCGTTCTCCTTGACGGCGAGCTCGGCGAGCACTTTGCCGCGCTCGTAGAAGGCGACTTTCGCGGCGTCGTCCTCGCTCGCCTCACCGAGCTCGAAGAGCCGGTACGATTCGCGAATGTTCGATGCCGCCGGTCCGTCCTGCACGCGATCGACGAGCGAGTGCCAGGCGAACGCTGGAGGCAGCCAGAGGAGGACCGGGAGCACCCCAGCGAGTAGGGTGGCGAGCTGGGGGTTGCGCATGTGAGCGCTTCGCAAGGTATGCGAATGTCGAGGGGGGGTAAAGGAATCTTCGGATTCTGCGCGGCGGCGATCGCGGCGGCGACGGTGCTCGAGAGCTGCGCGCGTCCGCTGCCGGAAGAGGGGACGCCGGCCGCGATGCTCTATCGCGCACGCTGCGGCACGTGCCACCGGGCGGTCTCGCCCACGGCCATGAAGGCTCAGACCTGGCAGATCATCCTGCCGCGTATGGAGCAGCGCATGCGCGCGAGCGGTCAACCGCTCAGCCCACAGGAGCGGGCGACGATCGAGGCGTACCTGCAGAGAAACAGCGGGTAGCGAGGACTCTATGCCGCTTCGAGGAGCTCGATTTCGTCGGGAAACAGCACGCTGGAACCGCCACGATCCCAGTCGACGAGCACGAGCAGGCGACCGAGATTCTCGGCGACGTAGCGGATCTTGCCCTCGGACATCGGCTCGATGCGGCCCTTGGGGCTCTCCACCCCCTTGTTGATTCGGCATCTCCTCCCCGCAAGAGCTGTGCTGGTCATTCTTGCAACCTCCGCGTCCTGAGTCTTGCAAAGCACGTGCCCGCCGGAGTTACTCCTGCGAGTGGGAATACCGGCAAAATCGGATTCTGGATGAAGCGGCGAAGCGCGTAACGCCGAAAAAATCGTCAGCGGTGCGTTACAAAAGGCAGCAGACGACTCGTCATTGCCGCTCGGCGGCTACGCGCTCGAGGACGTCTACTTCCTTGGGGATCTCCGCCGTCAGCACCTCGCGGCCTGCGGCAGTGACCAACACGTCGTCCTCGATACGCACGCCGATGCCGCGAAAGCGGGCGGCAGCGCCGTCGACGTTGTCGGCGAAGTAGAGACCGGGCTCGACCGTCAAGACCATTCCTGGCTCGAGCCGGCGGGGCTTGTCGTCGAGGCGGTACTTGCCGACGTCGTGAACGTCCATGCCGAGCCAGTGGCTGGTGCGGTGCATGTAGTACGGGCGGTAGGCGCTCTTCTCGATCGCCTCGTCGAGCGATACCGAGAGCACGCCGAGCGAACGCAGCCCTTCGACCAGCACGCGCAGCGCCGTGCCGTGCACGTCGTCGAAGCTGGCCTCCGGTGCTACGGTTTCGATCGCGCGCTTCTGGGCCTCGAGAACGATCTCGTAGACCCCGCGCTGCTCGGCGCCGAACTTCGCCCCAACGGGGTAGGTCCGCGTCACGTCGGCGCAGTAGTGGTCGTATTCGGCGCCGGCGTCGATCAGCACCAGATCGCCGTCGCACATTCGGCGCGAGTTCCGGGTGTAATGGAGGATCGTGGCGTTGGCGCCGGAGGCGACGATCGAGGGATAGGCGGGGCCTATGCCGCCGAGACGGCGAAACGCGAAGTCGATCGCCGCCTCGATCTCGTACTCGCCAACTCCCGGTCGGGCGGCGAGCAGGGCCTCGCGATGCGCCACGGCGCTGATCGCGACAGCGCGGCGCATGCGCTCGATCTCGTCCGGCGTCTTGCGCAGCCGCATCTCGTGCAGCACGTCGACCGGAGACAACAGCGCGAGAGCGGGGGCGCCGCTGCGCTCGCGGGTGGCCTGCGAGCGGCGCACCTGGTCGAGCACGCGCTGGTTGAGTCGCTCGTCGCGGCCGAGCGCGAAGTGCAGGCGTTGGCGCACGTCGAGGAGCTTGCCGAAGACCTCGTCGAAGCGGTCGATCGTATAGGCGGCGTCGGCGGCGAACTGCTCCCGCGCCCCCTCTGCTCCGTGGCGCTTTCCCGTCCATGTCTCGCGCTCCGGATCGCGCGGCAGGACGAACAGCGTGAATCGCTCCGGCGCCGCGGTGTCGAGCAGGCACAGAGCTTCCGGCTCGGGGAAGCCCGTGAGGTAATAGAAATCGTTATCCTGGCGGTAGGGATACTCGACGTCGTTCGAGCGGATCGCGATCGGCGCCGCCGCAAGCAGCGCGAGCGAGCCGGCAGGCAACTCGGCAAGGAAGCGTTGCCGGCGGTCCGCAAGCACGGTCGGGTCGAGGTGGTCGTTCATGCTCTTTGCGCTCGTCTCCCGGGAGAGTAGTCAACGGACGGATTCATGGCAAATTTGGAAGAAGCACCGCCGACGGCGTTGCTGACTCCCGCCGCCGCGCGCCTGCCTCCCAGTTGCCGCTACCAGAGTAATCCACTACGCTTGCCTCGGTATTGCCGCACGGGCGCGGCGGAGCCTCTCAGATGAACCGAAACTTGCGCTTCGTGGCGGGCTCGATGGTGATCGTCGCCGCCATCGGCTACCTGATGTACACCGGAATCCGCGAGACGTCGTCGTATTACTTGACGATCCAGGAGTTCCTGCCGAAGAAGGACGAGTACGGGAACGCGGCGGTGCGGATTGCGGGACGGGTGGCGCCGGGCTCGATCGACTACGACCCGCGCACGCTGCGACTGCGTTTCCACCTCGCCGCCTTCACCGAAGCCGGCGCCGCCGGCGGCACCGTTCCCGTGGCGTTCACCGGCATCAAGCCCGACATGTTCGCCGACGGCCGTGACGTCATCGTCGAGGGCCGGTACGCGGACGGCGTGGTGCAGGCGAAGCAGGTGCTCACCAGCTGCCCGTCGAAGTACGAGGCGAAGACCGCCGAAGCGGCGGCCTCCGGCAAGGCCCCCGGCTGATGCACGTCGCGGATCTCGGCACACTGGCTCTGCAGCTCGCGTGGTGCCTCGCGCTCTATGCGATCGGCGCCTCGCTCTACGGCGTGCTAGCGGCGCGGGCCGAGCTCGTGCAGAGCGGCCGCCGTGCGGCGCTCGCCGTGTTCGGCTGCGTGGTCGTCGCCGTCGCCGTCATGCTGCACGCGCTGGTGACCCGCGACTTCCAGGTCGAGTACGTGGCGAGCTACACCTCACGGACGCTGCCGATGAACTACACGGTAGCGGCGCTGTGGGGGGGGATGGCGGGCAGCCTGCTCTTCTGGCTGCTGCTGCTGAACCTCTCGGCCGCCATCGTCCACGTGCAAAACCGCGACCGCCACCGCGCGCTCATGCCGTACGTGACGGTGACGCTGTCGACGATCAGCCTCTTCTTCCTGTCGCTGCTGGTGTTCGTGGTGCCCGCCTTCCAGCGTCTCGATTTCGCACCGACCGAAGGCTCCGACCTGAACCCGCTGCTGCAGAACTACTGGATGATGATCCATCCGCCGTCGCTCTACGTCGGCTACGTGACCGTGAGCGTGCCGTTCGCGTTCTGCGTCGGCGCGCTGGCCAGTGGACAGCTCGGCGACGCCTGGATCCGCTCGACGCGGCGCTGGACGCTCTTCTCGTGGTTTTTCCTGACGCTCGGCAACGTCTTCGGCGGAGCGTGGGCCTACGAGGTGCTCGGCTGGGGCGGCTATTGGGCGTGGGATCCGGTGGAGAACGCCGCGTTCATGCCCTGGCTGGTGATGACCGCGTTCCTGCACTCGGTGATGATCCAAGAGAAGAAGGACATGCTGAAGGTGTGGAACGTGTCGCTCGTCATTCTCGCCTTCAGTCTGACGATCTTCGGCACGTTCCTCACCCGTTCGGGGGTGATCTCCTCGGTGCACAGCTTCACGCAATCGGGCCTCGGCCCGTTCTTTCTGTGGTTCCTCGCCGTCGTGTTGGTGGCCTCCGTCGGCTTGGTCGTCTGGCGGCTGCCGATTCTCCGCTCGCAGAACCAGCTCGAGTCGTTCTTCTCGCGCGAGGCGGCGTTTCTGTTCAACAATCTGATCCTGCTCGGCATCTGCTTCGCGGTGTTCTGGGGCACGGTGTTCCCGGTGATCTCGGAGTGGGTGCGTGGGGTGAAGATCACGGTCGGCCCGCCCTTCTTCAACAAGGTGAACGCGCCGCTCGGTCTCTGCCTGCTGTTCCTCACGGGAGTCGGCCCGATCATCGCTTGGCGGCGGGCGACGCCGAAGAATTTGTGGCGGAACTTCGCGCTGCCGCTCGCCTGCGGCGTGGGCGGCGGGCTCTTGCTGTTCGCGCTCGGCATGCGCCAGCTCGCCGCGCTGGTTTCCTTCTCGCTCTGCTTCTTCGTGGCGGCGACCATCGTCATCGAGTTCTACCGCGGCACGCGCGCCCGCCAAGCGCTGGTCGGCGAGCCGGCGGTGACCGCGCTCGCCCATCTCGTGTCGAAGAACCATCGGCGCTACGGCGGCTACGTGATCCACCTCGGCGTGGTGCTGATCTTCATGGGCATCACCGGCTCGTCGCTCTTCAAGGACGAGGTGCAGGCGACGGTGGCGCCGGGGCAGACGTTCTCGATCGGAGCCTACACACTGCGCTTCGATGGGCTGTCGGAGGACGACGATCCTCACGTGGCGATCACGCGGGCCGACGTGACGGTGTTGCGCGGCGGCCGGACCGTGGGCCTGCTGCGGCCCGAGAAGCGCTTCTACAAGCGGCCGGGACAGCCGACCACCGAAGTGGCGATCCGCAAGACGCTGCGCGAGGACCTCTATCTCGTACTCGGCGCGCTCGATCCCGCTTCCGGGCTGGTCACGTTCCAGACGTTCCTGAACCCGCTGGTCACCTGGCTGTGGATCGGCGGCGGGGTGATGGCACTCGGCACGGCGGTGGTGATGACGCCGACCGCGGCCGAGCGGCGGGCGCGGGCCGCCGCTCGCGTCGAGAAGCGCTTGCCGTCCGTCGCCGAGGAGGCGTGAGTGAGCGGCGGACGCGCGTTCGGGGCTCTGGTCTTTTTTCTGGCGCTGGGCACGACCGCTCGATCCGCTTCGGTCACCACCAAGGAGATCGAGGAGTCGCTCACCTGCCAGTGCGGGTGTGGTCTGACCGTGCACTCGTGCAACCATTTGCAATGCGGCTCGGGGATTCCGCTCAAGCAGGAGACGCTCGCGCTGGTCTCGCAGGGCCTCTCGCGGGACGAGATCCTGCTCCGCTTCCGCGACAAGTACGGCGAGAAGATCCTGTCCTCGCCGACCACTGAAGGCTTTAACCTGACCGCCTGGATTCTGCCGTTCGCGGTGATCGCGGCGGGCGGCGCGCTGCTGGTTTGCACGGTTCGGCGCTGGACGGCGGCGGGCCGGAGTGAGATCGCCCCGCCGCCGGCGCCGGTGGTGTCGGAGCGCGACCGGCGCCGGCTCGACGCCGAGCTCGCCAAGGAGCGGTCGTGAGCCTGGCGATCTATCTCGCCGGCCTCGTGTTGATCGCCGCGGTCGCCTGGGCGGCGGCGAGCCCGCTGTTCGCGCCGCCGAGCCCGCCCCTTCCCGAGCCTCCTTCGCCGCGGCGCGAGCTCTGGCGGAAGCAGAAGGAGGAGGCGCTGGCGGCGGTCAAGGAGGCGGAGTTCGACTTCCACCTCGGCAAGCTCTCCGAGGCGGACTATCAGCGGCTCCGCGCGCGGCTCGAGGCCGAGGCGCTCGAGGCGATGCGCGAGCTCGAAAGGCAGGGGGATGGCGACGCTCGCTGATTTTCAAACCATCGACCTTCGCGTGGCCACCGTCACGGCGGCGGAGGCGCACCCGAACGCGGACCGGCTGCTCGTGCTGCGCATCGACCTCGGCGGCGAGCAGCGCCAGATCGTCGCCGGCATTCGCCCGAGCTACGAGCCGCAGGCGCTGGTCGGCAAGCAGATCATCGTCGTCGCCAACCTCGAGCCGGTAAAGCTCCGCGGCGTGGAAAGCCAGGGCATGCTGCTCGCCGCGCGCGACGGTGATCGCGTGGTGATCATGACGCCGGATGCGGTCGTGACGCCGGGCAGCAAGGTGTCCTGACGAGCAGAGACGCGGCGATCGGAGCGCGCGCATGGAGGAACGGGTGAAGGAGATTGCGAACCACCCAGACGCGCTGGCGCAGGACGGCGCGTCCGGCGTAGACCCGCTGGTGCCGCCGCCACGAAGGAGATCATGATCGAGATCATTGCAGCCGCCTTCGCCGCCTTCGCGCTGGGATTCACGCTGCTGTCGCTTCGCCGGACCGAGGAAAAGGTCAGGGCGCTGGAGAGCGATCTCGACGCGAGCCAGAATCACAACCGGGCGCTGATCGAGCAGCGCGAGGCGCTGAAAACGACGCTCGCCGAGGCCTCGGCCGCGCTCGACGCCACCCAGAAGCGCCTCGATGCGGTGGAGAGCGAGAGGCAGGAGCTCGAACGACAGCGCGCGGCGCTCGCCGAGAGCGCGTCACGGCTGGAGAAGGCCCGAGCCGAGCTCGAGGCCGATCTCGCCAAGCTGCGGGGCGAGCACGAGTCGCTCGAGTACCGCGTGGTCGACTTCCAGGGCCAATGGTCCCACCAGCTCTCGACGCTCGAGGCCGAGATCTCGACGCTGATCCGGCAGCTCGGCGAATTCCGCAAGGGCACGACGCTGCCGATCCCGCGTCCCGACTCGGCGGGCCAGCCTGCTGCCGCCTCGGGCGGGAGCCCGCCCTCGCCGATCGGTCCGCGCCTGGCGGGCGCGCGTCCGCGCGCCGTCAGTCCCGAGGCGCCAGCGCCGGCGAACGATCCATCCGCAGCACGGCGACTCCCGTGATCCGCCGCTCCCCCGCCTGCTCGAGGATGAGATCGCACTCGATCTCGACGTGTCCGTCCTCGTCGCGCCGGTCGGTGACGAAGCCGCCGCAGACGATCGGCTTCCCCGGCTGGACGACGTCGCGAAAGGTGACGCCGAGCTTATCGAGGCGCGCCTCGGGCAGCCAGTCGGTGAGCATGCGTGAGAGCAGAGCCATGCTCATGATGCCCGGCAGGATCTGCCCGGGCAGGCCCTCCTTGCGCGCCGGCTCGTCGCTGTGGAAGCGCGGCCCCCAGATGCTCGCCGTGGTCGCGTAACGACGCACGTCGTCCCCGCTGAGCACGATCTCGAGCTTGGGGATCTCGTCACCGACCTCGATCGCCTCGATGCTCACTCGGCTTCCCCGCTGCGCAGCATGAACCGGCTGTCGATGACCGCCACCGTCTCGCCCCGCTGGTTGGTCATCGTCTGGCGGGACACGATGAACACCATCGACCCCGAGCGGCCGGTCTTCTCGTAGATCTCGTGCAGCACGTTGCTCGTGTGAATCACGTCGCCGGCGCGGATCGGCTCGCCGAACTGGATGTCTTTGCCCGCGTCGAGTCCGCGTACGAATGCCTCGCGGGGCAGCGCGGGATGGAAGAAGCGGTTGCCGCGGAACTTCACGCAAAACGTCGGCGGTGCGATCGGCTCGGGCGCGAAGTAGGCCGCGTGGCTCTTGCCGAGCGCGGCGGCGTATTCGCGGATCTCCTCCGCCGTCACTGGCGTGGACGTGCTGGAGTCGAACTCGACCCCGATCAGCGCGACGTCGATGCCGAAAGGAAGCGTCTCGCTCACGTGCCCTTCAAGCGGTCGCGGAAATCGACCGCGCGGTAGCCGCCCTCGCGCAGCGCGCGGACCAGATCCTCCTCGTCGCTCACCTCGCGAGGGAACTCGGTGGCGCAGATGCCGATGAACGAGACGAGGTGCGAGTCACTGCCGCCGATCGCGCCGTAGCCGTGCGCGCGCACCAGCTCCTCGACGCGCTCGTTCTCACCCTTGCGGCTGCCGCCGTTCAGCAGCTCGACGGCGCGCATGCCTTCGAGCGGTGGCTTGGTTTGGTAGTGCTCGCAAAGCCCCACGGTGGGCCGGCCGGGATGGCACGGGATGGCGATGCCGCCGAGCTCCTCGACGTCCGTGATCAGCTCCTGGGCGGGCAGGCGGACGTTCGAGAAGTCGAAGCGCTCGAGCATGGCTTGGTTCACGCCGTAGACCAGCACGTGGCCGTAGTCCGTCTCGACCTCCGAGCCTTTGAAGACGCGGATCCCGTACTCGTCCTCGAGGTTGCGGTAGTCATTGTCGGTATCGAACTGGCGATGCTCGGTGAGCACCAGACCGTCGATCGGCAGCGCGCCCTTCTTCTTGAGCAGCCACTGCAGGTAGCCGACGACCGTCGCGCGGCTGTCTTCGGACTTCTTGGAATGCGCGTGCAGGTCGAGAATCACTGGTTCGAAGTCCGCGCGGGGAATGCAATACCACCCACCCGGCGAAATCAACCGACCCGCGCCCATTCCTCCGGATCGAAGGTCTGGAGCGCGAGGGCGTGCACCTCGCGCTCCAGCAGGTCGCCGAGCGCTTGGTAGACCGCGCGGTGCCGCTCGATCGCCGAGTGGCCGCGAAAGGCCCCCGCGACGATCACCACCGAAAAATGGCCGCCTCCACCGGCCGCGCCGGCATGGCCGGCGTGCTTCGCGCCGTCGTCGAGGATCTCGAGGTGAGCGGGAGCCAGCGCCTCGCGCAGTCGCGCTTCGATCCGATCGGTGGTGCCCATTCAATGTCTACCGAGAAGCCCGCACGTAAGCGCGTGAAATTGCGGCGGGCCGAGGCTCATCCATCAGGTGCACGACGCTCAGGACAACTCAATCGAGGTCGGTCAGTGGCCAGGAGCGAAAATCGCGTTGGTAGACGAGCTCGCCGTTCGAGCGGAACACCAGGTAGCGGTCGGCCGGCTCGGGAAGAGACGACTCCTTGACGTAATCCGCTCGCCTGTGCGCGAGCGCTTGCTCTCCGTCTATCTGCGTGCCAGCGAGCTTCCACGCGGCCTCGTCGTCCCAGACCGAGAGCCGCGCGTGCTCGAGCTGCTGCGCGGCGCGTCTGACGTAGTTACCGAAGCTCGCGAGCTTCCGTTCGCCGACCTTCGGTTCCACGAGCACGGCGTCGGCGGCGAGCCAGCGGAAAGGAACCGGCGAGAGCTCGGGGTCGAGCGACAGGCGCGGCGCGGGCTGCGCCTGCAGGGTGGCGGCGCGGCTCGGGTGCCGCGGCGAGGAGCAGGCGCCGGCTGCGGCGACGACGACCAGCGCCGCGGCGAATCGCAAGAGTCGCCCCATGCGCGGAGCGTAGCAAGCGAAACGCCGAAAAGCGACGCGCTTTCGGAGGCGCAATGGACCCGCGGCGAAACCCCTGCTAGAGGCGGCGAGCCATGCTCGATTCGATCCTTTCGTTGCTCCACCAGCTCTACGACGTGCGCGGCATCGTCGAGTGGGGCGGGCTCGCGCTCCTCACCGTGATCGTCTTCACCGAGACCGGTCTGATGTTCGGATTCTTCCTCCCCGGAGACTCGCTGCTGGTGACGGCCGGGATCTTCGCCGCCGCCGGCACGCTCGACATCGTCTCCGTGGTCGCGTTGCTCACCGTCGCGGCGGTGAGCGGCGACCAGCTTGGCTACTATCTCGGCTGGAAGATCGGTCCGAGGATCTTCAACCGCGAAGACTCGTTGTTCTTCCACAGGCGCCACGCCGAGCGCGCCCAGCAGTTCTACGACCGCCACGGCGGCAAGACGATCATTCTCGCTCGCTTCCTCCCGATCATCCGCACCTTCGCCCCCGTGGTGGCGGGGGTCGGCAAGATGGAGTACCGCCGCTTCGCCTCCTACAACGTGATCGGCGGGGTCGTGTGGGTGTGGGGGCTGACGCTCGGCGGGTATGCGCTCGGGCGCAGCGTGCCGAACATCGAGAAGAACATCCATCTCGTCATTGTCATCGTGATCTTCCTCTCGATCCTGCCGGCTATCATCGAGCTCGCCAAGGCGAAGCTGCGGCCGGCCGCGGACTGACCCTCTCCGGCGTAGGTCACTCCCGCTGGCGGGGTCGCGCCGATCTCGGTGGACACTGCTCAGGCGCGCGGCCGTGGCGCCCGTCGGGCCGGAAAACTTTGCCGCGAGCGGGTGTTTCAGTATGCTGTTCGAGGAAGGCACTCACGCCGCCGACCGGGGAAAGCCTTGGAGCCCAAGCCGACAGCGATCCTATTCGTCGACGTGTGCGGCAGCACCGCCTACTTCGAGCGGCACGGGGAGGCGGCGGGGCACGCGATGATCCAGCGCTGTTTTTCGGTGATCGTTCCCGAGATCGCGCGCCACAATGGCCGAATCGTCAAGACGCTCGGGGACGGCGTGCTGGCCGTCTTCCCGAGCGCCGCGGAGCTGGTGGCCGGTGCCATGGCGGCGTACGTAGCGCTCGCGGAGGCGAACCAGCGATGGCCGGCGGAGGAGCGTATACGCCTCCACTCGGGCGGCGACTTCGGTCCCTCCACCTTGGACGCCAGCGGCGACGTTTTCGGCGACGCCGTGAACGTCGCCTCGCGGGTTCAGGGAATCGCCGGCAGCGATCAGATCTACGTGACCGCGGACCTCGTCGCGGAGCTTTCGGTGGCCGATCTCAGTCGGACGCGTCCGATCGGTCGCTTTCCGCTGCGCGGCAAGGAGGAGGAGGTCGAGCTGCACGAGGTCCAGTGGCGGGTCGGGGGCTCGACGGTGCTGGTGTCGCGATCGTCCGTCCGGCACGAGGTGCGTCTGTCGCTCTCGCTCGAAGGGCAGGTGATGGAGTTGGCCCCGGACAAGACGCGGCTGACCATCGGGCGAGTCGAGGGCAACGATCTCGTGGTCGCGGATCCAGCGGTTTCGCGCGAGCACGCCGAGGTGGTTCGACGCCGGGCGGAGATCTATCTGATCGACCACAGTACCAATGGGACGTACCTCACCCCCGGCGACGGGCGCCCTCATCATCTCCACCACGAGGAGTTTCCGCTGGAGGGAAGCGGCAGTTTCTGCCTCGGACGGCCGGGCGGCCCGGCCATCGGTTATCGCGTGACCGTGGAATTCCAAGTCGGATAGGGAGCCTCGCGGTGTTCGAGACGGCAGAGATCGGCAACCACGTGAGCAAGCGCGCCTTCGAGCGCGAAGCGGCGAAGATCCGCACGGCGCTGCTCGGCGAGCAAAGGCGCCTCGCGACGTCGCCGCTCGGCGTCGTGATTCTGATCGGCGGCGTCGAGGGCGCCGGCAAGGGCGAGACCGTGAACCTGCTTCTCGAGTGGATGGACCCGCGCGGCATCGAAGTGCACGCGATGTGGGACCTGAGCGACGAGGAGCGCGAGCGTCCGGCGATGTGGCGCTTCTGGCGGGTGCTGCCGCCTCAGGGCCGGATCGGCATCCTCTTCGGCTCCTGGTACACCACGCCGATCATCGATCGAGTGTTTCGCCGCACCGGGGCCGCCGAGCTCGATCAAGCGCTCGACCGCATCATCGACTTCGAGAGAATGCTCGCGAACGAGAACGTGCTGGTGGTGAAGTTCTGGCTGCACCTGTCGAAGGAGGTCCAGCGCGAGCGCCTGAAGGAGATCGAGGCCGACCCGCGCCAACGCTGGCGGGTCACCAAGCAGGACTGGAAGTTCTTCAAAGAGTACGACCGATTCCGGCAGATTTCCGAGCACGCCCTGCGGCGCACCAGCACCGGGGAGGCACCCTGGACCATCGTCGAGGCGGCCGACGCTCGCTACCGAAGCCTTACCGTCACCCAGACGTTGCTCGGCCTGCTCGGCGAACGCCTCGACCGCGAGCGCGGCGTGACCCGGGCGAGACGAATCCCCGACCGACCGAAGCCGAAACCGCTGAACGTGATCTCGCAGCTCGATCTGTCGATACGGGTTTCCGATCGCGGGTACCGGCGAGACCTGCTGAAATACATGGGGCGCGTCAACCTGCTGTCGCGTCGGCTGCGCGACCGGCGTCGCTCTCTGCTGCTGGTCTTCGAAGGGCCCGATGCGGCCGGCAAGGGCGGGGCGATCCGGCGGCTGATCTCGGCGGTGGACGCGCGCAACTACCAGGTGAACTCGGTCGCGGCTCCGACCGACGAAGAGCGCGTGCGGCCCTATCTGTGGCGGTTCTGGCGAAACCTCCCTCGCCTCGGACGCATCACCATCTACGACCGCTCCTGGTATGGCCGCGTGCTCGTCGAGCGAATCGAGGGCTTCTGCCGCCCGGAGGACTGGAAGCGCGCTTACACGGAAATCAATGCCTTCGAGGAGCAGCTCGCGGAGTTCGGCATCATCGTGCTCAAGTTCTGGTTGATGATCAGCCCCGCGGAGCAGCTTCGGCGCTTCAAGGATCGCGAGGTCACGCCCTACAAGCAGTACAAGCTCACCGAGGACGACTGGCGCAACCGCGAGAAGTGGGATGCCTACGTGGCAGCCGCCTGCGAGATGATCGAGCGAACCAGCACGGAGGCCGCGCCGTGGGTGCTGATCGAAGCCAACGACAAGAACCATGCCCGCATCAAGGCCATGAAAAGCGTACATCGAGCGCTGAAGGGCGCGCTGCGGGCCTGAGCCGGGTTCCACGGATTCGTCGCGATGAACCGGCCTCCGTTCGACTTCTTGCGCGCGATGCTCACGGTGATGGGCGGCATGGTCGTCATCGCGGCGGCGGGGCTCGCCGCCGATCTCGCCTGGCAGGGCCGCGCCGTCTCCGATCTCGTGCGCTTCGACGTCAACGAGGCGCGCCACCTGACGAACCTGCTCAGCCGCAGCTCGAACCAGATCATCGCCGTGGTATTCACCACCGTGGCGATCGCGGTGCCGCTCACCGCCAACATGTACTCGGTCAAGTTCCTCGACCTGTTCGTCCGGGATCCGGTGAACGGCGGAATGCTGACGCTGGTCCTCGTGAACGGCCTGGGCGTGATCTGGGCCGGCTACGGCCAAAAGCAAGAGTTCGTCGCCGAGCTGGCGCTGCACGGCTCGCTGCTGCTGACGATGGTCTGTTTCGCGCTGGTCATCCCCTATCTTTACTACGTGTTTCGCTTCCTGCATCCGAACTCGCTGTTGCGGCGGCTCGAGGCCGAGATCGGAGCCGGGCTGGAAGGCGCCAGGCTCCGCCCGGAATGCGCCCCGGCGTTCCGCGCGCAGGTGGCCGAAGGCATCGAGCACGTCGCCGACGTCGCTATCCGGTCCGTGGACCGTGCCGACCGCAGTACCGCCATCGAAAGCGTGCTGTCGCTCGAACGGGTGGTGCACGAGCTCTGGAGGGTAAAGGCTACCCTGCCGGTGGTCTGGTTCGATGCCGACCCCGGCCTGTTCCCTGGCTTCTCCTCCAAGGCGGTGGCCGAGCTCGCCGCGGGCCGAAGCTGGGTCGAGATGAAGATCCTATCGCAGCTCCGACAGGTGATGAGCGCGGCGATCCCTCGCATGCACGACCTGGTGAGCGCGATCTCCGAGGTGACGCGCAAGCTCGGTGTCGAGAATCAGGCGCGCGCCGACGCCACGTTGCGCGAGATGGTGGTCGGCTACTTCAACACGTTCCTACGGCTCGCGCTCAACCGCCGCGACGTGCGCTCGCTCTTCATCGTCTTCGATCAGTACCGGTCCTTCGCGGAGACGCTCTGCGCGGAGCATCCCGACGAGCTGGACGCCATCGCGGACCACTTCGCTTACTACGGCGCCGCGGCCCGCGAGCAGCAGATGGCCTTCGTGGTCGAGCTGGTCGCGCACGACCTCGGCGTACTGGTGGAGCGTGCGTGGGCGGCGCAGGCTCCCAACCGCGATGGCCTTCTCGATCGCTTGCTACGCTACGACGCGACGGCGCCCGCCCCCCTTCCCGGGGTGAAGAAGGCCCAGGCGCTGGCGGCGAGCTTCTTTCTGCTGCGCTGCGACACGGACGCGGCGCAGCGCATCGCGCGGAGCTTCGCCAAGATCCCCGACAAGGTCGTTGCCGAGATCCGCGATGACCTCCTGGGCGTGATGCGAGAGAAGTACTGGGAGGTGAACGAGCGGCGCATGAACATCGATTACGTGCCCGAGGCGCGGCGCGAGAAGCTCCGGGAGTTTTTCACGTCTCTCGAGGCGGTCCGGACGGTCGCCGCCAGAGAATCCGCCGATGTTCGATGAGGAACGACGAAGATCGGGGGCTGCCCTTTTCGACGTCTCAGCTCGCCTTGATCTTCGCGTCGACCTCTTCGAGCGGCTTCTTGGTGATCAGGAGATCCACGAAGCGCTGGGCGGCGGGCGAGAACTGCTTTCCCTTGCGGTGGACGATTGCCAGTGGCCGCGAGATCTTCTCGTCGCTGAAGTGCACCACCACCAGCGTCTCGCTCTTCACCTCGGACTGAACCGCCGGCTCGGGCACGATTGCCACCCCTTGGCCGACCTCGACGAAGCGCTTGATGGTGTCGATGTTGTCGACCTCGGCGACGTAGCGCAGCGCCACGCCGCGCGCGCGCAGCGCGCGATCGATCGAGCGCCGCGTGACGATGTCGCGCTCGAAGCCGATCGCCGCTTCGCCGTGGATCTTGTTGATCGAGATCTGCTTGTGGGAGGCGAGCGGATGCTGCGGATGACAGATCAGCACCAGACGGTCCTCGCGGAAGGGCAGGATCACCAGGTGGGGGCGCTTGGAGGGATAGGCGACGATGCCGAGATCGATCGAGCCGCGCAGCACGTCCTCGTGGATCTTGTTCGAGCGGCTGTAGTCGAGGTGTACCTTGACCTGCGGGTAGGCGCGCAGGAAGCGCCGCAGCGGCGAAGACAGCTCGTAGAGGCCGACGCTGTACACGGTGGCGATGCGCAGTGTGCCGCCCACCCGGTGGTTCATCGACTGCAGGCCGCCTTCCATCTCGAGGTAGCGCTGCACGATCTCCTTGCTCGCCTGGTAGACGATCTCGCCCGCTGGCGTGACCTGCACCGCGCCGCGCGTGCGCTCGATCAGCTTGCAGTCGTACTTGGTCTCGAGCGCGCGGATCTGCTGACTGACCGCCGATTGCGTGACGAAGTTCTGCGACGCCGCGGTCGAGAAGCTGCGGGTCTCGACGACGTCGCAAAATACCTTGAGCGTTTCGATGTGCATGAATATTGAAAAGGGGTCAGGTTACATTTCCCCTTCAAGAAGAGCCCCGCGTTGCGGATGCGGAAATGCAACCTGACCCCTTTTCACCATTGACGCGGTCCGGCAAGGGGGGGCAGGGGAGCACTACCGGAAGGCTTCATTCCGCTGCGTCATTCATGAACCCCTTGGAGGAGGTGGAATCCCATGGCCCATCACTGGCTCCTCAAGACCGAGCCCTCGACCTATTCGTTCGCGAACCTCCGCGCGGAGAAGAAAACCACGTGGGACGGCGTCAAGAATCCGCTCGCGCTGAGGCACCTGGCGGCGGTCCGCAAGGAGGATTCGATTTTCATTTATCACACCGGCGACGAGAAAGCGGTGGTCGGTGTGGCGCGGGCGGTGAGCAACGCCTACCCCGATCCCAAGCAAGAGAATGCGAAGCTCCTCGTCGTCGACCTCGAGCCGGTGCGCGCGCTGCCGAGCGCGGTTTCGCTGGCGGCCATCAAGGCAAGCCCGCGCTTCGCGGGATTCGATCTCGTGCGCCTGCCGCGGCTCTCGGTGATGCCGGTGTCCGAGGAGCAGGCCGCGGAGATCGAGCGCATGGCGCGAGCTACTGGAGCGCCCGCGGATCGATCGTCGAGCCGCCGACAAGCTTGAGGGACGGCTTTTTTCGTTCCACGTCGATCTTTTCTCTCTTGCCGTCGCGTTGCAATGGGAATTTGTTTACCGTAACCGCTGGTCGGCAAGGAGAACCCATGGCTGTACGCAAGGTGAAATTCGGGGTGACGCTTCCCCGGTGGGGTGTGCGCGGGCTTTGGCGGTGGGCGGGGGTGTCGGTGGCGGCGGTGCTGGTGGCGGCGTGCCAGCATGCGGCCTCTCCCGAGCTGCTCCGGCAGTATCAGGGACGCAGTCTCTTCACCTGCTGCAACCTGCATTACGAGAGCGAGAACATCAACGACGCCAATTTTTGGGTCGGCAAGACCGTGCCCGCGGGCACCCCGGTGCGCGTCGAGAAGGTGACCCGCGACTCGGTGACGTTCGTTGCCGCCGGCGTCGAGATCACGCTCACGCACGGGTACGGCACCGCAGAGGAGTCGCTGCAGCAGTACCTCGACAAGGTGCTGATCGTCGCGGATCCTCGCCCGCGGATCGCCGCGTATCCGGCGGCGGTGCGTCGGGCCATCGACAGCGGCAAGGTGGAGCGGGGGATGACCCGCGAGCAGGTGATTGCCTCCCTCGGCTACCCGCCGACCCATCGCACGGCTTCGCTCCGGGACCGCGAGTGGACTTACTGGTACAATCGCTGGGTCACCTACAAGGTTGCCTTCGACGATTCGGGCAAAGTGGCCGACGTCGTCGGCCGGCCTGCGCCGACCGCCGAGCTGCCGATTCTCGACGCCGACGCTTCGCCGCCGAGCCCCGCGGCCAACAAGCCCTCGGGCAAGAAGCACAAAAAGAAATAGTCGAGCGCGCTGATCGCGAGGCTCGCCATAGGCTTGCCGCTCGCGATTCGGGCAGGAATCTTCGGTCCGGGGCGAGTTCTAAACGCGCGAAACGGATGATAGCGAAAGACAGTCAAGGAGGATCGTGATCATGGGTCTACTCGATGGCAGAGTCGCGCTGGTCACCGGCGCCGGCCGCGGGATCGGTCGCGAGCACGCGCTGCTCCTCGCTAAGCACGGCGCGAAGGTGGTGGTGAACGACCTCGGCGGCGGATTCGACGGCAGCGGCAAGGACATCGGGCCGGCCGCGGAGGTGGTCGCCGAGATCAAGAAGCTCGGCGGCGAAGCCGTCTCCAACGGCGACAGCGTGTCGGACTTCAAGGGCGCCAAGCGCATGCTGGAGTGCGCTCTCGACAACTTCAAGAGCGTCGACATCGTCGTCAACAACGCGGGCATCCTGCGCGACCGCATGCTCTTCAACATGTCGGAAGACGATTGGGATGCCGTCATCGCCGTGCATCTGAAGGGCACGTTCGTGGTCACCCGGCACGCCGCCGAGTATTGGCGAAACAAGAACAAGGAGACCGGCAAGCCGGTCAACGGGCGCGTGATCAACACCTCCTCCGACGCCGGCCTGCTCGGCAATGCCAGCCAGTCGAACTACGGTGCGGCCAAGGCGGCCATCGCCGCGTTCTCGGGCATCGTCGACCAGGAGCTCAAGAAGTACGGCGTGACCGTCAACACCGTCGTGCCGGTAGCCCGCACCCGGCTCACGGTGGACGCCACGCCGGCGACCGCGGCGCTGATGGGGCAAAAGCCGGCTCCCGGCGAGTTCGACGTGTTCGATCCCGCCAACATCGCGCCGCTGGTCGTGTGGCTGGCGAGCGACGACGCGAAGGACGTCCACGGCCAGGTCTTCCGCGTCGGCGGTCGCACGGTGTGGGTGATGCAGAGCTGGCATTCCGTCGGCCGGGTGAAGGGCAAAGGCCGCTGGGATGCCGCGGCGCTCGGCAAGGCACTCCAGCCCGAGCTCGCCAAGGTCAAGAAAGAGACCATGAACGACGTCTTCGCCGACGGTCTCTGATCCTCGTCTTCGAGCGGAGGTAGGGCGTGTCCCGGTCGATCGGCCCGGACCCGCCCTACGCTCGCTCCCTGCCTTCAGGAGCGTGCTGTTCCTCGGACACGTCGACGCCAGCCGCTCGGACATGGCCGGCCCGCGCCGTCGACTCCT
>CAVPWJ010000206.1:0-4077 GCA_963708955.1 uncultured delta proteobacterium
CAAGCCCTTAGGGAATTTATTACAGAAGGGTAAAACGCATGTCTGACTTTCCCGACGCGAAGGGAGCGGTGACGTATCTGAAGGCCGGCCTTGGCGCCCGGAAGATGCCGTATTCACATCTGGCGATCGGGTTGTTCTGCCTGTTCCTCTCCATCGGAGGGATCTACCGATACTTGGGGAGCATCCAGGCGATCGCGTCGCTCGGTCTCACCGTCATGGTGATCGTTAGTGTGAAAATATTCCATTGGGCGGACGCAATGAGTGATAAGGCGGAGAAGTTTACCGATCGGGCGATCGATTGGAAACAGGGGTCGGTAGCGGAAGAGAGCGTCGCTGGTTTGTTGGAAGCGCTGCCGGATACGTATTTTGCGGTTATCGATTTCGTGACGAAAAAAGGGACCATCGATTACATCCTGGTTGGACCAAAGGGGATTCTGACGTTCGAGACGAAAAGCCATAAGGGCGTTGTGACGAATCATGGCGAGAAGTTGTTGCGGGATGGAGATCCCTTTGGGGAGGATTTTATCGAACAAGCCTGGGCAAAGAGCTACTGTGTCCGGGATCTGCTCGCGGGGAAAGGGGTCTGCTCCCTGACGCCTCAACCGGTGATCGTGTTCACGGACGCCGATGTGCAGGTGAAGGAAAGGGTTAGAAGGGTGCATATTATCGCCAGCAAGGATCTTCAAGCATTCATGGAAGGGTCGCCCGTCTGGATGAGTGAAAGACTTTCGAAGGGCGTTATCGACTGCCTGTGGTCGGCGCAATAATATTCCGACGATAAATCTCCTGTTGCCGGCTCCACGTCATGTTCCGCCGGTCTTAAGCTCCTCGTAGAGCTTGGCGATCGTGGGCACGATACAGAAGGACCAGGCGAAGATGGGGAACCCCTTGAATCGCTCCGGCACCGTATACCGTTGCTGCGCCTCTTCCACCGGGATCCCTGCCTTGTACATCCTCGCGGCCTGGTCCGCCAGGTCATCGAAAACCGAGCGGAGGGTGGCGATCCCCTCGGGTCCGCACAGGGGACCGTGTCCGGGGACGAATAGCGTCTCCTTGTCGTAGCTAGTAAATGTTTCGAGCGCCTTCCGCCAGCCGCTCAGGTTCGCATCGAAGGTGGCGGGGTACAAGCCGTTGAACAGCAGGTCTCCTGTGAAGACGACGTTTCGCTGCGGCACCCGGACGATCAGGTCGCTCGGTGTATGCCCCGGATGCGACTCGATCACCGCCTGAATGCCCCCCAGGTCGACGGTCACCGGGAGCTTTGACGGTTCCAGCGGACGGTTGGGCAGGGAGAGCACCGACGATTCGACGCTTTCGGACACCATCTTGATGGCGTTCAGGTCGCCCTTCGCATGCTCCCGCTCGGTTTCGCTTTTCGCGTCCTTGATTCGTTTCTCGATTCCCGCTTTCAATTCCGCCCTGGCGAGCTCCTGTCCGGGACCATACACCTTGACCATTAGCGGCGCCGTTTTCTCGTGCGCCCAGATGGCGATCCCCTGGGCGCCGTAAAACGCGTTCCCCAGGGTGTGGTCGAAGTGGTAGTGCGTATCCAGCGCGGCCCGGACGGGAACCTTGCTCACCTGCCGCAGCGCGTCGACCTGGAACGAAGCCCCGGCAGGGGTCCGGAAGCCCTCGATGAGAAGGGCGGCCTCGGTCCCCACGATGAACCCTCCGTTGGACAACGTCTCGAAGCCCTTCGAAAGATCGGAGATCGTGGCGTAGACCCCGTCGCCGATTTTGCGGACCGAGGCGAAACCCTTGTCTGCCACCGGCTGCGGGCTTACCCGTCCCGCCGATGCAACCTCCCCGGCCATCGCGGGCAAGGGGAAAAGGCGGGCCGTCCAAAGCGCCGCCCCGAGGCAGGAGGTCGTGGCGAGGAAACTCCGTCGCGTCATCGTATTCGGTTGGTCCATATGCTCCTCCTCCCTACTCGGGTATCCGGCAATGATCCTGCGGATCCGTTGCGGCCTTCCGGCCGGCATCGGGGAATCCTTTTGGGTATTTGATGACGGATAGGGGAGGGTTGGTTGCTGCACTGTTGAAATATCCTCGCCCGACAAGGTCGATTAAATCCGTTCCGACCCGGGTCTTGCCGTTGCGCCGGCGAAATGGATAATTGGTATGCGGAGATGTATACCGAGCTGCGGATCCGGACCGAAAGGTCCCAGGCCGCGATCCGGCCGACGTCTCAAGTGGTTGGTGTCCCGCCCGGGTTTCCCTTGAGGCCGATCGAATCTGCGATCGTCTTCATGCCCTCGATGGTGTCCGCGATCAGTTCTTCGAGGGATACCTCCATCATGGCCGCGCCTTTCTCGATCACCTTGCGGTCCACCCCTGCGGCGAACGCCTTGTCCTTCCATTTCTTCAGGACGCTCTTGACGGGGAGGTCCAGGACGCTTCGCGACGGCCGGACGAGTGCCGCCGCGGCGACGAGACCTGTCAGTTCGTCGATCGCGAAAAGAGTCTTCTCCAGGTCGCTGACCGGCGGGACGTCCGTGAACAGTCCCCATCCGTGGGACGCGACCGCCCGTACGCATTCCTCGGGCCACCCATGGAGCCGAAGGATCTCCGGCGCGTGCCCAAGATGCTCATCGGGGTGTTCTTCGTAGTCCACGTCATGGATAAGCCCGATGATGCCCCACCGTTCCTCGTCCGCGCCGTTCTTCCGGGCGAAATGGCGCATGACGGCTTCGACCGCCAGGGCGTGCGAGAGGAGACCGGGGTTTTTTACGTGCTCCGCAAGGATCGCCCAGGCTTCTTCGCGGGTGGGTTCGTGGGCCATGGTGTGCTTCCTCCCTCCGTCAGGGAGGGCAGTCTGCGCACGTGGACCGGAACAGGGAGGTGCTCAGGTACCGGTCCCCCCGGTCCGGTAGCAATGCCACGATCGTTCCGGACGAAAGACGCCTCGCCAACTGGATGGCGCCCGCCACGGCCGCGCCGCTCGACATCCCGACGAAAAGCCCTTCCTCGACCGCAAGCCGCCGAGCGGTTTCAAACGCGGGGTCGTCGTCTACGATCAATTTCTCGTCGAGGTTCTCCTTCCGGTAGATCGCCGGGACGATGGCCTCCTTCATGCTTTTGAGTCCCTGGATCTTGTGGCCCGGCTTGGGTTCCACCCCGACGATCCGGATATCCCTCTTTCTGCCGCGCAGATACGCACCCGTACCCATGAGCGTTCCCCCCGTTCCCATCCCCGCCACGAAGTAGTCGATCTCCCCATCCGTCTGTTGATAGATCTCGGGACCCGTGGTTTCGTAATGGGCGCGGACGTTGTCCGGGTTGGC
This sequence comes from uncultured delta proteobacterium, assembly GCA_963708955.1. GTDB lineage: Bacteria > Desulfobacterota > Binatia > JACPRU01 > JACPRU01 > JACPRU01. Next base: position 3,285 of record CAVPWJ010000206.1, read on the forward strand.
GTACTGGTTCGGCATGTAATACTCGTCCGGTGAATCCTCGAGAATGCGGTGCGCAAGCCGGATCGCGCCATCGGTACCCTCATTGAAGGGGGATAGGACGAGTTCCGCGCCGAAGGCCGAAAGGACCGCGCGTCTCTCCATGCTCACACAGGCGGGCATCACCAGCTTGACCCGATATCCGCTCGCCGCGCCCAGCATCGCGATGGCGATCCCCGTGTTTCCGGAGGTCGGCTCCAGGATGGTCTTCTCCGGAGTCAGATCTCCCCGTTTCTCCGCTCCCCCGATCATGAATAGCGCGGGACGGTCCTTGACCGAGCCGCCCGGATTGTTCCCTTCCAGCTTGGCAAGAAGCCGAACCGACGGGTTGGGGTTCAGCTTGCGAAGCTCGATAACGGGAGTGAAACCGATCGAGGATCTGAGATCATGGGAATTCATGATTGCGACAGGCATGTTTCATCTCTCCCGATAACAGGGTGTTTCTAATAATGCACAAAAATAATTTCACCGTCTATAGGGGAGGGGATGCGGACAGTGACCGTCCAGCGCCCATCTTCGCCTGCCCAGGGAGCCAGATGTTACAGTCTGCGAACCGTTGAGTATTCGGTAATGTGTACCAGCTCCTCCAGCCGGGTCAGTAGGTTCACAACCTTCTCGTTGCGCAGTTCCGCCTTCGGCGTCCCCGCCTCGAAGGCCTCAAAGTACAGGTAGATGGCCCCTTGGGTCTTGGCCATCTGACCATGAACTGCTCGTGCCGTGAACGGACCTTACGACGCTGTTCCCAGCACGGGTTCCT
>CAVPWJ010000207.1:0-11794 GCA_963708955.1 uncultured delta proteobacterium
CCATGGCCGCCGGTGGGAAACTTGGAGGCCTTTTACGACGAGATCGTTGCGGGTGGGTTGGACCTGACTGCTGAACGCACGCGCATCCGCGCTCTCGTTGCGACGGCGCCGAGCACGCAATAATCTGTGGCCCGTGTTGGTTGGGCGGCGCGCAGCCGGGGCCGCGTTTTCGGTTAGGAACCAAGGGCGCTTTGAGCCAGCCTACAGGGGAGAATTGGTGTTTTGGCCCATTCTTGGAGGCTGTAGTGGACCGGAAAAAGCCATTTCCGTGAGGGACTTACCGAATCAGGCGTTGACGAGGCGGGCTGATGGGCTCAGTATAGAAATGTGTCAAGTTTCCCCTGCCCGGGCGACTCTTCGCTGGGGCGAGTCGATCGTCGGATCAGGCTTCCACCGCCTTTTTGGCGATCTCCTCCGGGGCCTCCTCGACCTCTTCGACCTCGATCTCCATACGCATGTAGCGCGACAGACCCGTTCCCGCCGGAATCAACCGGCCCATGATGACGTTTTCCTTCAGGCCGGAGAGCTTGTCGCGCTTGCCCTGAATGGCCGCCTCGGTGAGCACCTTGGTCGTTTCCTGGAACGATGCGGCCGAGATGAAGCTCTCCGTCGAGAGACTCGCCTTGGTGATGCCGAGCAGCAAGGGCTCCGCCGTCGCCGGCGTACCCCCGTCCTTCAGCACGCGCTGACGCTCTTCCTCGAACTTCCACTTCTCCACCTGATCGCCGACCAGGAACTCGGTGTCGCCGACCTCCTTGATGCGCACGCGGCGCAGCATCTGCCGCACGATCACCTCGATGTGCTTGTCGTTGATGCGCACGCCTTGCAGCCGATAGATTTCCTGGATCTCGTTGACGAGATACTTCGCGAGCTCCTTCTCGCCGAGGATGTTCAAGATGTCGTGCGGATTCGACGACCCATCCATCAGCGCCTCGCCGGCGCGTACGCGATCGCCCTCGTGCACGCTGATGTGCTTGCCTTTGGGGATCAGATACTCCTTGCGCAGATCGACGCGCATCTCGGCGTCGATCTCCGGCGTCACTTCGAGCTTGCGCTTACCCTTGGTGTCCTTGCCGAAGCTGACGATGCCGTCGATCTCGCTGATGACGGCGAACTCCTTGGGCTTCCGCGCCTCGAACAACTCGGCGACGCGCGGTAGGCCGCCGGTGATGTCCTTGGTCTTGGTGGTCTCGCGCGGCATCTTGGCGATGACATCGCCGGCGAACACGCGCTGGCCGTCGGCCACGTTGAGGTAGATGCCGACCGGCAACGGATAGCGCGACTCCGCACCGCTCGACAGCTTCGACGTCTGACCTTCCTCGTCTTTGATGGTGATGCGCGGGCGCTTGTCGGGATCTTTCGACTCGATCACCACCCTGGTCGACATTCCGGTGCGCTCGTCGACCCGCTCCTCCATGGTAACGGCTTCGAGCAGATCGCCGAATTTGATCACGCCCGAGATTTCGGTGAGGATCGGCGTGGTGTACGGATCCCACTCGGCGAGCAGCTCGCCGGTTTTTACACGCGCACCGCCCTTCTTCTTGAGGCGGGCGCCGTAGACGATCGGGTACCGCTCGCGCTCGCGCTCGCGGCCACCTTCGACCTCCTCGACAATCGCCACCTCGCCGTTGCGATTCATCACGACGAGGTCGCCGTCCTTGCTGACCACGGTCTGCAGGTTGATGAACTTGACCTTGCCGTCGTTGCGCGCATCGAGAGCCGTCTGCTCGGCGCGCCGACTGGCGGTGCCGCCGATGTGGAACGTCCGCATCGTCAGCTGCGTGCCGGGCTCGCCGATCGACTGCGCCGCAATCACGCCGATCGCTTCGCCCATGTTCACGATGTGGCCGCGGGCCAGGTCTCGCCCGTAGCACATGCCGCAAACGCCGTGGCGCGACTGACAGGTGAGCACCGAGCGAATCTTCACGCGCTCGAGACCCGCTTCGTCGATTGCCAGAACCTTGTCCTCGTCGATTTCCTCGTTGGCGCGCACGAGGGTTTCCTTCGTGAACGGGTCGCGAATGTCCTCCAGCGCAACACGCCCGAGCACGCGGTCGCCGAGTCGCTCGATGACCTCGCCGCCCTCCATGAGCGGCGTGATCTCGATGCCGTCCATCGTTCCGCAGTCTTCCTCGGTGATGATCGAGTCCTGCGCGACGTCGACGAGGCGCCGCGTGAGATAGCCGGAGTTGGCGGTCTTGAGCGCCGTGTCGGCCAGACCCTTGCGCGCGCCGTGCGTCGAGATGAAGTACTGCAGCACCGTCAACCCCTCGCGGAAGTTGGCGGTGATCGGGGTTTCGATGATCTCGCCTGACGGCTTGGCCATCAGGCCGCGCATACCGGCCAGCTGGCGAATCTGCTGCGCGCTGCCGCGCGCGCCGGAGTCGGCCATCATGAAGATCGGGTTGAAGCTGCTGACCGTGCACTTCTGCCCGTTCGCCGTCGAGCACGGTATCGGTCGCGAGCTCGCGCAGCATCTCGTCGGCGACGCGATCGGTGACCTCGGCCCAGATGTCGACCACCTTGTTGTAGCGCTCGCCATCGGTGATGAGGCCCTTGTTGTACTGATCCTCGATCTCGCGCACCGCCCCGCGGGCCTGCTCGAGCAGCTTCGGCTTTTGCGCAGTGATGACCATGTCCTTGATGGCGATCGAGATGCCGGCTTTGGTCGCGTATTCGAAGCCGAGGTCCTTCAGCTTGTCCGCGAAGATGACCGTCGCCTTGTTGCCCGCCATGCGATAGGCGAGATCGACCAATCCGCCGAGCTCCTTCTTCTTCATCACTCGGTTGACTTCCGAGAACGGGATCTCGGCCGGCACGATCTCATAGAGCAGCACGCGGCCGACGGTCGACTCGATCCGCTGTCCGTCTGCGTGCGCCGCGCGTCGCGATGCGCACGCTGATCGGCGTGTGGATACCGACTGCGCCGTGATCGTAGGCGATCCGGACCTCTTGTGGGCTCGCGAAGCGCTTTCCCGCGTCCTTCGCCTCCGGCCGCTCGCGCGTCATGTAGTACAGGCCGAGCACGATATCCTGCGTCGGCACGATGATCGGCTTGCCGTTGGCCGGCGACAGGATGTTGTTGGTCGACATCATGAGCGCGCGGGCCTCGACCTGCGCCTCGACCGACAGCGGCACGTGCACGGCCATCTGGTCGCCGTCGAAGTCGGCGTTGTACGCGGCGCAGACGAGCGGGTGCAGCTGGATCGCCTTGCCCTCGATCAGGATCGGCTCGAAGGCTTGAATGCCGAGGCGGTGCAGCGTCGGCGCGCGGTTGAGCAGCACCGGATGCTCGCGGATCACCTCGTCGAGGATGTCCCACACCTCTGGGCGTTCCTTCTCCACCATCTTCTTCGCGCTCTTGATGGTGGTGACGAAGCCGCGCTCTTCGAGCTTGTTGTAGATGAAGGGCTTGAACAGCTCGAGCGCCATCTTCTTCGGCAGGCCGCACTGGTGCAGGCGCAGTTCCGGTCCGACGACGATGACCGAGCGACCGGAGTAGTCGACGCGCTTGCCGAGCAGGTTCTGCCGGAAGCGGCCGCTCTTGCCCTTGAGCATGTCGGAAAGCGACTTCAGCGGGCGCTTGTTGGGGCCGGTGATGGCGCGACCGCGGCGGCCGTTGTCGAACAGCGCGTCGACGGCCTCCTGCAGCATGCGCTTCTCGTTGCGGATGATGATCTCCGGCGCGTTGAGCTCGATGAGCCGCTTGAGGCGGTTGTTCCGGTTGATCACCCGGCGGTAGAGGTCGTTCAGATCGGAGGTCGCGAACCGGCCGCCGTCGAGCGGAACGAGCGGGCGAAGGTCGGGCGGAATGACCGGAACCACCTCCAGGATCATCCACTCGGGCTTGTTGCCGGAGTTGCGCAGCGCCGTGATCACCTTCAGGCGCTTGGCGATCTTCTTCCGCTTGGTCTCGCTGGTCGCCTCGCGCATCTCGACGCGCAGCTTCTGCGCCTCGCCCTCGACGTCGATGTCGCGCAGGAGTTTGCGCGCCGCTTCGGCACCCATCTCGGCGCGGAACGACCCCGGGCCGTTCTTCTCCATTTCCTTGCGGTACTGGCCCTCGGTCAGGAGCTGCCCCTTCTTGAGCGGCGTGTCGACCGGATCGGTGACCACGTAGCACTCGAAGTAGAGAACCTTCTCGAGGTCCTTCAGCGTCATGTCGAGCAGCGTGCCGATGCGCGACGGCAGGCTCTTCAGAAACCAGATGTGCGCGACCGGCGTAGCGAGATCGATGTGGCCCATGCGCTCACGTCGCACCTTGGACTGAATGACCTCGACGCCGCACTTCTCGCAGACCACGCCGCGGTGCCGCATGCGCTTGTACTTGCCGCAGTTGCACTCGTAGTCCTTGGTCGGGCCGAAGATCTTGGCGCAGAACAACCCGTCGCGCTCCGGCTTGAAGGTCCGATAGTTGATCGTCTCGGGCTTCCTGACCTCGCCGTGGCTCCACGAGCGAATCTTCTCGGGAGAGGCGATGGAGATGCGGATCGAGTTGAAGGCAACGGGGTTCTTGGGTTTTTCGAAGAGACTGAAGAGATCTTCCATGCTGTTTCGACCTCTGCTTGTGAGCCGTTGTCGCCCTAGGTCCCCGTGGGCTTATCTTCCAGGAGCTCCACGTCGAGGGCGAGGGACTGGAGCTCCTTCACCATGACATTGAACGATTCCGGAAGCCCGGGTTCCAGGATGTTCTCGCCTTTGACGATCGCCTCGTACATCCGAGTGCGACCGACGACGTCGTCCGACTTGACCGTCAGCATTTCCTGCAGGCTGTAGGCGGCGCCGTACGCCTCGAGCGCCCACACCTCCATCTCGCCCAGCCGCTGGCCGCCGAACTGCGCCTTGCCGCCGAGCGGCTGCTGCGTGACCAAACTGTACGGGCCGGTCGAGCGCGCGTGGATCTTGTCGTCGACCAGGTGGTGGAGCTTCATCATGTACATCATGCCGACCGTCACCGGCTGGGCGAACGCCTGGCCGGTGCGGCCGTCGTAGAGCGTGGTCTGACCGGTCGGAGGTAGCCCTGCTCGCTTGAGGAGCGCCAAAATCTCCTCCTCGGCGGCGCCGTCGAACACCGGCGAGCCGACGTGGATGCCGTTGGAAGACTTGCGCGCCAGCTTGAGAACGTCCTCGTCCCGGATCTCGTCGACGAAGTCGCCGACTTCCTTGCCGAAGAATTCCCGCAGGCGCTTGCGGATTGCGGTGATGTCGGGCTTGCCGTCGCTTTCTGCGGTGATCTGACCGAGCTGCTTGCCGAGCTCCTTCGCGGCCCAGCCGAGATGCGTCTCGAGGATCTGCCCGACGTTCATCCGTGATGGCACGCCGAGCGGGTTGAGCACGATGTCGACCGGTGTCCCGTCCTCGAGGTACGGCATGTCTTCTTCCGGCAGGATCCGCGACAACACGCCCTTGTTGCCGTGGCGACCGGCCATCTTGTCGCCGACCTGCAGCTTGCGCTTGATGGCGACGAAGACCTTCACCATCTTGATGACGCCCGGCGGCAGCTCGTCCCCGGCTTTAAGCCGCTCGATCTTCTCCGCGAACTGCACGCGGATGGCCTCGACTTGCTCCTTGTAGGCGTCGACCGCGCGCTGCGCCTCGGTTTCCGCCGCGTCGTTGTCGATGCGGATCTCGGCCCAGTAGTTGGGGGGCATCGATTCGAGATCTTCGTCGCCGATCTCCTTCCCCTTCTGCAGCAGCACTCGTCGATTGTCGTCGATGACGCGCGTCTGCGCCTCCTTGCCGACGAACAACCGGCGGACCTTCTTCAGCGTGGTCTCGCGCAGGATGCGGATCTCGTCGCCCTGGTCCTTCTTCAACTTGGCGACCTCGTCCTCCTCGATGCGCTTGGAACGGTCGTCCTTGACGACGCCCTTGCGGGAGAACACGCGCGCGCTGATCACGGTGCCTTCCACGCCCGGCTGCACCCGCAGCGACGTGTCGCGCACCTCGCCGGCCTTCTCGCCGAAGATCGCGCGTAGCAGTTTCTCTTCGGGAGAGAGCTGCGTCTCACCCTTCGGGGTGATCTTGCCGACCAGGATGTCCTGCGGCTTCACCTCCGCGCCGATGCGGATGATGCCCGACTCGTCGAGATCCTTCAGCGCCTCCTCGCCGACGTTGGGAATGTCGCGGGTGACCTCTTCGGGCCCGAGCTTGGTGTCGCGGGCAACGCACTCGAATTCTTCGATATGCACCGAGGTGAACTGATCCTCGCGGACGACTCGCTCCGAGATCAGGATCGAATCCTCGAAGTTGTATCCGCCCCACGGCATAAACGCGACGAGGATGTTGCGCCCGAGCGCCAGCTCGCCCATTTCGGTCGACGGGCCGTCGGCGATGACGTCTCCGCCCTTCACCCGGTCGCCGGGCAGCACGATCGGACGCTGGTTGAGGCAGGTGCTCTGGTTCGAGCGCTGGTGCTTGATCAGGTTGTAGATGTCGACGCCGGGGTCGGCCGCGCCGAACAGCTTGTCGGCCTTGACGACGATGCGCGTCGAATCGACGCTCTCGACGGTTCCGTCGCGCCGGGCGACGACCGTGACGCCGGAGTCGCGCGCGACCACGCGCTCCATTCCCGTTCCCACCAGCGGGGCGTCGGTGCGAAGCAGCGGAACGGCCTGGCGCTGCATGTTCGAGCCCATCAGCGCGCGGTTGGCGTCGTCGTTCTCGAGGAACGGAATGAGGCTCGCCGCGACCGACACGAGCTGGTTCGGCGAGACGTCCATGAAGTTGACGTCCTCGGGCGAAACCGTCGTGAACTCGCCCGCCTTGCGCACCGTCACGATGTCGGTGGTGAAGTGCCCCCGCGCATCGAGCGGGGCATTGGCCTGCGCGATGACGAAGTCTTCTTCCTCGAGCGCCGACAGGTAGCGGATGCGGTCGGTCACCCGCCCGCCCTCGACCGCGCGGTACGGGGTCTCGATGAAGCCGAAGTCGTTGACGCGGGCGTATGTCGACAGGCTGGCGATCAGTCCGATGTTCGGCCCTTCCGGAGTCTCGATCGGACACACGCGCCCGTAGTGCGTGGGGTGGACGTCGCGCACCTCGAAACCAGCGCGCTCGCGGGTGAGGCCGCCCGGGCCGAGCGCGGAGAGCCGGCGCTTGTGGGTGATCTCGGAGAGCGGGTTCGTCTGATCCATGAACTGCGAGAGCTGCGACGAGCCGAAGAACTCCTTGACGACCGCCGACACCGGCTTGTAGTTGATCAGCTCCTGCGGCATCAGCGTCTCGATGTCCTGCAGGCTCATGCGCTCCTTGATCGCCCGCTCCATGCGCACGAGGCCGATGCGGTACTGGTTCTCGACGAGCTCGCCGACGGCGCGAATCCGCCGGTTGCCGAGGTGGTCGATGTCGTCGACCTGGCCGTTGCCGTTCTTGAGGTCCATCAGATAACGCACGACCTCGAGGATGTCCTCGCGGCGCAGCGTTCCCTGCTCGAGCGGCACGTTCTGCCGGAGCTTGTGGTTGAGCTTCAGCCGCCCGACCTTCGAGAGATCGTAGCGCTCGGGATTGAAGAAGAGGTTGTTGAAGAAGCTGGTCGCGGTCTCGAGCGTGGGCGGGTCGCCCGGGCGCAGGCGCTTGTAGATCTCGAGGATCGCCTCTTCGGGGGTGTTGATCTTGTCTTGGAGCAGCGTGTTACGCAGCGACGGCCCGAGAAAGAGGTCGTCGATCAACAGCGCCTCGATCTCGCGGATGTCCCGATCGCGAAGCTGCTTCAGCTTCTCGGGCGTGATCTCCTGATTGCACTCGAGGATGATCTCGCCGGTGGAGGAATCGACGATGTCGTGCGCCGCCACGCGGCCGACGACTTCTTCCGGAGCGATCGGGATGTGCGTGATGCCCGCCGCCTCGAGCTGCTTGATCGCGGTGCGGGTGAACTTGCGGCCTTCCTTGACGATCAACTCGTTGCTCGTCGGATGCCGCACGTCGCGCGTCGCCTTCACGCCGGCCAATTGACCCGGCTTGAAGGCCTTCGAGACCTTTCGGTCGTCGAAGACGATGACGTCCTTCTCGTAGAAATAGTTGAGGAGGTTCTCGGTCGTCATGCCGAGCGCGCGCAGCAGAATCGTGGCGTGGAACTTCCGCCGCCGATCGATGCGCACGAACAGGACGTCGCGCGGGTCGAACTCGAAGTCGATCCACGATCCGCGGTAGGGAATGATACGCGCGGAGTAGAGGAGCTTGCCCGAGGCGTGGGTCTTCCCCTTGTCGTGGTCGAAGAACACGCCGGGCGAGCGGTGGAGCTGGGAGACGATGACCCGCTCGGTGCCGTTCACCATGAACGTGCCATTCTGGGTCATCAACGGGATTTCCCCGAAGTAGACTTCCTGCTCCTTCACGTTCTTGATGGCGCGCGCGTTGGACTGCGCGTCGACGTCCCAGATCACCAGCTGGATCGTCACCTTGAGCGGCGCGGCGAACGTCATGCCCCGCTGATGACATTCGTCGACGTCGTACTTCGGTGTCCCGAGCGAATATCCGACGAACTCGAGGGAGGCGGTCTCGTTGAAGTCCTTGATCGGAAACACGGACTTGAAGACGCCCTGCAGTCCGAGGTCCTGACGCGCCTCTGGGGCGGCCGCCGTCTGCAGAAACTCGTTGTAGGAACGCTTCTGGATGTCGATCAAATTCGGGATGTCGATGACCCGTTTGATCTTGCCGAAATGCCGGCGGAAGCGAAGGTTGTTGGCGACCTGAGGTGCCATCAATACTCCTCGTTAGCGTGAATTCGGCCGCAACGCGCGCACGACCGCCTGTCTGGACGCGATCGAGCGGGTCCGGTCCCGGGAATCGGCCTCGCCGTGCTTGCGACCCTCATCCCCCCCGGCAGGGCCCAGTCGCTGCGCGCAGCGAGGGCACCCCCCGTGCCGCCCGATCGGCGTGACGACCGAAGATTTGTATGCATGAAGCTACTTGATCTCCACGGCGCCGCCGGCCTCCTCGAGCTTCTTCTTGACCTCCTCCGCTTCCTTCTTGGAGATGCCTTCCTTGACCGGCTTGGGTACGCCGTCGACGAGATCCTTGGCCTCCTTGAGGCCGAGGCTGGTCAACTCGCGCACGACCTTGATGACCTGGATCTTCTTGTCGCCGGAGCCGGTGAGGACCACGGTGAACTCGTCCTGCTCGGGCTCCGCCGCCGCAGCAGCCGCTCCGGGGCCGCCAGCCGCCGCCACCGCGATCGGCGCCGCCGCGCTCACGCCCCACTTCTCCTCGAGCGTCTTCACGAGACCCGAGACCTCGAGAACCGTGAGCCCCGACAGGGTGTCGACGAGCTCCGTTATCTTCTCTGCTGAAAGCGCCATGAACTGTGCCTCCCTCTCTCTATTCTCGCTGTCCTGACAGCGTCCTCCGACCCCGTTCGATCACTCCACCGACTCGGGGCCGAGCTTGTCCTTCCGCGAATTCATCAGCCGGGCGAACTGCGCCCCCGGCTCGGCGAGCAGCCGCACCAGCTTCTGGGCAGGCGCCTGCAGCACGCCGAGCAACTGCGCCCGCAGCGCCTCCTTCGACGGCGTCTTGGAGAGCGCCACGACACTACCCGGCTCGAGCGCCTCGCCTTCGAAGATCCCCCCCTTGATCGAGAACTTCTCGGCTTCGCTCTCCGCCCATTTGGCGACCACCTTGGCCACCGCGACGGGATCCTCGTAGCCGATCACCAGCGCGGTCTGTCCTTCGAGCCAACGGTCGGGCCCCTGATGGGGCGTACCGGCGAGCGCGCGCTTGGCGAGCGTGTTCTTCGCGACTTTGCACTCTCCGCCGACACTGCGCAGCTCGCGGCGGAACCGGTTAGTCTGCGCGACCGTCAGGCCCTGGTAGCGGGCGAGCAACGTCACCTTCGCCGCTTTCATCTTGTCGCCCAGCTCGCTGACCAGCTCGACCTTTTCTTCTCTTGTCACGAAGCCTCCCTGCTGCCCTTTCTCGGCCGCTCGCGGCTACGCGGCCACCGCGCTGCGCGCGGCCTGCGGGTCGACCTTCACGCCCGGCCCCATCGTCGTGGAGACCGCGACCGAGCGCAGATAGTTGCCCTTCGCGGCCGCGGGCTTGGCGCGCAGCACCGCGGCGAGCAGCGCTTCGGCGTTCTCCGCGAGCTTGCCGGCTCCGAACGAAGCCTTGCCCACCGGCACATGGACGATCCCCGCCTTGTCGACGCGGAATTCGACCTTGCCGGCCTTGATCTCCTTGACGGTCTTGGCGACGTCCATCGTCACCGTCCCCACTTTCGGGTTCGGCATCAGGCCGCGCGGACCGAGAATCTTACCGATGCGCCCGACCTGCGCCATCATGTCGGGGGTGGCCACGACCTTGTCGAAGTCGAGCCAATTCTCTTCCTGAATCCTCTTCACCACGTCCTCGGCGCCGACGAAGTCCGCGCCCGCCGCGGCCGCCTCCTTGGCCTTCTCGCCCTTGGCGAACACCAGAACGCGCTGCGATCTGCCGGTCCCGTTCGGCAACACCACGGTGCCGCGCACGTTCTGGTCGGCTTGCCGGGGATCGACGCTCAAGCGGATCGCCAGCTCGACGGTCTCGTCGAACTTGCAGCGTTGACCGCCGATCGCCAAGCCGATTGCCTCGGCGAGCCCGTAACGCTTGTCCCGATCGATCGCTTGCGCGCCGCTTTGGTATCGCTTGCCGTGTTGCGCCATCGCAACGTCTCCTTCGATCTTCCGCGTCGTCCTAGACGACCGTCAGGCCCATGCTGCGGGCCGTGCCTTCCACCGTGCGAATCGCCGCCGCGAGGTCTTTCGCGGTCAGGTCGGGAAGCTTGCTCTTGGCGATCTCCTCGACCTGGGCCTTGGTGACCTTGCCGAGCATCTTCTTGCGCGGCTCAGCCGAGCCCTTCTCCAGGCCCGCCGCGCGCTTGAGGAGCACGGAGGCGGGCGGCGTCTTGGTGATGAACGTGAACGAACGGTCGGCGTAGACCGTGATGATGACCGGAATGATCAATCCCTGCTCGGCTTGCGTCTGGGCGTTGAAGGCCTTGCAGAACTCCATGATGTTCACGCCCCGCTGTCCGAGCGCCGGGCCTACCGGGGGGCTCGGGTTCGCCTGGCCGGCGGGGATCTGCAGCTTGATCTCGGCGATGACCTTCTTGGCCATTTACGCTTTCTCCACTTGCACGAAGTCGAGCTCCACCGGGGTGGAGCGGCCGAAGATGCTGATCAAGACCTTCAGCTTGCCCTTCTCGGGGCGAACCTCATCCACCACGCCGTTGAAGTCCTGGAACGGGCCGTCGGTCACCTTGACGCTCTCGCCGGTCTCGAACTGCATCTTTGGCTTCGGCCGGACGGCGCCCTCCTCCATCTGATGGGCGATGCCGGCGACTTCGTCGTCCGGAACCGAGGCCGGCTCGGTCGCGCCGCCGACGAAGCCCGTGACCTTGGGCGTCGACTTGACGAGATGCCAGGTCTCGTCGTTCAGCTCCATATTCACCAGGATGTAACCGGGGAAGAACTTCCGCGACGAGATCCTCGGCTTGCCCTTGACGAGCTCTTTGACCTTCTCGGCGGGCACGAGGACGTCGCCGAAGTACTGCTCCTTGCCGAGCGACTTCACGCGCTCTTCGAGAGCGGCCTTGGCCCTCTGCTCGGACCCGGAGTAGGTGTGAACGACGTACCACTTCTTCGCCATAGCCATCACGGAGAGTCAGACGCTCAAGACAGCCGCCTCGCCAGCAGCTGCTGAATCGCGTGCGAGAGACCGAAATCGACGAGCCCGAGGAACAGCGCGAAGACCACGACGACCACCACGACGACAATCGTCGCGGCGCGAGTCTCCTTCCAGCTCGGCCAGTGGACCT
>CAVPWJ010000208.1:0-4757 GCA_963708955.1 uncultured delta proteobacterium
GGCAGGTCGCGGCCCGTTTCTCCGCTCCGATGGTGGCTTTCGGCGACCCGCGTCTTTCGGACCCCTTCGAGGTCTCGTGCCCCGTCAAGGGAAAGGGCCGTTGGGCCGACGATCGAAACTGGGCGTACGACTTCGAAGAGGACCTCCCCGCAGGGATCCGGTGCGACTTCTCGCTGAAAAACGGGCTGACGACGTTGTCGGGGAGAGCGATCGGGGGGCGGCAGAAATACTCTTTCTCCACGGGGGGCCCCGCGGTTCTCTTCTCGATTCCCCGGGAAGGAAACACTTCCGTGGACGAGGAGCAGATTTTCCTCCTCCTGCTCGACGCGGAGGCCGACGGGGAGTCGATCCTCGCGAACGCGACATTTTCCGTGGAGGGCATCCATGAGAAAGTCGGCGTGGCGTTCGTACCGGGGGCGGAGAGGAAACAACTTCTCGATGCGGTCCCTGAGCATGTCTTTGTCGCTCTTTGCCGGGAGATGTACGGGAAAAAGACCACCCTCGAATTCCGAAAGCGGAAGGATCTCTACGACGACACTCGGATCGTTTTCATCCGGGCGAAACAACGGTTCCCCGCGGAGACGAAAGTGAATCTCGTCTGGGGGAAAGGGATCCGGAGCAGGACAGGCATCGCCACCGACGAACCACAGATTCTTCACTTCCAGTCGAGAGGCCCTTTCGCGGCTTTCTTCCGTTGCCGCCGGGAGAATCCAAACGCCGCCTGCATCCCCCTGCTCCCGATGTACTTGCATTTCTCCGCTCCCGTCGCCCGGGGACTGGCGGAAAAGGTTGCGCTCAAGGGTCCGGAAGGAAAGACGTACAAACACTCCCTGGGGAGAGAGGGGGAAGATGCGGAGTTCGTCCATTCCGTGGAGTTCAAGGGCCCCTTTCCGGAAAATGCGAAGTTCACCCTTCACCTGCCGAAAGACGTGCGGGATGACGCGGACCGGCACCTTGCCAATGCCGACAAGTTCCCGCTGGCCGTTGCGACCGACGCCTTCCCTCCGCTGGCGAAGTTCCCAGCCCCTTTCGGGATTATTGAACTCTCGGACCCCGTCCTCCCGGTGACCCTTCGGAACCTGGAAGCGCAGGTCAAGACGCAAATGCTCGAAGTCGACGAAAAGGAGAAAGGAGAGAATCTCTCCGCCGGGCTGCAAGGGCGGCTTCGTGACATCCCGACGGACCGGGAGGAGAAGATCGTCGAGTGGATGCGGAAGATCGTGAGGGCGCAGCATACTCCATGGCCCCCCGGGCGCGCCTCGCTTCTGTCCGGCACCTCCGGCACGAAGACATTTTCGATCCCGAAGCCCAACGGGGAAAAGGCATTTGAGGTTGTGGGGATCCCGCTACCGAAGGCGGGTTTTTACGTGGTGGAGATGGAGAGCCGCATCCTGGGATCCGCCCTGTTCGGCGCCGACGAGCCGATGTATGTCTCCACCGCTGCCCTTGTCACGAATCTGTCGGCCCACTTCAAGTGGGGCAGGGAATCGTCGATCGTCTGGGTCACCACGCTGGACAAGGGAGAGCCCGTCCAGGATGCCTTGGTGACCGTGCGGGACTCCGCGGGGAAGATCCTCTGGCGGGGCGACACGGACGCAAGCGGAATTGCGTGGATCCGTCAGGAGCTCCCACCGGAGAAGCCCATGGAGAACTGTGGCCCGTTCTGCGGCCACTTCGTCACCGCGAGAAAACGGGAAGACTTTACCTTCGTCTTCTCCGATTGGAATGAGGGGATCGAGCCGTGGAGATTTCAACTCCCTGGGGGGTACAATCACGATCCGACCATTGCCCACACGGTTTTCGACCGGACACTCTTCCGTGCCGGGGATACAGTGCACATGAAACACTTCCTCCGGCGACACTCGATGCAGGGTCTCTTCCCACAGGAGGTAAAGCTGCCGAAAGCGGTGCTGATCCGGCACGGCGGAAGCGAACAGCGGTACGAGTTCCCCCTGAAATGGAACCCCGGGGGAAGCGCCGAGACGACGTGGAAGATTCCGCAGGACGCAAAGCTCGGTGAATACGAGATCGTCCTGTTGCGGAAGGACTCCGGTAAATCCGGACAGCGTAGCGAGGTGGGCGGGTACCGGACGGGCGACGAGGAGTACTTCTCCCCGGAGGGATGGGCTTCGGGCTCCTTCCGCGTGGAGGAGTATCGCGTCCCCCTGATGAGAGGGTCGATTCAGGCGCCGGGGGGACCGTTCATCCGGGAAAAAAAGGTGGAGCTGGACCTCCTCGTCTCCTACCTGTCCGGCGGAGGCGCGGGGGAGGCTCCCGTCACACTGCGTACGGAGGTGCAGCCCCGGTATGTCGGGTTCCCCGATTACGGGGAGTTCGTCTTCGCCAACGGGAAGGTCAATGTTGGGATCACCCGGGGCGCCGGTGGAAGATACGAGGAGGGAGAGGAATACGAAGACGCGGATGAGGCTCCGTTGGGTCCGGAAGGGAACAAAAAGCGCGCGAAGCAAGTCCGGGAACTGACGCTGGACCGGTACGGGGCGCTGCGTACCATGGTCAAGGGGCTCCCCCTTTTCTCCATACCCAGGGACCTCGTGGCGGAACTTGAATATCGGGACCCCAACGGGGAAACGCAGACCGTCTCCACGAGGATTCCCCTATGGCCATCGCGACTCCTCGTCGGGATCAAGCCCGACTCCTGGGCCGCCTCGAAAGACGCGTTCAAGTTCCATGTCGCGGTCCTGGACCTGAAAGGGAAGCCCGCCGCGGACGTCCCCGTAACCGTCGATCTCTTCCATCGGAAGAACTATTCGCATCGGACGCGTCTGGTCGGAGGGTTCTACTCCTACGAGCACGTCACGGAGGTAACGCGCCTGGGCGGGACGTTGTGCACTGGAACGACGAACGCCAAGGGGTTGCTGATCTGCGAGTCGAAGGCACCCGTTTCCGGAAACGTGATCCTGCAGGCGACGGCCAAGGACAAGGAGGGAAACGAGTCGGCGGCGAACCGGGATGTCTGGGTGGCAGGGAGCGACGAATGGTGGTTCGAGGCCTCCAACAGCGACCGGATCGACCTTCTCCCGGAGAGGAAGCGGTACGAGCCCGGGGAGACGGCCAAGTTCCAGGTGCGGATGCCTTTCCGGGAAGCAACCGCGCTGGTCACCGTGGAACGGGAAGGGATCGTCGACGCCTCCCTCAAGAAGCTTTCGGGGAAGGAGCCGGTAATCGAAATCCCGGTGAAATACAACCACGCCCCGAACGTCTTCGTGTCCGCTCTGTGCGTGCGGGGACGTATCGCGGGCTCCCCCTCTCCCACGGCCATGATCGACCTCGGCAAGCCGGCGTACAAGCTGGGGATCGCGGAGATCAATGTCGGGTGGAAGGCCCACGAGCTCAAGGTGGGGGTCGCCCCGGAGAAGGACGTCTACAAGATCCGCGAGAAGGTGCGGGTCAAGATCCGCGTGGGGAAGGTCATCGGAGGCCCCCCGCCCAAGGGAACCGAGGCGGTGGTCGTCGCCGTGGACGAGGGGCTCCTGGAACTCAAGCCCAACGAAAGCTGGCAGCTCCTGCGGGCGATGATGGGGAGGAGGCCGATCGAGGTACGAACCTCGACGGCGCAGATGCAGGTCGTCGGGAAGCGCCATTACGGACTCAAGGCTCTTCCCTCCGGCGGCGGCGGCGGGAAGCAGGCGACAAGGAAGCTCTTCGACACGCTCCTGTACTGGAATGCCCGGGTCCCCCTGGACAACAACGGGGAGGCGGAGGTCGAGATCCCGCTGAACGATTCCCTGACCTCGTTCCGCATCGTCGCGGTCGCCAGCGCCGGCGCGGATCTCTTCGGGACCGGGGAGGCATCCATCCGCACCACCCAGGACCTGATCCTCTTCTCCGGACTTCCTCCGCTCGTCCGGGAGGCAGACCGGTTCCGGGCGGTGTTCACGGTGCGCAACAGCTCAGGCCATCCGATGGAAGTCCGGGTCGGCGCAAACGTGAGCAGCGGCGTGGAGCTTTCGCCGCTTGTCGCGTCCCTTGCTCCCGGCGAGGCCAAGGAAGTGGGATGGGACGTCCGCGTCCCCGTCGGCATCGACGCCCTTGGTTGGGAGGTGACGGCGAAAACGGGAATGGAGGGGACGGGCGACCGGATCAAGGTGAAGCAGAAGGTCGCGGTGGCCGTGCCGGTCCGTACGTTCCAGGCGTCACGATGTCGGAGGCGGTCACGGTGTTGAACAGCGCGACGTCGTAATCCTTGAGCTTGACCCCTTCCTTGAGCGGAATGCCGTAGCGCTCGAACTCGGCCTCGAGCGGCTCGGTCGGGCGGTGCAGCTTCAGGATATGGATGTCGTGGCGCTTGCGCAGCTCGCGCAGCAGGCGCAGCAGGATGATCGGCGCGCCTTCGCGCACGAAATTATGGCTGTAGGCCAGGATCCGCATTCGTCTCTCCCCCATGGCGGGGGCCCTGCGCCCCCAGCGCCCCCGCCGTCATCCCCCGATGACGGCCTCTCTCACATCCGTCCGACCTGGCCGACCTTCGTCGGCGCCGGCTGGCGCGACAAGGCCGGGATCACGTCTTCGACGCGATCGACGACCGAATAGAGCGGCGCCGGATCGGCCATGAAACCCTCCTGCCGGCCATGCGCGACCAGACGCAGTGACGTGAGCCCCGTTGCTCATCCAGCGATTGGTAGAGTCTCGCCGTGAGTTGAGCCCATCTGGGCGGTTGGGGCAACGGCCATGGGCGCGGAGCCCGCAACAAGCGCAGCGCCCGATGGCCAGCAATACGTACGAAGTCAGGCAGCATA
>CAVPWJ010000209.1:0-6108 GCA_963708955.1 uncultured delta proteobacterium
GGAGAGGGAGGGATTTGAACCCTCGGTAGGGGGTGAACCCTACACAGGATTAGCAATCCTGCGCCTTAGACCTTGCTCGGCCACCTCTCCACGATGTTCTCCGTGGAGCGTGTATCAGCGAAGAGTTCGTCGTACAATGTGAATCTCTCCGGGGCACCCGGGGGGCACGAAGGCTCCACTCTTCGAAATAGGCGCTCAGCCGGACCCCCACTACGAACACAAGCGAAACAAAAAGAAAGCGAGAGAACATGAAAACACACACGCATACGAGCCTCCTCATCCGTTCCAGCCTCGCGTTCGGCTTGGCCCTGGCCCTCTGGTCCCCAGTCCAATCGCAATCTGCCGAGCCCGCGGAGGGGAAGACGATGATGGAGGGCAAGATGACGGACCACTGCCAGGACATGATGAAACAAAAACAGAAAATGAAGGAAGACATGGAGGCTCAAGACGCTGAGCTCACCAAGCATGTCGCCGAGATGAACAGCGCGCCGCAGGACAAGAAGGTGAGCCTGATGGCCGACGTCGTCACCCAGATGGTGGAGCAGCGGGTCGCCATGCATGCGCAAAAGGCAAAGATGGACGAGGAGATGACGAAGCACATGATGCAGCACATGCAGATGGGCAAGGGCACCATGTCAGAGTGCCCGATGATGAAGGGCATGAAGGGCAAGCACGAACACTCGGCGGCCACCCACGAAGAACATCAAGAAGACAAAAACTGAGGGTCTTCTCGCAAGCCCCGAGCAGGTACAACGTGCGGCCACTCTTCAGCACCTAGCCTTCGACCGAAGAGCGAACGTTCTTCGCGACCTTCATCGACCTGGTGCGGAGCGCCCCTGATCGGGTCGATCTCGGAGACGATCGTCGGCAGCCGTGAGCGCTCGACCGCGAGGACCTGGATGAAGAGCCGCCACGTCTCGTAAGCCTGTGAATCCCGATCCGGCATGGCGGCAATCTATGAACGATCTCGATCGTTGATAACCTCAAGCGCGTGGTTACCTTCGCCTCATGAAAAATCTCCTACGTCTGGTGCCGCTCGACGAAGGGGTCGTTTTCCCCGGCATGACGGTCACGCTCTCCGTCGATGTAGGCGAAGATGAACGGGTTTTGCTCGTCCCTCGCCACGGGACGGACTATGCCAAGGTCGGTGTGGTGGCCTCGGTCACCGACCGGGTGCGCCTTCCCGGCCGAGGTCACGCGATTGCCCTCAGCGGGCTCGTTCGCGGCCTCGTCGGCGCCGCTCGGCCCGGCCCCGACGGCAGCCTGCAGGTGGAGGTGGAGGAGGCTCCCGACCTCACACCGCCGAAGCCGCAGACGGCCGATCTCGAGCGAGAGTACCGAGCCGTCGTGCAAGAGATTCTGGAGATCCGCGGCGACGACGGACGGATCGCGGCGTTCCTGCGCTCGGTCAACGAGCCGGGGGCGCTCGCCGACACGGGCGGATACTCTCCGGACCTGACTTTCGAACAGAAGGTGCAGTTGCTCGAGACCCTCGACGTGGTCGAGCGCCTGAAGCTCTCGGTCGAGCTGCAGCGCGGCCGCCTAGTCGAGCTGCAAGTTCGCAAGCGCATCCATGACGACGTCGAGTCGGGCACGCAGAAGCAGCAACGCGACTTCTTCCTGCGCAAGCAAATGGACTCCATCCGTAAGGAGCTCGGCGAGGACAGCGAGTCCGTCTCCGACGACTATCGTCAGAAGATCGCCGCCGCCGGCATGCCGGACGGCGTACGCCTGCAGGCCGAGCGCGAGCTCGACCGGCTCGAGCGCATCGGCGAGCAGAGCCCCGAGTTGTCCACCATTCGCAACTACCTCGACTGGCTGCTGTCGGTCCCGTGGTCATCCCGCTCCGAGGAGCGGCTCGATCCCGCGAACGCGCAGAGCGTGCTCGACACCGATCACGCGGGGCTGGAAGACGTGAAGCGGCGCATCACCGAGTATCTCGCGGTGCGAAAGCTGCGCGCGGACCGCGGCATCGCCGACGACAGGCAGTCGGGCGCGATCCTCGCGTTCGTCGGGCCTCCGGGCACCGGCAAGACGTCGATCGGTGAATCGATCGCCCGCGCGACGGGGCGGAAGTTCGTGCGCATCTCGCTCGGCGGGGTGCGTGACGAGGCGGAGATCCGCGGCCACCGACGCACCTACATCGGCTCGATGCCGGGCCGGCTGGTGCGCGCGCTGCGCGATGCCGGCACCATGAATCCCGTGATCCTGCTCGACGAGGTCGACAAGATCGGCGCCGACTGGCGCGGAGATCCCGCGGCCGCGCTGCTCGAGGTGCTCGACCCGGCGCAGAACCACACCTTCCGCGACCACTATCTCGACGTCGAGCTCGACCTCTCCCACGTGCTGTTCATCGCCACGGCGAACGTGGTCGACACGATTCCCGCGGCGCTGCTCGACCGCCTCGAGACCATCCGGTTCGACGGCTACACGACCGAGGAGAAGCTGGCGATCGCGCGCGGCTATCTCTGGCCGCGACAGGTCGAGCGGAACGGGCTGCGCGCCGAAGAGGTCGTCATCGAAGACTCGCTGCTGCGGCTGCTGATCGCGGACTACACCCGCGAGGCGGGCGTCCGTCAGCTCGAGCGGGAGATCGGCAAGCTGCTGCGCCGAGCCGCGACACGCGTCGCCGGCGGCGAGAGCGGGATCCAGATCGACGAGGTATTCCTCCGCTCGGCGCTCGGCCAGAAGAAGTTCCGCCAGGAGGTCGCGGCGCGCACCGCGACGCCGGGAGTGGCGACGGGTCTCGCCGTCACCGGGGCGGGTGGTGAGGTGTTGTTCGTGGAGGCGGCGACGATGCCGGGAACCGGGCAACTCGTGCTCACCGGCCAGCTCGGCGACGTCATGAAGGAGTCGGCGAGAATCGCGCTCACCTACGTCCGCAGTCACGCCGCCTCGCTCGGCGTCGACGAGCGGAGCTTCAAGAATCGCGACTTCCATGTCCACGTGCCGGCAGGCGCGACGCCCAAGGACGGGCCGAGCGCAGGCGTGACGATGACGACGGCCATCGCTTCGCTGCTCACCGGGCGGTCCGTCAAGGCGAGCGTCGGTATGACCGGCGAGATCACGCTACAGGGCAAGGTGCTGCCGATCGGCGGATTGAAGCAGAAGGTGCTGGCCGCGCTGGCGGCGGGCCTGAGCGAGGTGATCCTGCCCGAGCAGAACGCGGCGGACCTCGAGGAGATCCCGGCCGAGGTGCGCGGCAAGATGCGCTTCCACGCGGTCTCTACGATCGGAGAGGTGCTCGAGGCCGCGCTCGAGCGCGAGGCCCACGCCGCGGTGGCGGCGTAACGAGAAAAGCGGTCGGGATCCGGGTCGACGATTTCCTGCAGACCAGCAATCGGCGCATCTATGCCGCCGGGCCACGGAACCAATCACGTTGGAAACAAGTGCGGCACCGCCTCCTCCAGAACGCCTCCAAGGCGCTCGGCCCAACTCCGCACGTCGGATTCGCTTGCGAGCAGGTCCTGCCGGATCTCGAGCTCCACATGCGGAATGCCGCGCTGCTCGCCGTGCACGATGATCGTGTAGTCGCTGGCATCGCTCACCGAATACGGCTGGTTGTCCCCGACGATGAGTGCGCCATCGCTGCTCAACCCCTCCCACACCAGCCGGCCGAGTCGCGGATCGCGGCCGTACAGCACGCCGACGTGCCAGCGCCGCCCTTCGTCCATGTAGACGGGCGTAAAGCTGTGCAGCGCGACCAACACACTGGGGCATGCCCGTGCGCTACGCGCATCCAGCTCGTCGCGAATGCGCTGGTGGTAAGGCTGGAATACCTCCTCGAACCGTTTGCGAGCGTCGCTGGACGAGAGCCCCTCGTTTGCCGCGATTCGGGTGCGCTCGCAGAGCGTGGAAATCGAATCGGGTGCGCCTGGCGGTCGGTTCGCGTCGATCACTAGTCGCGAGTAGTTGTGCATGATCAAGAACGCGTCGAGGCGGGCGGAGAGCCGCCGTCCCAGCTCGGCCACGCCTAGGTCCCAGGCCACGTGCGTGGAAAGCTCGTGCTCGGAAAGGCTCAAGCCGGCCAGTTTGTGAGGAATCTCGCGTCCGGCGTGATCGCACGTGAGCAAGAAGGCAGACCTCCCCTTGGCGTGCTCGATTAGGAACACGGGCGGGTCGTCTTCACTTAGCAGTGCGTCAAGCTCACGAGCACCGTCCCAACAATTGCGCGGGTGAGCCGCGTCCTTTTCGCGCCACAGCGCCACACCGCTATCAGGTCACGACCGAGCGCGCGCCGCAAGCGATTGTGGCACGGCAGCATCGGGTGAGAGCGCGCGCCGCCCGATCACCGCGCAGCCCTTGGCGGCGACTTTCGAGGGTGGCTGCTGTCGCGGAAGAGGCAGTCGGAGCAGGCCGCTCATCGGGATCGCCCGGCTCCGAGGCTTTCTCGGTGAGCGGCTCATCGGCTCGATGGCTCTGCCCAGCGGAATGCCTTTTCTACGGCTCCGCGCACTCGGTTCGGCGATCCTCCACCAACCGCCAGCGGTCGAGCCCGGCGGCCTCGACTCGCAGCGCGTCGAGCTCCTCGCCGTTCACGCAGGCTACGCGAAGCCCGGCTTTGCGCTCGGCCGCTGCGAGACGCTCTCGTACCAACGCCGCAAGCTCGTGCAGTCCGCGGACATCTTCAGCTCGCAGCTCGCCGCGAAGTCGACGACCGCGAGCGTCGTCGCGTCCGCCACGGTGAATCGCTCGCCCGCGACGAACGGCTTGTCGCGCAACTGGGCGTCGAACTTGCGGAAGAACAGCTCGGCCCGCTGCTTCCCCCGCTCGACCAGCGCGGGGATCTGCGGGATCGGTCCGACGGCGCCGGGCAAGCCGCGGTCGGCGAACAGCGGGTGGCGGTTACGGAGCACCTCGGCGACCGCCAGCAAGCCCTCCTCGTAGGCGCGCCGCTCCCACATCTCGACGATCGCCTTGTCGCGTGCGTCGACGCCCATGAGCGCCGGCTCGGGATGGATTTCCTCGAAGTAACGACAGATGGCCATGGCCTCGCCGATCTGCGTGCCGTCGTCGAGCTCGAGCATCGGCACGGTCGCCTGCGGATAGCGGGCGACGTACTCCGGCTTGAGCCGGCCCTTGCCGCCGCCGACGTCTTCGAGCGGCACGTCGATGCCCTTCTCGGCAAGGTAGATGAGCGTGCGCCGCGGGTTCGGAGCCTTGCGCCAGACGTAGAGCTTCATTGCGCCGCGGCTGCCTCGGCGGGTTTCTGCTTCGCGGCCTCCTCGCAACGCTGCTTGCGCAGCGCTCGCATGTCCAAGCGCCGGGCGAGCTTCTTGCGGCGCCCGCGCTGGTGGCGGCCCTTGTCACCGGTCTTCACTCCCATGGGGTCATCCTCCTGCGTACGTGTGGTTCAGATACGCGACGATGTCCGCGGATTCGAACATCGTCACGTTCTGGTTCGGATCGACGAGATACGGAACCATCATCCTTCCCGAGCGAGCGACGAACGCTTCGCGTCGCGGGCTTCCTCTCGCCACGTTGTGGAGCGCGTAGGGGATCTCGAGCTCGCAAAGCGCTTCACGGACGATGCGGCAGAACGGCGAAGCTTCGAAGCTCCACAGCTCGAGCGGCTGCTCGGGCGGCTTCGACGGCCGGTAGGATCTGCCGGCGCCGAGCCGCGCGGCTCCGGCCACGGCGGCGCTCGCGTCGGTCAGCGGCCCCAGCCTGAGCGCGAGCGGCGGGCGGCCCGAGCCGTAGCGCTCGAAGAGGTGGCGGACGATGTCGTCCGACTCGTACATCCCGACGCCGGCGTTGGGGTCGATCAGATACGGGAACTGCTGCTTGCCCCCGCGCCGCTCGACCTCCGCGCGAAAGCGTGGGCCGCGCTTCGGGCATGGATACACCGTGGCGTCGAGATCGAGCATCGAGAGCGCCTCGCGCACTTTACGACAGAACGGGCAGGCCTCGAACTCGTAGAGCTCGAGCGGCTTCTCGGGCCGCGGCCCGAGCGGTCCGACGAACGCACCCTGGCCGAGCCGGGCGAGCGTGGCGAGAACGGAAGTCGTGATATCGAGGGCGCGGTTCATCCGACGCGAGAGACTCTCTCATTCCGCCGCCGGATACCAGCCGTCCCGTGCTCGCTCCGCGTACGGCAGCAATAGAGCA
>CAVPWJ010000210.1:0-6349 GCA_963708955.1 uncultured delta proteobacterium
CGTTTCTTTCTCGCATCTACGCTTCGCCATCCTGCCTCGCAGAACGTAGTCGATTCTGCGCGAGGGTCTCGCCGAGGACTACCGCCGGGCGATCTGCGGCGAGATCCGCGAGGCGGCGGAGAAGTCCCGCCTCGCCTTCGTGCGTGAGTAGGGGCTCCCCGTTGCAAGGCGGTGGTCAGCTCGCTGGGAGGAAACGCGCTGCGACGCTGGCACGATGTGCTGCATCCAAGCGAACGTGGCGCCACGAGAAGAAGCTACCCAAGTGGCAGCCCCCGTGCAATCACGGCGACGGGCGGCCGATCTGCCTTGGTGGTTCCTTTCAGAAGAATCAATCACTCGGGAGAGCGGAGACATGAACGGAATCGGGGGGTCCGAAGGATGAACGGAATGACGGGTCAAGGCATCGACGTCGAGCGACAGGTCTCCGAACGCTATGGACAAGCCGCACGCGCCCGGGAATCCGCGCTCTGTTGTCCGGTCGAGTATGATCAGCGCTACCTCGACGTCATCCCGGCCGAGATCCTCGAGCGCGACTACGGGTGCGGCGATCCGTCGCGCCATCTCGCCGTTGGCGAAACCGTTGTCGATCTCGGCTCGGGCTCGGGCAAGATCTGCTATATCGCCGCCCAGATCGTCGGTCCCCTCGGGCGGGTGATCGGCGTGGACTTCAACGACGAGATGCTCGCGCTTGCCGGCCGCCACCGGGCTGAGGTCGCCGCCCGGCTCGGCTACGACAACGTCGAGTTCCGCCGCGGCAAGATCCAAGACCTGAGGACGGATTTCGGCGCCATCGATGCCTACCTCCGAAAGCATCCGATCGGCTCGGCGGAGGATCTGCTCGCCTTCGAGAACCACCTCGTGGCGCAACGGGCGCAGCGTCCGCTCGTCGCCGACCAGTCGATCGACGTCGTCGTGTCGAACTGCGTTCTGAACCTCGTCGCGGACGAGTACAAGCGGTCGCTTTTCGGGGAGATCTTCCGGGTGCTCCGAAGCGGGGGACGGGTGGTCATCTCGGACATCGTCGCCGACGAAGAAGTCCCCGAGCATCTGAAGAAGGATCCTGATCTCTGGTCGGGCTGCATCTCCGGCGCGTTCCAAGAACGGAAGCTCGTCGAGGCTTTCGCGGACGCCGGCTTTCACGGCATCGAGATTCTCAGTCGTGATGAGCAGCCGTGGCGTACGGTGGAAGGCATCGAGTTTCGCTCGGTCACGCTTCGGGCCTTCAAAGGAAAGCAGGGGCCCTGCTGGGACCACAATCAGGCGGTCATCTACCGCGGCCCGTGGAGCGAGGTGAAGGACGACGACGGGCACACGCTCGTCCGCGGCGTTCCGATGGCGGTTTGCGAGAAGACCTTCCGCCTCTACACGCGTGAGCCCTACGCGGCGGACATCCTTGCGGTCGAGCCGCGCGTGCCGGTGGACCCCGCGGAGGTAAAACCCTTCGACTGCTCGCGCGACGCGGTCCGCCATCCCCGGGAGACGAAGGGACTCGAATACCGAGCGACGACGGAAGCCGCCGGATCGTGCTGCGAGCCCGGTTCCTGCTGTTAGGAAGCGCGCGCATGGAGCTGGGAATGATCCTCGACGAGCGACCCGTGAGCTCGGAAAGTCGTTTGCCGAGCTTCGACGATGTGCTGCGGCGCCATGGCCTCGGACCTCTCCGGCGGCAGAGAGTTGAGACCGTCCAGGTGAACGTCGGCAAGCTCTGCAACCAGGCTTGCCACCATTGCCACGTCGAGGCGGGACCGAAGCGTGAGGAGATCATGACGCGGGGGACTGCCGAGCGGGTGATCGAGGTCCTCTCGCGGCTCTCGGGCGTGGAGACCGTGGATTTGACCGGCGGCGCTCCTGAGCTGAATCCCAACTTCTTCCATCTCGTCAAGGGCGCTCGCCAGCTCGGGCTGAGAGTGATCGACCGCTGCAACCTGACGGTCCTCCTCGAACCTGGCATGGAGCGGCTGCCCGAGTTTCTCGCCGAGAACCGGGTCGAGGTGATCAGCTCGCTTCCCTGCCACACCGCGAAGAACGTCGATCGGCAGCGTGGTCACGGGGTCTTCGACAAGAGCGTCGAAGCGCTCCTACGGCTGAATCGGCTGGGCTACGGAAGGCCGTCGTCGCCGCTCGTCCTGAACCTCGTTTACAACCCGCTCGGCGCATTTCTTCCCCCGCCGCAGGCGAAGCTCGAAGCGGACTACAAGCGCGAGCTGAAGGCCCACTTCGGGATCGAGTTCCACCGTCTCTTGACGATCACCAACATGCCGATCAAGCGGTTCGCGGATCAGCTCGCGCGTTCCGGCAAGCACGAGGAGTACATGGGTCTCCTCGTAAACCACTTCAATCCCGCGGCCGTCGAGGGCGTCATGTGCCGCTCGCTCGTGAGCGTCGGGTGGGACGGCAAGCTCTACGACTGTGACTTCAACCAGATGCTCGAGATCCCGGCCGGGGGCCGCGGACGCACGCTTTTCGAGATCACGAGCTTCGAGGATCTCGCCGCGGCGCCGATCGCCACGGCTCGGCACTGCTTCGGTTGCGCCGCCGGGGCCGGATCGAGCTGCGGCGGAGAGACCGTGGGAGGACGCGAGTGACGACCCTGGGGCTTCTCGCGCTGGCGGTCCTGCAGCTCGCCTATTCCAACGGCGCCAACGACAACTTCAAGGGCGTCGCCACGCTGTACGGGAGCGGCACGCTCGGCTATCGCTCCGCGATCATTCTCGCCACCGTGGCGACTTTCCTCGGCTCGCTCGCCGGCCTCTGGTTCGGCTCGGCTCTGATCACGGCCTTCAGCGGCAAGGGACTGGTCCCAGACTCCGTCGCCGCCGATCCACGCTTCTTGGCGAACGTCGGTATCGCGGCAGGTGTCACGGTGCTCCTGGCGACGAGATTCGGCTTCCCGATCTCGACGACGCATGCGCTCGTCGGGGCACTGCTCGGAGCCGGTTTCGTGGCCGCGAGCTCGGGCGTGAACGTCGGCCGGTTGCAGAGCATGTTCATCATGCCGCTCATCGGAAGTCCGATTCTGGCGGCCGCGCTGGCGGGCACGCAGCACCTGAGCTTCGCACGGTTCCGTCGCGGATTCGGCCTCGAGCAGGAACGGTGCGTCTGTGTCGGACAAGAGGCGCTCGTGACCGCCATTGGGAACGGCGCCGCGTCGGTCGTCTCGATTCCGTCGATCGCCGTCGACACTACCGATGCCTGTGAGGCGCGCTTCGCCGGGGGTGCTACCGCCATCACGGAAGGGAGACTGATCACCGCGCTCCATTGCCTTTCGGCCTCGGCCGTGAGCTTCGCGCGGGGAGTCAACGATACGCCGAAGATCGTCGCGCTTCTTTTCGCGACCAGCCTTCTCGCTCCGTCGTCCGGAATTCTGCTGGTCGGCGTCGCCATGGCGATCGGGGGCCTCTTGAGCGCACGGCAGGTCGCCGCAACCATGAGTCACCAGATCACGGCGATGAACACCGGCGAGGCGCTGAGCGCGAACCTGACGACCGCGTTCCTCGTTCTCTTCGCCAGCCGCTTTGGCCTTCCGGTTTCCACCACGCACGTCTCTTGTGGAGCGCTCTTCGGGATCGGCGCCGTGAGCGGCCAGGCACGCTGGAGGACCATCGCGGGGATTCTCGTCGCCTGGGTTGTGACGCTGCCGCTGGCCGCGGCGCTTGCGGCGATCATCGCGCTCGTCGATTGACCCGGGCCTTCGAGGAGTGGGGAGGATTCTGAGGCTCGCTCCGCGCTAGTCAGCTTCTTCCGCTTGCGAAACGCTCGCGAAGCGCGCGCTGAACGCGAAGGCACAACTCTTCCGGAATCTCATCGGTCGGTAGCTCACCCGTGAGCTTCACCACCTCGCGGTAGGTGCGGGCGAAGGCCGCGCACCTCGCACAACCTCGGAGATGTCTCGCGATGATCCTCGCAAGCTTCGGCTCGAGCGTCCCCTCGTAGTACTCGCAAAGCACCGCGACGACTTCCTCGCAGGTGCGCGTTCCCAGGAGACGCATCATCCTTGCCGCGACGCGCATCAGCGTTGTCCTCCGGCGAATCGCTCGAGACGCTCGCGCAACCACATGCGGGCGCGGTGGAGGCGGCTTCGAGTGGCGGAAACCGTGAGGCCCGTGGCCACGGCGATCTCTTCGTGGCTGAGGCCCTCGGCGTCCTTCAGCCACACCACCGCGCGGTCGACTTCGGGAAGCAGCGCCAGCGCGTCAGAAAGTGCGCGCCGGAGCTGGGACCGCTGCGCCGGATTCTCGGCCGATTCCGTGAAATCCGCAACGGGCCGGGCGTGCATGCCGAGCCAGTTGAACTTCGGCAGATCCTCCTCGATCATCACGGGGGCGCGGGCGGCGGCCCTTCGGTGCATGAGGGCGCAGTTGACGGCGATCCGGTAGAGCCAGGTGCCGAAGGCCGCCCTCGCCTCGAAGCTCGCGAGCTTCTCGAACGCGGCGAGCAAGGCTTCCTGATGGACGTCCGCGGCCTCCGCCGCATTCTGTACGATCCGCAGCACGGCCTGATAGACGCGACCCTCGTAGGGCTTGACGAGGTCTTCGAAGGCCGCGATGTCGCCGTTCCGAACCTTCGCGACCAGCTCGGCTTCGTCGCGGCGTAGGGCCGCCTTTTCGTCCACGGCCATCGGCGTAGCGAAAGCGCCCCGGCGGTGCAACCGGGCCTTCGTGAGCATTGCCTAGCTTCGCGGGAAGGCCCGCCGGAGGTTTCTTGCGGCAAGACCGGCCCGCCACGCCTGCCAGCAGGACGTGGAACGGATGGGCCAACAACGTTGGGGCCGAGTGAATCCACGATGTGCGTTCTTCCCGTTTCTTGGATGAGCCACGTCGTAGAACGTCGCCACCGGCGATTCGATCGATCTCGATCGTGGCGGTCCCCGCGGCTCGAAGTGCCACGCCGAGACGCTCGCTTCGACGAGCCGCTGGTCGCGACACATGTCCATGGCGAGCATCCAATCCTTGAGGTCGTCGTGATGAGGGAACCACGAACGCAGGTTCGATCGAAGAAAACGGCGGCGTCTCCGGAAGGTGGCGCCGCGGGAGTCGAGCAGATGTCTCGGAATGCCTGGCCGCGGCTCGGTCGGGTTATCTTCTGGATCACCGCTGTTTTCCTCATTTTCGGTTTGGCGAAAATGTCCGATCTCCCGGGATTCCTGACGCGATCACTTTCATGGATCGACAGCCTCGGTCCGATCGCCCCGATCGCCTTCATCTTCGTTTACGTGCTGGCCACTGTCCTTTTCGCACCCGGGTCCGCGTTGACTCTCGGGGCGGGGGCGATCTTCGGCCTGGTCGCCGGCTCGATCTACGCTTCGATCGGCGCCACGCTGGGCGCGACGGCGGCGTTCCTCATCGGTCGACACCTCGCCCGCGACTGGATCGCCGCGCGGATCGAAGCGAAGCCGAAGTTCAAAGCGATCGATGAAGCCGTCGCTCGGGAGGGCTGGAAGATCGTTGGGCTGGTGCGGCTCTCGCCCGTCTTTCCCTTCAATCTGCTGAATTACGCGTTCGGCCTCACCCGCGTGTCGCTTCGCGACTACTTCTGGGCCTCCTGGATCGGGATGATGCCGGGCACCGTCCTGTACGTTTACATCGGCTCGCTGGGGCGAAATCTCGCCGCGGGCCGTTCCCGCACTCCCGCCGAATGGACGCTTTACGCGGTGGGCCTGGCCGCAACCGTCGGTGTCACCCTCATCGTGACCCGTCTCGCGCGGCGCGCGTTGGAGCAACGAGTCACCTGAGAGCCTCCTCGAGCGCGGAGCATGAGCCTGAAGAGCCTGCCCTCGGCGGTGTCGGGCGGGAGACGAATTCTTCCCTCTCCGTGCGCTCACGGACTGGCGCCCCGGCCGCTCGCCCGCGGAGAGGGACAGCGCATTTTGTGGCGCGGTGCGTACCGGTGTCCGGCAGGGAGCTTTTCGATGGCCGTACGG
Organism: uncultured delta proteobacterium; assembly: GCA_963708955.1. Taxonomy (GTDB): domain Bacteria; phylum Desulfobacterota; class Binatia; order JACPRU01; family JACPRU01; genus JACPRU01. The sequence continues at coordinate 5,921 of CAVPWJ010000210.1, forward strand.
GCCTCCTTGAAGAGTCCTTCCGCCAACGCTAAGAAGATCGGTGGTGGACGAGGTGGAGGTTGGTGGGGAGTCCTGTGCGCCCGTAGCTCAACGGATTAGAGCACCAGACTACGGATCTGGGGGTTGCAAGTTCGAATCTTGCCGGGCGCGTTTTTTTTCGAGGGGCGAAGTTCTCGGGCCAACGCCGCGCTAGCAGAAGTGAAGCCCGCAGGCGATGGCGCCCGCACGCCAGCCCGTGGTAGGGGTTGGAACATGCCACATTCGTGAAACCAGGCTAACCGACTCGTATCTTTCCCGCCAGCGCACGGTGGATCGGGACCTGGCGAGCTGCCATCGATCGACGTAAAATGTGAGCATGAACGTCAAGTACAACGACCTCACACCCGAAGAGAGACGCGTAATCGAGTTCAAGGGGACGGAGCAGCAATT
>CAVPWJ010000211.1:0-7159 GCA_963708955.1 uncultured delta proteobacterium
CACCAGTCGAGCTTCGTCGAACCGCTCGACGTCGGCGACGACGCCCAGATCGACGATTTCTTCGCCAAGGCCGAGGCCCGGTGGGGGCGGCTCGATTTCATTGTTCACTCCATCGCCTTTGCCAACAGGGATTCGCTGAAAGGCAATTTCCGGGATACCTCGCGCGCCGACTTCCATCTCGCGCTGGATATTTCCGCCTACTCCTTCATTGCCTGCGCCCGGCGGGCGGCCCGGCTGATGGGACCGGGGGGGGCCATGGTGACGATGAGCTTCCTCGGGGCGGTGCGCGCCGTGCCGAACTACAACGTGATGGGTGTGGCGAAGGCCGCCCTCGAAGCGGCGACCCGGTACCTCGCCCACGACCTCGGGCCGGAAGGGATCCGCGTCAACGCCGTCTCGGCAGGTCCGATCCGTACGTTGGCTGCCTCCGGCGTGGGCGATTTCCGCAGGTTGATGGAGAAGAGCGCCCGGTGCGCCTTGCTCCGTCGGAACGTGACGCAGGACGAGGTGGGGAACGCCGCCGCGTACCTCCTTTCGGACTGGGCTTCCGGCGTGACCGGCGAAGTGCACTACGTCGACGCGGGATTCAACATCGGCGGCGGTGACCCGGGCGGCGAACAGGCCACATCCGGCACCTCGTCTCCCTCGCCCTGAGCGTCTGTTCCACCCCGGTGTCGCGGCGTTTTTCCTCGTCGCCTGTTCCTCTACGGATTCCTCTACGGAAGCCCCATGATGATCTGGTCCATCTCCTGAGCCGAAAAGGCCTTGAGCGTCTCCGTCTTGGCGTTTCCCAACATCCCCAAGCCCAACGCCAGGCGGCTCATGGTTTCGTCATCGAGTGCATCGATCACCAGCACGAGGTCGAAGCGCCCCATGGTCCAGAGGATCTCTCTGACCTTCACACCCGATTTCTCCGCCATCTCATGGAATCTTTCTGCGCGCTTCGTCGTTTCCTTTACATTCCGGATCCCCTGGTCCGTCAACCTTATCAGGACGACGTAGGTCGACATCGTTCTTCTCCTTTCCATGTCCGATGCGGAGTACTGAAGCGGTGTGCAGACGAGGATCTATAATGGAAGATGAGTTTTTACAAACTTGGGATTCGTTTCGATTGACGCGGGGAAAGGCCATTCTCGCTTGCTCCACGATCCCTATCCGCTTGACTTCCCGACATGGCAGGGACAATCTGCATTTACGCGCATCGATCAGGCCGTCCCAAGTTTGACGGGGGGGGGGGACGGATGAAGAAGCAGGGGGTGCTCATATGAAAAAGCCCATTGATATTGGATATTATGCGCTTTTCATCGCACTCGCTATCTCGGTACTTTCACTATGCGCATCTGCTATGGCAGACCAGAAATATAACCCATCCACTAAACAATTTGAGACCGTTGCTCCAAAAGAAACATTAAAATATAACCCGTACACCAATGGATGGGGATATTCGGCCCCCGATGCCATACCAAAGTATAATCCACATCAAAATACATGGGATATGGCTCCCCCAAATTATCAGCTAAAGTATAACCCAATGACAGGTAAGTGGGAAACAGCAAGCCCGGATTCAAAATTAATATATAATCCAATTAAGAACGAATGGAAATATGTTTCACCCGGCGTTTCCCCTTAGGGCATCCGACACACAAATCAGCGATTGTACCGGCTATTCCCCTTCGAGCCCGAGGTAATCCGCAAGCCGATCCCGGTTGAGGAACAGGTCTCGCCCCTCCCTGCGCGAAAGACCGATCTCCTCGAAATATCGAAATATTGCGTGACCGGCGTGGAGGGGGTGCATCGGGATATAATAATATTGTGGGGTGGGACGGCGTCCGTAGCACGACCCTCTTCGAAAGGAGGGGCACCATGGAAGTCACCCTGAAAGGGACGGAGGTTCTTGTTGTCAGGGAAATCCTGGAGGACGTCATCGCCAAGCACATCCGTGAGATCGGCGCGGCCACGAAGGTGATGCCCGAGGCGAGGCTCAAGGAAAGGATCGGTCTTCTCAAGTCGATCCTCGAGAAATTCCCCGTTGAGCTTGCCGCGGTTTGATGGAGAGCCGGTGCCCGGACGCTGCACCCCGCCCCGGTCACGAGCACAGTGGCCATTGTTCCTCGCTCCGATCATCTCACGCTTTCCCGATGAAAAACGCGAGGAGTGATCGCGAATGCGGGCCACTCCCGCCCGATTCGGAAATACAATAAGGACTCGGAACGGCGCGCACCCATCGCGGTCGACGGAGGGGGCGGGGGATGAAGGTCCGCGTGGTCTGCTACGAAGGGTACAGGGCGGAGGAGACGCCCCGAGCCTTCCTGCTCGGGGAGCGCCGGATCGAGGTGGTGCGCGTCCTGGACCGGTGGCGGGGGGAGGATCACGAGTACGTTAAGCTCGACGGCTCCAACGGCGCCCGCTACATCCTGCGGTATGATCGGTCCCGGGACGAGTGGGAGATCCAGATGATGGAATCGCCGCCATCCACCGCTTGATCACCTCCGGACCTCTCCACCTCGGGAGCTTCGACGCCAGGACATCAACCTGTCGGTTCGCTCAATGGTTATCGCTGTTCATGCGACTGCCCTTGCTCGATTTTTACGAGTTGGTCTTCCTGAAAGGAATAAAAGATATTTTGGTTGCAACCGGGGTTGGAAAGCGCGACGTGATACACGGATACGTCGCCTTTTCCTGACACCAATTCCAGCCACCCGCAATCCGACCGGGCGACCTGCCCATACAATTCATTAAAAGTCATTCCCATACGAGGGTGAATGGTGCTGAATGCCGCACAAGCGCTCAATAAGACGACAGAGCACAATAAAGGTCTCATCGCTTCCCACCCCCGCGAGACGATAGAATATTCGCGTCCTGGTAGTAGTGTTGAGATCCGTGTTGCGACCGTCGGGTTTCCTTCGGCATAGACCATCCCATCCGGCCGCACCCTTCAGTTCAATCATTTCCTCCTCAAGGACAGGGAACCGCTGCTCTTTCATGCCGGCATGAGGGGCATGTTCCCGAAAGTACGGGAAGCCGTAGCGCGGATCATCGACCCCGCAACGATCCGGTGGATCGGATTCAGCCATTTCGAGTCGGACGAGTGCGGATCCCTGAACGAGTGGCTCCAGGTGGCACCGCTTGCACAACCGCTTTGTACCGTCGTGGGGGCACTCGTCAATGTTTCCGATTTCGCGTCCCGGGCGGCGCGATGGATTCTGGAAGAGGACATTCTCGACACCGGGAAGCATCGGTTCCGACTCTATGCGACCCATCACCTGCCGCACTCTTGGGATGCGGGGATGCTATTCGAGGAAACAAACCGGACGCTGTTCGTTTCGGACCTGTTCCTCCACGGCGGCGAGGTGGAACCTCTTGTCGACACCGATGTGGTGGGGCGGGCCCGAAAGGCGATGCTCGACTTTCAATCCACGCAATTGCTGAACTCCATCTCTTACAGTTCCACTACCGAGCGCCAAATGGCCAAGCTGGCGGCGCTCCAGCCGAGGACCCTGGCCATCATGCATGGGTCCTCGTTTGCGGGCGATGGCGAAATCGCGATCCGCAACCTGGCATCTGCCATGAAGGAGGTTCTCGGAAAAGAGCAATGACGCCGGATGGGCGGACCGGTAACCGGGCTCGGCGTTCTCACTCCTCTTTCGGCAAGGACGCCATGTCGATGACGAAGCGGTATTTCACGTCGCTCCGGAGCATCCGCTCGTAGGCCTCGTTGATCTTCTGGATCGGGATCCGCTCGATGTCGGACACGATGTTGTGCTCCCCGCAGAAATCGAGCATCTCCTGGGTTTCCCGGATCCCGCCGATCAACGAACCGGCAATCTGCCGGCGCCAGTTGATCAAGTTGCCGACGTTGGGCGACGGGTGCGGCGTTGGGGGGACGCCGACCATGCACATCGTGCCGTCGCGCCGGAGCAGGTTGAGGAACGCGTCGAGATCGAGCGGCGCGGACACCGTGTTCAGGATGAAGTCGAACCGGTTCGCCTGTTTCTTCATCTCGTCGGCGTTCTTCGAGATGACTACCTCGTGGGCCCCCAGCCGCTTCGCGTCTCCGGCCTTGGCCGGAGAGGTCGTGAACATCACCACGTTCGCATCGAAGGCGTTGGCCAGCTTGACCGCCATGTGCCCAAGCCCCCCGAGGCCGACCACGCCTACCGTGTCGCCCTTCCCGACCTTCCAGTGGCGCAGCGGGGAGTACGTCGTGATGCCCGCGCACAGAAGCGGGGCGACCGCGGGGAGGTCGAGGTTCGCCGGCACCCGCAGGACGAACCTCTCGTCGACGACGATGCAGCCCGAGTAGCCGCCGTAGGTCATCCCGCCCGTGTGCCGGTCAGGGCTGTTGTAGGTGAAGATAATCTCGTTGCGGCAGTACTGTTCCAGCCCTTCCATGCAATCGGGACAGCTCCGGCACGAGTCGACCATGCAGCCGACCGCGGCCAGATCGCCCCGCCGGAGACCTTTCACTCCAGAGCCCACCTGCGACACCCGCCCGACGATCTCGTGGCCTGGCACGACGGGATAGGTCGTTCCCTTCCACTCGTTCCGCGCGGTATGCAGGTCGGAGTGGCAGACTCCGCAGTGGAGGATCTCGATCCGGACGTCGTTCTCCCCCGGATCCCTGCGCTCGAAACGAAAGGCGGACAGCGGCGCGGTCGCGCCTTGCGCGGCATATCCCACCGTCTTGATCATGGCCCTTCCTCCTTATGATCGCAGATGATGAAGGATCGATGATCCGCAGGCGAAGAACGTTTCACGGAGCTTCCCATGCGACGACCGCATCTTACTTCGAGTGTTCGACCATCGATCGGAATCACCGGGAGGGAGGAGATTCATGTTTAAGGAAATCGCCTTTATTATCGCCCCATCGCGGAAAAATGTGCCGATGGCCGATTTCACCTGATACCGACTTGGGAGGAAAAAGGCATGCAAAAAATCACCCCATTTTCATGGTTTGATGACAATGCCGAGGAGGCAGTGAGCTTCTACACCTCGATCTTCAAAAATTCCAGGGTGACGTCTGTTACACGCTATGGGAAAGAGAGCGCCGAGGTATCCGGAAGGCCGCAGGGAACGGTAATGACCATGGCGTTCCAGCTCGATGGGCAGGATTTTGTAGCGTTAAACGGGGGGCCTCATTTCAAATTCACCGAGGCGGTATCATTTGTCGTCAATTGCGAGTCACAGGACGAGGTGGATCATTACTGGGGGAAGTTATCCAGGGGCGGAGACGAAAAAGCTCAACAATGCGGATGGCTGAAAGACAAATACGGTGTCTCGTGGCAGATCGTCCCCACGGTGCTGGGCGAGCTGTTGAATGACCCGGATCCCGAGAAATCCCGAAGGGTGATGAACGCATTGCTCGGCATGAAGAAGATTGACATAGGAGCACTTACGCAGGCGTCTGGCAGGAAGGGCGAGGCATGACATACAACAGGCCGTGGTATGGGATGGATTATCCTGCGCTACGCTTCCCTTTCCTTCCACTCCCCGCACCAATCGTTTGTTTCGACCCTGGGAAAATTGAACTCTGAATATCCTGATCCTTTCGAAAAAGGTTGCGGGGGAAATCGCCTGCACAGTCCAATTTTAGTGACAACGACTTCGCCCCATTCGTTTACCCTGGAAAATACCCCATATTTGCATGAGGTACATGCCGCTTCCATTCCTCGTTCCTCCCGTTTAAGGGATTACGATCGTGTCTCCAGACTTTAGCATGTAAGAGCCAAACTCGATATCTTCGATCATTTTGTAATAGTTGATCTTGCGGATTTCCTGCTTCGCTTCGACCCGACTGATGATCTTCATCTCGCGCGGAGAAGCGAATGTTGTAAACCCTCCGGCAAGAGACAGGGCTTGAAGGACGGTCATGTCATACCGTAACGGGTACGCCCCCGGCCTGAGAACGTTACCGACAAGATATATTTTTGGGGAATTCGTTTGGAGAACAATCACGCTGACATGGGGATCTTTCATGTACTTTTTTAGATTTTGGGCAATAACGTCGGAAAGTTCGATGGGCGTCAAGTCCGCCGCATGGATTTCATGGATCAAGGGGAGGGATATATTCCCGTCGGGTCTGACCGTGACATCCATCGTCAATTCCGGATTTTCCCAGACTGAGACTCTGATGACATCTTCGGGCCTCAGCCCCGAGCGCCTGTTTCAGCACGCGCTGCGTTACCGCGAGCAACAAAATATGCGGCAGTTGTGGGTCACGCCTGATGAGGCCGGGCGCTGGTTTGACGCCATACGGGTGTGCGTTCCATCGGTACGGATACCGATGAATCGGCCAGACCAGCAGCGCCTGCGCCATGAGGTGCTGGCGCAGTGGGAGGCAGCCCTTTCCAGGGCGATGCGGCGCGCCCGCCTCTCCTTTTTGACAGAGCAGCCCCTGCTGGAGTCCATCACCCGGGACCATGCCAACTTTCCCATGCAAACACTGCCCGATGGCAGCCGGCGCATGGGCTATCGCGTGGAGGCCATGCTGGCGCAGGACGTGGTCAAGTCAGCGGTAGAAGCGCTGCGCAAAAGCTTGAACGGCGCCCGGCTCAAGCCCCAGGGCTGGGAACACATCGTTGGCGCACTGCGTGAGGAAGTGGGCGAAATCGATCTGAAAGACACGTTGGCCCATGTGCTCAAGGCGCTTGACGCAGGCGCCGATGCCGACACCTTCGGGCTGCCCTTGCCGCGCCTGCACATTCCCCAGCACCTGTACAGCCCGCTGTTGCTGGCCGCACCGGCCGCCCAGGTGGAGGCGGGCGAACAACTCAGTCTGATGGACGAACAGCCGGTAACGCTGCGCATTTCTCCGCCGCCGCTGGAGAGCCCTGATGGCCACCCAAATTCCCCCACTTGTGGCCACCTCAAATTCCCCCACCCTGAGCGCGGCGTGATGGCTGGTTAAACCCGGCTGTTGCACCGCCTTGGTCAATACCCGGCAGGACGTTACCTTAACCCCCTCATTACCCGAGGGAAACCGGATTGAACGTCTTGAAACCACACCTACAAACCTTGCCTATCCGGTTGGCACACCAATACGCTACCTATAGTGGCTTGGTCTTGTTTGGCTGAACGCCATGATCCCATGTGCCGTCATACAGGCCGCGATAGGTGGGGCCGATCAGATTCACGCCGATACCCAATACTGATGCGAAGG
>CAVPWJ010000212.1:0-7738 GCA_963708955.1 uncultured delta proteobacterium
GGCGGAATTTGCACCCGCACGGGTTTCAAACCACCGGGTCCTGCTCGATCCTCGTGCGATCAAGAGCGTCATGGAGCATATTGTTCCCGTCACACTTCCGGCAGTGATTGATCGAGGGAGGGAGCTTCTTCGACGCGATGATTTCTGCAAAACGCCGGACGTTCTCCGCGTACCAGGCGCCCCTCGGGGCACGGTGGCCGTACAGGCGGGAACCGGGGTTGGGGCTCCACACAAAGGGAACAACATGGGCGCCGAGGGAACTCAGGACGTCCACCCCATCGAGGAGGCTGTCCGCCGGTTCCAGCCCCATTACGAACACGCCGTAGACGTTGCCCGCTCCGAACACGCGGACGGCTTCCTCCAGTGACTCGATGAACTTCTTTCGTGGCGTATCCCCTGCCTTGCCCGGGCAGAGGGCCCGGTAGAGAGGCTCGTCCCAGATCTCGAGACTGAATGCCACCGCCTCTATCCCCGCGTCCCTGTACCTTCGAAGGGAAGCGACGTCCTCGGGGGGCGAGGGCAGCAACGTACCGGGAATCCGGTCGAACCCGGTATGTTTACGGACCGCGGTGAGGATCGTCTCCACCACCTCGACTTCCTTTTCGTTTCCGAAGCACCCCCCCGTCATCAAGATATGCCTCGCGACTCCTTCCCGGAATGCAGCGGCGGCCGTCTCGCCGATCTGGTCGGCCTGTTTCCGGGTGATCACGCTCCGGTACTTCCGGGAAGTATCCACAAGGTTGCAGAAGAGACATTCCTTCCGCTTCGAAAAATGCGCGCAGTAGTTGTTGTAGCAGATGAAGAAGCAGTCCTCGCCGCCGATCTGGCCGATCTTCACCATTGGTGTCCCGTCGCTGGTCGATCTCCCGTAGAAGGACGGCCTCGGAATCCAGGAGATCGGGCTGACCGCTTCACCGCCCTTCCGCAAAAAAAGTTTTCCGTCCTCCGCTCGTTCCACGAGGAACGGCGACCTGCTGTTCTTCCGGAATTGGACCACCGTCCCGTCCCCCAGCAGAAAATCATCGGGAAGGCTTTCCTCCCCGTGGTCCTCGAAGTCCCACCCGAACAGGCCGTGGTTCTGCTCCTTGTAGATCGTCCCAACCCCCTCGAGCGCCGACGTCGTCGCGCGGACTCCCTCGGTGAGAAGATCCCCTTTCAGCTCCAGCGTGTCCGTTCCGTGGGTCGGCTTCACTTCTTCGCTCCCTTCGCATCGAGGAGCTCCATGTAGATGGGGAGCCTCGTCTCCCTCTTTTCCGTTTTCAGTACGAACCAGGTCTGGACGGACTCGATTTCCCTCATCGGGACGATCCGTTCCATCAAGATCTCCCGATACTGGGGAATGTCCTTGGCCACCACTCGTAACAGGTAATCCGCTTTCCCGGTGATGTGGGAACATTCCATGACATATGGGTTCTCACGGATCTTTTCCACAAATGATTGCGCGATCTTCACCTCGTGGCGGGAGAGCGTAATGAACACGTACGCCACCGTCGATTTCTGCAATTTCTCCTCGTCGAGGATGGCCACGTACCGCTTGATGATCCCCTCCTTCTTCAATTTCCGCAGTCGGACAAGAACCGAAGAAGGCGAAAGGCCGACCCTCTCCGCAAGGTGTTTGTCAGAGACGGCCGCATCTTCCTGGAGGATGTTCAGGATTTCGAGATCAATGTAGTCAAAGGAATAAGATTTCATATTTCAGCAATTATATAGAATTTAATTCGTTAATGTCAACACATTCCGTAAGATACGACGTCCATATGGCTCATGAAGCAAGCAAGGGGGCGGGCGGGACACACAACGTGCGAGGGAAGGCGGCCGGGTTTCACCGTAAGAGTGGATTTGCGAGGCGGTTAGGGCTGCGAGCCATAAATTAGCCATTCGGGCCGATTTTACGAAAAAAGGGACTTCGGCGTGAAGCCGAAATCCCTTTTGGTATTGCCATGGTGCCGAAGGCGGGATTTGAACCCGCACGGGTTTCCCCACCACCCCCTCAGAAGCCATTTCTTACGCACGCATCATCCGCGCCGGTGGGAACGTCACAAAGATTTTCAAGATGGTCCGCAAAAACGAAAAGGAGGCGTGAACAACATGACGAAGAAAAAAAGCACCACGGAACAGAAGACCAGCAAGAGCGCGGACGGGAAGACCTGGGTGATGCCGAAGGGAAAACCGAAGGCGGTGAAAAAGGGTTCCGGCAAGAAGACGCAAACCGCCAAGAAGACGGCGGTGGAAAAGAAGGACGCGATGCGCACCCCGGCACTGGCGTCCCTCGAGGTGGCCCCGAAGGAGTCGGTGGTCACGTACAAGGGGACCGGGCACAAGACGACAGTCAACGATAACGGGACAATCACGGTCAACGGCAAGACCTTCAACAGCCCATCCCGCGCCGGAAAAGAGATCACGGGTCGCGAGGTGGATGGGTGGACCTTCTGGAGTTACGAGATTCCCGGCGTTGGTCTGAAGAAACTCAATACGCTGCGGAAGGTGGTCGCGTAACCCTTGAAGGAATCCGTTGGCCAACATCCGGGACGTGAAGGCCGCCATCGATCCAAGGGAGATCATGCGTGAGCCGCGTCTACAAAAAGATCAGACGGGACGGTAAACCCCGGTGGTACGTGTGCGTAACCTTCCGGGGGGAGAAATATCGCGAGATCGCCGGAGATACGAAACAGGCGGCCTTGAAGCGCCTTCGGGAGCTCGAAACGCGATTGGAGAAGGGCAAGGATGTCTCACCGAAGAAAGTTCCTTTCGATTTCCTCTGCGATGAATACCTCCGCTGGACGCAGACCAACCTCGCCCCTCAAACGATAATCGGGTAGGAGGAGGCCTTACGGCCCCCGTCCTCCCGCACCACCGTACGTACGGTTCCGTATACGGCGGTTCCTGTTGTTCCGCGCTTTGTTGACGTCGTCGCCTGCGGTCCTTTGAGCGCCCAGCCTTACCTCGCGGATTCCGTCCGCTACTTCCGGCTTTCAGGCCCTCTTGCGAGGCATCTGCTCAGGTCCGCGCGCGACCTTCCTCCCATATACCCGCCGCATCTACTTCCACACCTTCCGGGTGACTATCGGGCTTTGGATTTCATGGCCTCCTCGCCCAGGTGTGGCTGCCTCATATGCGGTTCCTGTTCGTCGGGCCGGGAGTTTGCCTGCAGCTTCCTTCGGATTCCGCCTCGCGGTGGACACCCATGCTGTTCGGCTAACGGTTCCCGTCACCAGGGTCCGCAGGGGACTTTCACCCCCAAGTCACCGGGGGCCACCACGGCCCTCCGGATAGCGCCAGTCACGGCGCTGCGCGCCATGCCTGGCGCACCATGAAAACGGGCGCCCCGGATCGGGGCGCCCGTGAAAAGAACCGGTTCGCTCGGTGCAGGAGAGCTTTGGCGTTCTCTTTCTTATACCTCCCGGGTCAGTGGCATAACGTGCTGTTGAAGCACCCGGGAGCCGTTCCCGCTGGAGCGGGCGGACTCGGCGGGGGGTCCGGGGAGTTCGCCCCGTTCAGGTGGCAGAAGGCGCATACCGTTGCATTCCCCCCCGCCGTGGACGTGTGGACGAAGGCGTCCCCAGGCAGCCAATTCGACGGATGCGGCGTACCCACGCCCCCGTGACACGGGTAGCATGAGACCCCGACGATGCCGCCCGAGAAGTTCGTCCCGGTCCCGTGGCAGGCCTGACAGAAGGCGAACCCGCTGGACGTGGAAGGGGCTTGTTTGGCTACCGGACCGTGCTGCGTGGCTTGGGCCCAGCCGGTGGGGTGGAAACTCGTGTCGTGGCAGAGCGTGCTGTTGAAGCATCCGGGAGCCGTTCCCGCCGGGGCGGGCGCGAGAGGGTGGTTCGGCGGGTTGTTCGGGGATCCCGGGAAATGACACTGCGCGCATGCCGGGGCGTTCGCCGTGTCCGTATTGGTGTGGTCGTAGGTGCTTCCGGCCGAGGCACGCCAAGGCTTGGGCGCGTGCGGGGCGCTTACGACGTGGCAGGGGTAACAGGACACCTCGGAAGAGCCGCCTCCGAAGTTCGCCGGAGACGTCGTCCCGGTCCCATGGCATTCCTGGCAGTAGGAGAACCCGGTGGTCGCGCCGGGTGCCGCCTTGGCGTCGTTCGCGTGCGGCTGGGCCGCCGGGGGCGCCGTCACCCAGGTGTTGCCCACCGGGTGGGGAACCGGATTCTCGCCGTGGCACAGCGTGTTATTGAAGCACCCGGGCGCCGTCCCTGCCGGGGCTGGCGTGGCAGGATGGTTCGCCGGATTGTTCGGAGAACCCGGAAAGTGGCACTTCGCGCAGACCGGGGCGTTCTTCGGGTCCGTGTCCGTGTGGGTGTATGGGGCGCCACGCCACGGCTTGGGCGCATGCGGGGCGCTTACCCCGTGGCAGGGGAAGCAGGAGACCTTCGCCCCGCCGCCGGAGAAGTTATTCCCGTGACAGATCTGGCAGGCGGCGAACCCGGAACTTCCGGGGGCTTTTTTCGCGGCTATCCCGTGATTCTGCGGGGGAGAAGTGGAGATCCAGTCGCCAATCGGACCGTGGTGGCAGCCGGCGGGATTGCCGAAGCAGGAGACCCTGGAGATGCCCCCCGCGAGATCCGAACCGTGGCATTCGGTGCAGGAGCTGCTTCCACCGTTGGCAATGTAGTTCATCGTGGCGAAATTCACGTGCGACCCTCCGGTGGAGGTGACCCATCCAGGGACGGAGTTGCCGGACGCGTCCAGATGGTTTACGACCACGTCGCCCCCGCCGCCGGGGGTATTGGCGGTGGAGCACCCGGCGGCCGCGGCGAACGCGGCCAGAAGGATCAGCACCCCGATCGGATTCCGGGGGTCCTGGAAAGAATGCATTTTCGAAAACATGTCTCCTCCCGTTCTACTTGTGGCACTGCCTGCAGCGCGAGTCGTTCTTGTTCCCGTGGCACCGGAAGCACGAGCCGGGGTCGAGACGCCCGTCGATCCGGTGCGCGATCAGGTAGTCGCCCCGGTGCGGCGCCCTCCTGTCCGGCCGGTCGCCCATCTTCACGTTCGGCTTCAGCTCTTCCTTCCCGGCGTGGCACGTCTGGCAGAACTCCGGTTTGTGGCAGGAGGAGCACAGGCTCTGCCCCTGGCGCGCGTACGTGCCGTGGGAGTCGATGAACACCCGGGAGTGGCGGAACGTTCCGTACGGCTTCAGCGCCCCCGTGGAAACGTTCTCGTGGCACTCCAGGCAGTTGGCCCGGCCCGTCGGCAGGTCCTCCGGGTGCTTCGGGGGAACCGACGGAGTCTCCGAGACGGCGGAGCAACCGAACAGCAGTGCGAGCAGGGCCGCCCCCAGTATGTTCGCGGCGTACGCGCGGCGCATCATTTCTTCCCTCCCGTGGCGGTGCCCAGGTCGTAACTCACCCGGACCAACCCTGCGTAGTCTTTCTCGAAGATGGGGCTCTGCGTGTACGTCAGATTGCCGGAGACCTGCAGCGCCGCGAGGAGCTGGTACCCCGCCGTCGCGACCACCTGGTACGCGTTCTTCTTCCCGATGCCGGGGATCGGTTCCTTCTTGTACTGCTGGGCCATGGCGTCCAGGGTCAGCCGGAGCTTTTCCGGCGAATACGTGGCGAAGGCTCGGTATTCCCGGTACTCGTTTTCCTCGCGGTCCGCGGCGACGAAGGCCGCGGAGATCCCCGCCACGTCCTTCTTCCCGTTGTACCCGTGCCGCAGGCCGATCTCCCCCCGGTTGGCGTCCCCGGGATCCTCCTTGTCGTGCCGGATGTTCTTTCCCGCGACCTCCACGGTCCAGCCGGGGGTGAACTCCCAATCCACGATGCCGAAGATCGACTGGACCTGATCGTTGTTGTCCACCGAGGGGAACACGAACGCCGGGTTCAGCGCCGACCGGAAGAGTCCCTCGTATTTGTACGACTCGTAGCCGGCGGAGATGTCGACGGTTGCGCCGGGAACGATCCGGACCGCGTACCGTTGCGACGCCATTTCGCGGACCGTACGGTTGTAGGACGCCTGCCCGGTGAGCTCCACTCCGCTTGCGACGCGCACCCACAGGTCGCCGCCGTACAACTCACGGTCCAGCCTCTCGGACGACCCGTTCTCCTTGAGGTACGAAGCGCCCAGCTCGGCGAACCCGGACTTGACGAAGAAGACCCGCCCGCCGTAGATGGAGTCGGCCCTCTCCGCCCCGTTCAGGATGGAGTACTCCACGGGGACGCCGCCGTAAAGGGAAACCCCCAGCCCGACAGGGGTCGTCGCCTTGACGAACGCGCCGTCGATGGTATCCATCGCGGCCCCTTCCGTGAGGAAGAACCGCCCCAGCTTTGCCTGGGCGTTCCCCTGGGGGTGCAGATACTCCATGTAGAGGCTGCCGATTTCACCGGACATTCTCCCGGAACCGCTCGGCTCGCCCAGGTCGACCCGCCCCCAGCCGTAGAAGTGGAAGGAGAGGGGCTTTCCCCCCAGGTTCGCCGCGTCCGCCGACAGGTACTCATACAGCGGCGCATACCGGTCCTTCTCTCCCCCGGGGAATTCCCTCTGATAAAGCAGGCCGTAGGTCTTCGAGGAGAGGGAAAGGTCGGCAGCGAGGGCCGTGCCCGACAGCAAGAGGGGAAGCAGCAGAGAGATGGCAACAATGGCCGGGAGCAGCGCGCTCCCGGAAGATCCCACGGTCGTCGGACGTCCCATTCGCACCCCCCATGTGGAATTTTGGATACGCGCATTTTCCCAAAAGGGCTCGTTCGTATCAACAAAAATTATTAACAGTAACAACAAATATTCCTGGATTCAGCATTGTAAGGGCACGGATATCCTGATGAAAAAATATTTCGCGTTATTCTCCATCCCTCCGCGCCGATCCTCATTTCCTGATCCTCATTTCCGGGGAATTGCCCTGGTGGCCGGTGTACAATATTTTCAATAATTTTTTGAAGGAGACCCCGGATGAAACCGTTCCTGTCCGCCTGCGCCCTCGCCGCATTTCTCGCCCTGTTCCTGTCCGACCCCGCCGTGGCGTTCCAGAAAGGGACCGCGGCCGCCAAGGGGTGCTCGGAGTGTCACAAGCTCACGAAGGAGGAGGCGGGGAAGATCCTCGGGAAGATCGTGGACAACGTCGTCGGCGTCGCGCCGGGGCCGTTCCCCGGCGTCTGGGAGGTGGACGTCGCCCGGGGCGGGAAAACCTACCCTCTCTACCTCGACTATTCCCTGAAGTACCTCTTCAACGGGCAATTCATCCGCCTGGCCGACATGGAGAACCTCACCGGGCGGCGCTATACCGACCTCAACCGCGTGGACGTCGCTTCCATCCCGGTCAAGGACGCCATCCGTGTCGGAAGCCCGACGGCGAAGAAGACGGTGATCGTCCTCTCCGACCCGACGTGCCCCTATTGCGCGAAGCTGCACGGAGCGATCAAGAAGGCGGCGGCGAAGGATGCGGGCGTGGCGTTCCTCGTCATGCCGTATCCGCGCAACACCATGGACAAGGCCACCTACCGGAAGTGCCAGGCCGTGGTCTGCGCGAAGTCGGAGAAGGCGCTCGACGACGCCTACGCCGGGAAGGAGCTCCCCGAGCCCGCCTGCAAGACCGCCGCGGTGGATGAAACGATCCTGCTCGCCGAGCGGCTGAAGATCGAGGGGACGCCGACGATGATCCTCCCCGACGGACGCATGATCAGCGGCTTCATGGAGGCGGATGCGCTGCTGTCTCTCCTGAACGGCGGCAGGTAGACCGACGGGGAGGCCGGATACCGGCGAGGATCCCATGAACCGGGCTTCGGGTCGT
>CAVPWJ010000213.1:0-11573 GCA_963708955.1 uncultured delta proteobacterium
ACTCAGCGCGTACGCCGAGGATGCGGTCGTCTCCCGGCGGGCCGACCACCAGCTTCACGAACCCTTCGAAGCTGCGCATGGCGTGATAACGGTGGTTGCGAGCGTTCAGGAACTTGGCGACGCGCACCTCGCCGTGGCGGGCGCGCGCCTGGGTTTCGGTGAGGCCGGCGCCGGCGATCATCGGCAGCGTGAATATGATGAACGGGACGTATTCGGGATGGATGGCGATGCGCTCGCCGCAGATGTGCTGGATCGCCATCCGGCCCTCGGCGTCGGCCACGGGCACGAGCGCCATGTCGAGCGGCGTGTTGCGCTGGCCGACGTCGCCGACCGCGTAGATGTGCGGCACGTTGGTCTGTAGGCCGTCGCTCACGGCGATCAGGCTTCCGTCGCCCGCCGCTACTCCGGCCGCCGCCAGGTCGAGATCCTGCGAGGCGCCGATGCGCCCGATGCTCAAGAGCACGCGATCGGTGCGCAACACCTCGCCGCTCTCGAGCGTGGTCTCGACACCGTCGCCGACCGCCTTCATCGAGTGCGTCCGCGCCGAGAACCGCACGTCGATCCGGGAGCGCCGGTAGAACTCGGTAAGTAGATTGGAGAGATCCGGGTCCTCGTTGCCGAGCAGCCGGGCCGCGCTGTCGAGCAGGGTGACGCGCGCGCCGAGCGCGGCGAAGATCGAAGCGAACTCGCAACCGCTCACCCCGGCGCCGACGATCAGCAGCGACTCGCAGCCGTCGGCGATGTCGACCACGTTCCGATGGGTGAGTATCCGCCTGCCGTCGACGGCGACGCCGGGGAGCGTGCGCGGCGTGGACCCGGTGGCGATCACGAAGAAATCTGCCTCGATGCGCTGTCCGCCGACTTCGACGGCGTGGGGATCCACGAAGCGAGCCCGGCCCGACAGCAGCTCGACGCGGTCCTGCGCGAGGTAGCGCGAGTACATCGCGGTCAACTCCTCGATGCCGCGTTCGAGCTGATCGTGGATCTCGGCGAAGGAGACGCACTCGCCCGCGGGGGCGTAGCCGTATCCGACCTTGCGGGCGATCGTGCGGTCGCGGGCGAGCTCCCACATCGCCTTGGACTTGTACGCGCCCTGCAGGCCGTCGCCGAGCAGGTGGCCGTCGCTCACCAAGGTGGCGCGCCGGCCGCGCGCGCCCGCGGTGAGCGCGGCGGCCATCCCGGACGGTCCCGCGCCGATTACCACGATGTCGCGCCGGACGTCGGCCATCACGGCTGCCCGGCGCGCGAGGGTGGCTCCTTGTAGCGGTAGGGTACCGGCAGGTACTCGACGCCCTGCCGCTTGGGCTGCGGGAATAGGCTCATCAGGCGAAGCACGTCTTCGGAGATCTGATTCGAGACGTTGAGGCCGAACGCCTGCGCGGCCTCGAACGTGATCCCGTAGTCGTGCGTCCACGTTCCCTCGGTCAAGAGCGCCGCCAGCTCCTCGCTCTTCTCGGGAGGCAGCTCGTCGATCAGGAAGTCGCGCACCGCGGCGTGGAGCTGCGCGGTCGCCTTCTCGGCCTGATCGGCGAGGATCAGCGTGGCATCGTCCACGTCGCTGACCGGCTTGCGGGCCACGGCACGGAGGATCGACGAGGCGGGGTACTGGCCGAGCTGCGGATCGACCGGCCCGAGCATGGCGTGCTCGCTCATGACGATCTCGTCGGCGGCGAGCGCGATCAGCGTGCCCCCCGACATCGCGTAGTGCGGCACGAACACCGTCACCTTGCCGGGGCGCTTGTGGATCGCCCGCGCGATCTGCAGCGCGGCGAGCACCAGCCCGCCGGGCGTGTGCAGCACGAGATCCACCGCCACGCGTGGGTCGGTCATCTGGATCGCGCGGATCACCTCCTCGGAATCGTTGACGTCGAGGTAGCGAAAGACCGGGAAGCCGAGGAAGCTCATGGTCTCCTGGCGGTGCACCATGAGGATCACGCGCGAGCCGCGCGCGCGCTCGATGCGCGCGATCAGCCGCTGGCGGGCGGCCTCGAGGAGCTTCTGGCGGAGCATCGGCTGCAGTGCCGAGAAGATGAAGAACACCCAGAAGAGGTCGCCGACGCCCACTCCTCGAACTCTAGCGGGCTTCGCCGGAGAGGTGAAGAGCGTTTGACGGGCGTCGGCGAGGAAGGGAAAAGAAGCTCGCATGAGCGCGGAGCGAAGAGCGGGGGCCTGGCGGAACGTCGCCGCGGCGGTCGGCGTGCTGGTGCCGATCGCCGCCTTCGTCGTCTACTCGAGCTTCCAGGTGAGCGCCGTCGAGTGCGAGGTGTGCATGCGCTTCGACGGGCGCGAGATCTGCCGCTCGGCGAGCGCGCAGAGCCGCGCCGAAGCGCTGCGCAGCGCCGGTGACAACGCCTGCGCGCTGCTCACCTCGGGAATGACGAACTCGATCCGCTGCCAGCAGAGCTTGCCGGCGCGCAGCGCGTGCCGCGCGCTCGACGGGCGGAGCTGACCGTGGCCGGGCCTCGACCCGGCCGGCGTAGGATGCGCCCCTCGCCCGAGCTGTGATCCTGCGCCGCTCGGCTTCGCGCGCGCCTTCGTTCGCCCAGCGTAGCCGCGCGACGCCCCGTTGCGGCGGCGATGCCCACATGCTACTTCGCTACTCGAACACTGGTTCGCTATCTGGCAATGCAGTAGAATTAGTGTCGACGGAGAATTCGTGGCGAAACACGTGAAGCGGGATCTGTCCGAGTCGGCGTTGGTGATGATCGCGGAACGGTTCAAGGTGTTGGCCGAGCCGATGCGGCTGAAGGTTCTTCACGCGGTCTGGGACGACGAGCGATCGGTCGGCGAAATCATCGACGCGGTGGGCGGGCTGCAGGCCAACGTGTCGAAGCACCTCGGCGTCTTGCAGCAGGCGGGATTGGTGAGCCGGCGCAAGGACGGCTTGCGCGTTTTCTATCGCATCGCCGATCCCACGGTGTTCGACCTCTGCGAGGTGGTGTGCGAGAGCCTGCACGACCGACTCGCTCAGCAGATCGAAGAGATCCAGCCGCGTCGCGCCCGGCGCCGCGCCTGAGCGCCGCCCGATCAATCGTCTTCGCAAAGCTCTCTCGACCCGGCGCGAGCGTCTTCCGTCCGATACGCTCGCGCGCCAGCCGCCGGAGAAGCGAAGCCGTCGGAACCCCGCGCCCCTCCCCGGGCCAGCGGCCGAGGCAACGCTCTCGCCAGCCGATCGCGACCCTCCCAGAGGGCGATCGCCGCCGTCATGGCCGCTAGAAAGGTGACCGACCGCCACCCTCCGAGGCCGAGCCCCGCCACCGCCGGCCCGGGGCAGAGCCCCGCGAGCCCCCAGCCCACTCCGAACAACGCCGATCCTCCGATCAGACTGCGATCGACGGCGCGCGACGCAGAAACGTGAAACCGCGGCTCGCAGAACGGCGCGCTTCGCCGCAACACCCGCCGATACGCCAGCCAAGTGACGCCCAAGGCGGCGGCCATCACCAGCGCGAGGGAAGGGTCCCAGTCTCCGGCGACGTCGAGGAACGCCGCCACTTTCGCGGGATGGACCATCTGCGATAGCGTCAGGCCGGCGCCGAACAGGAGGCCGGCCACCAGCGAGGCAAGAATCGTCATCACGGTCAGCTTCCTCCCATCAGATGGCGAACGATGAAGACCGTCAGCGCTCCGGTCGACAGGAACGTCAGCGTCGCGACGATCGACCGAGGCGAGAGCCGTGCCACCCCGCAGATGGCGTGTCCGCTCGTGCACCCGTTCGCGAGCCGAGTGCCGACCCCGACCAATGCGCCGGCCATTACCAGCCCGGGAGGGCCGGTGATCATCGTCACGTGAAGCGGCTCGCCGGCCATCGCCGCCGTGAGCCAGCTTCCGGCGATCAGCCCGACCAGGAACGTGATGCGCCACGCTCTGCCGTCGCTCGTCGGAGCGACCGCTCCCGCGAGGATGCCGCTGATCCCGGCGATGCGCCCGTTGGCAGCCATCAGAAGCGCCGCCGACAGCCCGATGAGCGCGCCGCCCGCGAGCGCCGACCATGGAGTGAAGTGATCCACGAATGCCTCCGCTGGACTTTTTCTGCTACATTGCTAGACGCTCATGTAGTGTAGTATCTGGGAGGGGGCAATGCAACCCCTCCCTGTGGAATGGGAGATTCGGACATGCTCTTTCGCGAATTGAACCGTGGTAAGTGCAAGACCTATCTCGTCGCCTGCGAAGAAACGCGCGTGGCCGTGCTGGTCGATCCGTTGCGCGAAAAGATCGATCGCTATCTGGCGATTCTTGCGTACTACGGGCTCGAGCTCTCGGCGGTGATCGACACCCACACCCACGCCGACCATCGCACGGCGAGCTTCGATCTGCGCGAGCTGGTCGGCGCCACGGCCGTCATGCATCGTCGGGCTCCCGCGCCGCACATCGATCGCCATGTGGAAGACGGCGACGAAGTGGCGGTCGGCAAGCTCGTGCTGCGCGTGCTGTACACACCGGGACACACGCCGGACGGGATCAGCCTGGTGTCGGGCGACCGGGTGCTCACCGGCGACACGCTGCTGATCCGCGGCACCGGGCGCTCGGACTTCGCGGGCGGGGATCCCGGCGCGCAGTACGACGCCATCACCCAGAAGCTGTTCCGCCTGCCCGACGCGACGCGCGTGTATCCCGCGCATGACTACCGCGGAAACACCTGTTCGACGATCGGCGACGAAAAGCGGCTGAACCCGCGCCTCGTCGGCTGCAGCCACGATGCCTACGTGGAGCTGATGAACCACCTCGGCCTGCCGCTGCCCGACAAGATCCAGGAAGTGCTGCAGCCGAATCAGACCGCGCTCGACGACGACAGCCTGCGCTTCCCGACGCTGGCGGAGATGAACCAAGTCCGACAGCGCACCGCACACGAAGTGGACGCGGCGCTGCGAGCACCCTTTCCGCCGCTCGTCCTCGACGTGCGCGAGCACGACGAGTTCGACGGCGAGCTCGGCCACATTCCGGGGGCCGTGCCGATCCCGTTGAAGGATCTGCCCGCGCGGGCGGGAGAGCTCGAGCCGCACAAGGATCGCACGATCATCGTCGTCTGCCGCGCCGGCGTGCGCAGCGCTACCGGCGCCGCGATCCTCACCGGGCTCGGTTTCGAGCACGTGGCCAACCTGAAGGGCGGGATGGTCGACTGGAACGATCAACGATTGGCGATAGAGCGGCGGCCCTGACGCTGCTCGAAGCGGCCGGGTGAGGGGTGGTGGTGGTGTGGCATCTGCGCGTCTATCGCCGGCTGGTGAAGGACGTTGACGTCGCTGCCGACCGCGCGCGAGCGTCCGTCCGTCGCCGCTATCGAAAGCTCGGCCTTCCGGATATGGAAGGCCCTCTTCTCGTAACCGAGGATCGGAGTGACTGAGGAAGCTCGTCCAACGAAGCTCCCGGAGAGTCCCTTCCCTCACGCCGTACGCCGTGAGGTGCGTGATTTCATTCGCGCGCCACGAGCAGCGGCCCCTTCCATCGAAGGCCGACCGCCGAGTTGAGGAGAGAGCCATGTCTGCCGATGCCGCGCTGCTCGCCGAAGTGCCGTTCTTCCAGCTGCTCGACGAGGCCGAGCGGGAGATGCTCGCTCAGCACCTCGACGTGGTGAAGATGGCAGCCGGCCAAACCGTCTGCGAGTACGGCGAGCCCGGGGACTCGCTATTCCTCGTTCGTTCGGGCGCCGTGGATGTGTTCTTCCGCGACGATACCGGCGAGCGCATCGTGCTCGATACCGCCAAGGCGGGAGACTTCTTCGGCGAGCTGTCGCTGCTCGACGGCGGGCCACGCTCGGCCTCGGTGGTCGTCACCGAGGATCTCGAAGCGCTGCGGCTCGATCGCCGAGACCTCGACGAGTTCTTGCGGCGCCACCCGGCGGCGGCGATCGATCTGCTCGCCGCCACCGGACGGCGGCTGCGTCAGACCGCGGAGCGGCTGCGCCATACCGCGTCGCGAAACGTCAACGAGGAGGTCGAGGATCGCCGCACCGTCGTGCAGAAGGCGGCCGACTGGATCGCCGTCTTCACCGGCAGCATTCCGTTCCTCGCCATCCACGTCGGCTGGTTCTTCTTCTGGATCGTCGGCAACGTCGGCGGAATCCCGGGCTTTGCGGTGTTCGATCCGTATCCGTTCGGTCTGCTGACGATGGTCGTCTCGCTCGAGGCGATCGTGCTCTCGGTGTTCGTGTTGCTCAGCCAGAATCGACAGGCGGAGAAGGACCGCGTGCGCGCCGACATCGAGTACGACGTGAACCTCAAGGCCGAGCTCGAGATCGCCCACTTGCACGAGAAGGTGGATCGTCTGAACGCCGACGTGCTGTCTCGCCTCGACCGCTTGGGGCGATCTCCAGAGGCGCGGTAACGCGGCGCCGTCGCCGTCGCCGACCCCCGGCGGCGGGTGACTTGTGCGGCTCTCGCCGCTTGCTAGAAGGAGAGCGAGCGCCGGGCGATCGCCGCGGCTGCCGAGAGGTGGATCATGTCGAAGGACACGCTAACGATCGTCGATAACCGAACGGGCCGGCAGTACGAGATTCCGATCGAGTCCGGCGCGGTCAACGCGATGGACCTGCGTCAGATCAAGACCGGCGCCGACGACTTCGGGCTGATGACGTACGATCCCGCCTTCACCAACACAGCGTCGTGCAAGAGCCGGATCACCTACATCGACGGCGACAAGGGCATCCTGCGTTATCGCGGTTACCCGATCGAGGATCTGGCGGAAAAGAGCACGTACCTCGAGACGGCGTATCTGATCGTCAAGGGCGAGCTGCCGAACCGCGAGCACCTGGAGATGTGGGAGCACAACATCACGATCCACACCATGGTGCACGAGAACATCAAGAAGTTCATGGACGGGTTCCGCTACGACGCCCACCCGATGGGTATGTTGGTCGGCACCATCGGGGCGCTGTCGACCTTCTATCCGGACGCCAAGAACGTCTTCGATCTCGAGTCGCGTCGGGTGCAGACGCGGCGTCTGATCGGCAAGGTGCCGACGATCGCCGCCTTCGCCTATCGCCACACCTGCGGCCTGCCCTACGTCTATCCGGACAACGAGCTGTCCTACACCGGAAACTTCCTGGCCATGCTCTTCAAGATGACCGAGGTCACCTATAAGCCGAACCCGGCGCTCGAGCGGGCGCTCGAAGTGCTGTTCATCCTGCACGCCGATCACGAGCAGAACTGCTCGACGAACGCCGTGCGCAGCGTCGGCAGCTCGCAGGTCGATCCCTATTCGGCGGTGGCGGCGGCGACGGCCGCGCTCTACGGTCCGCTGCACGGCGGCGCCAACGAGGCCGTGATCCGCATGCTGATGGAGATCGGCTCGGTCGCCAACGTTCCCTCGGCGATCAAGAAGTTCAAGGCCGGCGAAGGACGGCTGATGGGCTTCGGCCACCGCGTGTACAAGAACTACGACCCGCGCGCGAAGATCATCAAGCGGATTGCCGACGAGGTCTTCGCGGTCACCGGCAGGAATCCGCTGATCGACATCGCCGTCGAGCTCGAGCGGATCGCGCTCGAGGACGACTATTTCGTCAAGCGCAAGCTCTACCCGAACGTGGATTTCTACTCCGGCATCATCTACCAGGCGATGGGCTTCCCGATGACGATGTTTCCGGTCTTGTTCGCGATCCCGCGCATGGCCGGATGGCTCGCGCAGTGGGCGGAGATGGTGCGCGATCCCGAGCAGAAGATCGCCCGGCCGCGCCAGATCTACATCGGCGAGGGCGAGCGGTACTGGTTGCCCATCGACCAGCGTCCGGAGCCATCGACGCGCGAGGACGCCGTCACGCACCAGATCTGACCGGACGGCGTCGCTGCCCCGCGCGACCGCTGCCCGCGGCGACTCGCGGGCTCTCCTCCCCGCGCAAGAGCTCGCCCGGCAAGTCGGCGGACGGGCTGCGCGGCCGGAGGGCTCCCGCCCCGAGCCGGGCTAACTCTTTGCCTTTTTCAGCTCGTCGTCGATCATCGCCTTCATCGCCTCGAACGAGCGGTTCATCACTCGCTTGCCGTTGATGAACATGGTCGGCGTACCCTGGACGTCCGCGCTGCGGCCGAGCGCGAGGTCGTCGCGCACCGCCTTCTCGGTGGCAGGAGAGGCGAGGTCAGCGTCGAGCTTCTTCAAGTCGAGGCCGATCCGCTGCGCCGTGGCGCGAATGTTCTCGGGCGTGAGCTCGCGCGAGATCTTGAACAGCTCGTCGTGCATCTCCCAGAACTTGCCCTGGTTGCGGGCGGCGATCGACGCCTTGGCGGCGGCGAGCGCGTGCTGATGGATCTGCTCGAGCGGAAACTGCTTGTAGACGAAGCGAACCTGCTTGGGATACGCGGCCAGCACCTGCTCGACGAGCGGCGTGGTCTGAGCGCAGAACGGGCACTGGAAGTCGCTGAACTCGACGAGCGTCACCGGCGCGTCCTTCGGTCCGCGGATGGAGGAGTCGGCGATCGGGATCGGGTACACCTTGTTCGGATCGATCTGCGCTCGCCCGCCGGCCGGGGGCTGCTGGAGCTTCGACTGGATGTCCTTCAGAATCTTGTCCTGCTCGTCGAGGCGATCGAGGATCTTCTTCTGTGTCTCCTTGATTTCCGACAGGTCGGAAGCCGGAGCCGATGTCGTCATGCCGAGCGCCACGAGAGCGGCGATGAATGGAAGCCAGCGAGTCCTCATGTTGGTGCGTTCCCCCTTGGTTGTCTGCGGCGAGCTCTTCTCGTATGCTGCTATAAACTGGCGAGCCTCGGACAAGTCAATGGCTCGAACCCGTTGGATCCGGAGGATCTCGTGAAGCTCCGTAGCGTGCCGTTCGGCAACTTCGGAAACCCTTTGGACCTGGCGGCTCGACCGACCTCGCGCAGATCCGGGATACGGCGCCGCGGTGGCGCACCGAGGCGGGAGGATTGACCGTGGGGCGCGAGGCGAGGCGAGGGCTCTGGCCGCTGCGCGTGGCCCTGTTCGCGGTGGCGGCGGGCGTACTCGGCCCGGCGGCCGCCCATTTCGGTGTGCTTCCGCCGATCGCGGGCTTTGCGGCGTTCGCGCTCGGCGGGATCACCGGACTGCTCAACGCGATCGCCGGTCTGGTTGCGTTCGTGCGCGGCGCGCGGGCGCGCGGGCTGGCGGCCATCGTGCTCAGCGAAGCGGTCGGCCTCGTCGTGGTCTACGCCTCGGTCGGCGTACTCGGCAGGCCAGCGATCAACGACATCTCGACCGACGTCGTCGAGCCGCCGATCCTGGTGCAGGCACAGAGCCTGCCCGGCAATGCCGGCCGCGACTTGGTCTTTCCCGAAGCGTTCCGCGAGATCGTGCCAGCCGCCTATCCCGACTTGAGGCCGCTCCGGCTCGAGGAGGCGCCGGATCCGGTCTTCGCTCGCGCCGTACGCCTCGCGCAGCGGCACCCCGATTGGCAGGTCACTTACGTGAACGGCGGCAGCCACGTCTTCGAGGGCGTGGCGACGAGCCGAATCTTCCGATTCCAGGACGACTTCGTGGTTCGCGTGCGCCCGGACGGCGCTGGCGCGATCGTCGACATGCGCTCGAAATCGCGCGACGGCAAGGGCGACCTCGGCGCCAACGCCGCGCGCATCCGCGCCTTCCTGGTCGATCTCGCCGAAACGAGCTGACGCGCCGCGCGCGGCTTCCAGGGCGCCGAATGAGACCTTCGCGCGCCGCTCGTTTTCCTGACCTCGTTGGACGGCATCGACCGTTGCGCGGCCGATGCCGAGGAGAACCAGCGCTCTCAGTGCATGCCGCTGCCGGCGACGAGCATCGACGGGTCGATGCCGAGGCCGCGCAGCGACCGCTCCCACATCGACTCGAGCGGCGTGTGGAACGCCAGCTCGGTCGTCACGGCGGTGGTCAGCCAGGCGCCGCCGCGCATCTCGTTCTCGAGCTGACCTGGGGCCCAGCCCGCGTAGCCGAGGAGAATGCGGAAGTCGAGTGGCGGGCGCCGGCAGAGCGTGCGGAACGTTTCCATGTCCGAAGCGATGCGGATGCCCGGCGTGACCTCTCGCGAACCGACCGTCACGTCGTCGGGGATGTCGCCGTGCAGCAGGAATCCCTGGTGGGTGCCGACCGGCCCGCCGTAGAGCGCCATCGCGGTCTCGTCGCCGCCCCACTCGACGCCCAGGTCCGAGCAGAGCTCGGCGATCTTGCTCTCGGCGGGCCGGTTGATGACGACGCCGAAGGCGCCTTCGTCGTTCTTCTCGACGAGCAGAACGACCGTGCGATGGAAGTTCGAGTCCGCGAGCTGCGGCATGGCGATGATCAGCGTGGGGGCCGCGAAGTCGTCCATGCGTTTACTTTGACAAGAACGCCGTGATCCGTCCAGACGCGGTCACGTCCGGGAAGCGCGGACGCCCGCGCCGCACAGGGTCAGGACGGGCGTCCGCGGCGAGCCGTCAGAATTTCGCCGGCGCGGCCGGCGGCGGCGCGCACCAGTTGGCCCATCTTCGGGTGCTCAGGTTCAAGATCGGGCCGAACGCCGCGCCGCGCGAGCGCCTGCGAGCAGATCGGGCCGATCGAGGCGACGACGGCGCCCTCGAGTCCGCAGCGGAGCGTCGCCGCCTCGCCGTCGCCAGCGACGCGGAACAGGTGATCGACCTGCGTGGCGCTGGTGAACAGCGCCACGTCGATCCGCCCCGCCGCGAGCTGGTCGATCGCTTGCCGGAGCGGCGCCAGGTCCTCGGGTAGCGCCCAACGGTAGACCGGAACGCGCAGCACGCGGGCGCCGCGCTCCTCGAGCCCGCGGATCAAGTCGGGGTTCTCGGCGCCGTACTCCTGGACGGCGACCGAGCGGCCGGCGATCGAAGCGGCCTCGTCGAGCGCGGCGAGCAGCACGCGCCAGGTGTTCGGCTCCGCAACGCCGATGCTCGGCCGCACGCCGATCTCGTTCAGCGCCGCGCGAGGCTTCGGGCCCCGCGCCACGGTGAGGATCCGCGACAGCTCCGCGGCGAGGCGCTCGCGCGGGATGGAGGGCGACAGGGCCTCGACGAGCAGCCGCGTGCCGACGCCGGTCAGGAACACGGCCGCGTCGATGGAATGCTCGAGCAGCCGGCGGCCGAACTCCGCGGCTTCGCGGCTCTCCTCGAGCGGGATCTCGCGCATCGCCGGAGCGCTCACCGGCTCGCCGCCGTGGCGGCGGACGAGCTCGGCGAGCTCGTCCGCGCGCCGGCTCTCGAGGCAGAGGACGCGCCGCCCGGCGAACCCGGAAGCGGCGGTCATGCCGGGCCCCGCGCCGCTCCGGTGAGCTCGGAGAAACCGATACCGACGATCGCCACCGTCCGCGTCTTCATGGCTCCGCCGAAACCGAGTATACAAAACGGGGAGCGAAATCGAGATGCCTCGGAAGTCTCTGCGCGAAGCCGCGATCGCCACCGCGCTCTGCGGCGCGCTCGGTTGCGCGCGCCCTCCCGACGTTCTGTTCGTCGATCCGCGCGTTTCGCCGGTGCGCGTGGAGCTGCGCCGGAGCTTCGGCGTCTTTCAGAAGCACTACGAAGCGGTGCCGCTCGCCGAGTGCGGTTTCTACGCATCGGCGGCGTCGGCGGAGAGCCGTCGACAGTCATATTCCGAAGAGATCTGGCGGGTGGTGAGCAATACGGAACCAACGAGGGAGGCATGTAACA
>CAVPWJ010000214.1:0-4022 GCA_963708955.1 uncultured delta proteobacterium
AGGACTACGCGCGCGTTCAGCGCGCCGAGGTCAAGACGCACGCCGGGCCGTCTCATGGCCGGGTGGCGAGGCTCTTTGCCGATGAAGGTTACGGTTTCATCGAGACCTCCGAAGGTCGCGAGGTCTATTTCCACCGCAACAGCATTCTCGGCGGCGATTTCGACCGGCTCGAGGTCGGAGCCGAGGTCCGCTTCGCCGAGGAAGCGGGAGAGCAAGGTCCGCAGGCGAGCACGGTCTGGATGCGCGGCTGATTCGCAGAACGGGGAGCAGCAGTCTCTCGACGGAGAAAACCATGGCATTCAAGCAACTACTGTTTCGCTCGGAAGCTCGTGAGAAGATCCTCAAGGGCTCGGCCGCGCTCGCGGACGCCGTGCGTGTCACGCTGGGCCCCAAGTCGAAGTCGGTTCTGATCGAGAAGAAGTGGGGCGATCCATTGGTTTGCAACGACGGCGTCACCATCGCCAAGGAAATCGAGCTCAAGGACCCCGAAGAGAACCTCGGGGCTCGAATGATTCGCGGCGCGGCCGTGCGCACCGGCGACATGGTCGGCGACGGCACCAGCACCGCGACGATTCTCGCTCACGCGATCTTTGCCGAAGGCGTGCGCAACGTGGTGGCCGGGGCGAGCGCCATCGAGTTGAAGCGCGGGCTCGATCGCGGCCTGCGCGTCGCGGTGGAGTCGCTGCGCGCGCTGTCGCGGCCGGTGCAGAGCCGCAAGGAGCGAGCGCAGGTCGCCACCATCTCGGCGCACAACGATCCCGCGATCGGCGAACTGGTCGCCGAGGCGGTGGAGAAGGTCGGAGCCGACGGAGTCATCACGGTCGAAGAATCGAAGACCACCGAAACGAATCTCGAGGTCGTCGAGGGAATGCAGTTCGATCGCGGCTATCTGTCGCCCTACTTCGTGACCGATCTCGACCGCATGGAGGCGGTGCTCGAGGACGTGCTGATCCTCATTCACGAGAAGAAGATCTCGGGGCTCAAGGACATGCTGCCGCTGCTCGAGCAAGTGGCGAAGAGCGGACAGCCTCTGTTGATCGTCTCCGAGGACGTCGAGGGCGAAGCACTGGCCACGCTCGTCGTCAACAAGATGCGCGGCGCTCTCCGCGCCGCCGCGGTGAAGGCGCCGGGCTTCGGCGATCGTCGTAAGGCCATGCTCGAGGACATCGCGATCCTCACCGCTGGCAAGGTGATCTCCGAAGAGCTGGGTATCAAGCTCGAGAACGTCAACCTCGGAGACCTCGGCCGCGCCAAGAAGGTGGTGATCGACAAGGACACGACTACGATCATCGACGGCGCCGGCAAGAAGGCCGACATCGAGGCGCGCGTCAAGCAGATCCGCGCGCAGATCGACGAGACGACCTCCGATTACGACCGCGAGAAGCTGCAGGAGCGGCTGGCAAAGTTGGTCGGTGGCGTGGCGGTGATCCGCGTCGGAGCGCCCTCCGAAGCCGAGACGAAGAGCCGGAAAGAGGCGCTCGACGACGCAATCAACTCCACCAAGGCGGCGACGGCCGAAGGCATCGTGCCGGGCGGGGGGCTCGCGCTGCTGCGCGCGATCGACGCGGTCGAGCGCGAAGAATCGAAGGTCGACGGCGACGAGAAGACCGGGCTGCGGATCCTCAAGCACGCCCTCGAGGCGCCGACGCGCCAGATCGGGGAGAACTCGGGCGTCGACGCCGGCGTGGTCGTCGATCGCATGCGTCCGGGCAAGGGCAACTTCGGGTACGATGCCGCGCACAACACCTACGTCGATCTCGTCGACGCCGGCATCATCGACCCCACCAAGGTGGTGCGCATCGCCTTGGAGAACGCAGTCTCGGTGGCCAGCGTCCTGCTGCTCACCGAAGCCACGCTGACGGAGGTGCCCGAGCCGAAGCCGCCTCCTGCTCCGATGCCGATGGAATGAAGCGAGAGCGAGCCGCTGGAAGAAGCTCGATGGCGGTCCGATTCTCGTCCTTGCACAAAAACCGGCCCAAGTTTTCCGTCGCTGGGAAGAGCGACCATCGCGAGGACGCGTTCATCCAGATTGTTCCCGGGAGCCGCCAACATCGCCGTGGCCCGTCAATTGCAGTTCTTCCGAGGCATGGTGCTGAATAGAGCCAAGAAGCTGGATCATCGAGCCAGGATCCGCAAAACGAGAGGCGAGAAGGAGGACCGAGGCATGCATTCATTGATTCCCTGGAGGCGTCGCGAGCAGAGTCTGTGGCAACCGTTCCGAGAGCTCGAGGAGTGGCACCGCAACATCGACGATCTGTTCTCTCAGTTCATGGGGAAAATGCCCTTCGAGGGAACTGCATTCGCCAGCGGCCCCGCGATGGAGAGCTTGGTCAAGAACGGCAACCTCGTCGTGCGCGTCGATCTGCCCGGCGTCGAACCGAAGGAGGTCGAGGTGAGCGTGGTCGGCGACGTGCTCACCGTGAAGGGCGAGCGCAAGCACAAGGAGGAAGAAAAGCAGGGCGAGTACACGCGCCGGGAGATCGCCTACGGTAGCTTCGAGCGCAGCATGACGCTGCCCAAAGGCGTGGACTCAGACAAGATCAAGGCGAGCTTCGACAAGGGTGTGCTCGAGATCACCATGCCGGCGCCGAAGGAACTTGCGCCGAAGAAAGTGCCCGTTCAGATCGAGGCCAAGAAGTAGGAGCGCGCGAGAATGGCGCTGCCTTTTCCGGTTCTCGGAAAGCCGATCCGCGGGCCGGCTTGAGCCGAGATGACGGCCGCGCGATCATCGCGCTTGCATAGGCTGCGCGAGCGGGACGACATGCGATTTCGCGATCGGCGAGAGGCGGGGCTGCTTCTGGCTGCGCGCCTGCAGCGATACCGCGGCAAGCCGCACACCGTCGTGCTCGGCTTGCCGCGTGGCGGAGTTCCTCCGGCGGCCGAGATCGCGCGCCGGCTCGAGCTGCCGCTCGACGTGATCATCTCACGAAAGCTCGGCGCCCCGGAAAACCGCGAGTTCGCCATCGGCGCCGTGGCCGAGGGGGGTAAGGTTTATCTGAATCCGGAAGGCGTCGTGTCCACCGAAGCGTCTCAGGACTACGTCGCCGCGGTGACTGCGCGGCAGCGAGAGGAGATCGCCCGTCGCCAGCGGCTCTTCCGCGACGGCGAACCGCTCTCCTTGCCGCGGGGCTCGACGGTCATTCTCGTGGACGACGGCATTGCGACCGGCGCGACGGTGATCGCCGCCATCTACGCGCTTCGCGATCAGGGGGTCGGGCGCATCGTTCTCGCCGTGCCGGTTGCGCCGCCCGACACCGTCGCACGTTTGCGAAAACTGGTGGACGAGCTGGTCGTGCTCTCCACCCCGGGGCTCTTCTGGGCGGTAGGAGCGTTCTACGAGGACTTTGCGCAGGTCTCCGACGAAGGGGTGCGCGAGCTGCTGGAGGAAGCGGGAAGGGAAGGACGTCGCATTGGGGCGGCGCAGAGCGGGAAGGCAATCACGCCAGTAAAACCGCGAGGATCTCCGTGAGAAAGATGCCATCGAAGGTGCCGGCGCGCCGATCGAAGCGACCGGCGCGCCGAGGCCGCGGAGCGCTTTCAAGATCGCCTCGAGCTCGGCGAGGCTGGCGAAGAAGGGCCGGGCGAGCGGCAGGACGTGTAAGGGGCGACGCATGGTCTCAGGGGCTTACCATCTCGCCGGCAAGTCGCGCACCTGCGTGAAGCGCCGCTGGCTATTGGCGCGCGGCGGCCAGCGATGGAGTTGACGCTGCTGTCCGGCTCCGCCAATCCCGGCCTTTCCGCGGCGATCGCGGGCTCGGTCGGGATCGGGTTGGCGGCACGCCGGATCGAGCGCTTTCCGGACGGCGAGATCCACGTCGAGATACAGCAGAGCGTCCGCGGCCACGACGTCTACCTCGTCCAGCCGACCGGGCCGCCCGTGGACGGGAACCTGCTCGAGCTTCTGCTGCTCGCCGATGCCTGCCGGCGGGCCGGAGCTCGGCGCCTGACCGCGGTGATCCCGTATTTCGGCTACGCGCGCCAGGACCGTCGCGCCGCGGGCCGTGATTCGGTCGGCGCCCGGC
>CAVPWJ010000215.1:0-37027 GCA_963708955.1 uncultured delta proteobacterium
GCGTGAAGCCCTCGTTCTCCGCGAGCGCCGGCCCGCCTGCAAAGCCGACGGCGACGGCTGCCGCCGCAATCGTCATCCACCACTTGGACAGCATCTGACTACCCTTTCTGTTAGAGCGGCGATCGCCGCTCCGTGACTGCTACGCCCCCCAGGCGCCAGTCGGCCCAGGCGTAGAATTCGAAATCGCCGCGATCAGTCCAGGCATCCCGTCCATGCGAAAGACGTTCTGAAGATTCCGACCGGGTGAGCCGTCGGCTGCGGTCGTCTCTTCGCCGCCGCGGCCAGGGCGTCTCGTCCGCGCGAGGTTGGTGCGCAGCGGACGCTTGATGAGCGCGCGGATCGCCAGGCGATGAGCGGTCACGATTGCCTGCGGTCCTTGATGGTCACCGTCGGCGCGGCCCGCTCTACCTCGTTGCCGCCGCGGCGCAACGCATCGCGTCCGAATCGGGCGGAGATGTCGTCGCAAGCGCGGTTGAGCGCATGCCGCCGCTCGGCGGCCGGCCCGTCGAGCAGCGGGAGCTGCTCCGCGCGGCTTGCCTCCAGGTTCGTCGCCGCCACGCCGATCAGGCGAACGCGCTTACCGGCGGCGATTGCGGCCCACAGCGCGAGCGCTGCGGTGGCGATCACGCGGCCGTCGTCGGTCGGCTCGGAGAACGTCTGACTGCGCGTCAGCAGCCGATACTTGCCCGGAGCAATCCGTTCGGCGAGCTTCAGCTTGAGCACGACCGTGCGGGCAACGCGTCGGCCCGAGCGTAGGCGCGCGGCCACGGCTTCGGCGTGTGCGACGATGGTGTGGCGGATCTCGTCGCCGTCCCGCAGGTCGGTGGCGAACGTGTTCTCCTCGCCGTAGGACTTGCGCTCGCGGCCGGGATCGACGGGCCGGTCGTCTTCGCCGCGGGCGAGCGCCTGCAGGCCGTGCGCGTGGCGGCCGACCGCGGCGCGCAGCCGGTTCGGCTCGGCGCACGCCAGGTCGCCGATGGTGGAGAAGCCCGCGCGGGCGAGCCGCCGCTGGGTCACCGGGCCGACGCCCCAGAGGTGGCTCGCGGGCAGCGGGCGGAGGAAGTCGGCGACGTGCCCTGGGCGCACTTCGAGCAAGCCGTCGGGCTTGCAGAGCGAGCTGGCGATCTTAGCAACCATCTTGCTCGGTCCGATGCCGACGGATACGGCCAGGCGGGCTTGCTCGCGTACGCGCGCACGCAGCCGGGCGGCGAGCTCGACGGGAGATCCGAACAGACCGAGCGACTCGGTGACGTCGAGAAACGCCTCGTCGAGTGACAGCGGCTCGACGAGCGGCGTGAAGGTGGCGAAGATCGTGAAGATCTCGTGCGACGCCTCGGCGTAGCGGTCCATCCGGCCGGGCAGAAAGACCGCCTGGGGGCAGAGCCGGCGGGCTTCGACCATGGGCATCGCCGAGTGGACTCCGAATGGACGCGCCTCGTAGGAGGCGGCCGTGACCACGCCGCGGTTGCCGAGACCGCCGACGATCACCGGCCTGCCCCGCAGCTCCGGGCGATCGCGCTGCTCTACCGATGCGTAGAAGGCGTCCATGTCGGCGTGTAGGATCACCCTGGGGCGCAAATTTCACTCCTCCGAGAGGGGTGCTACGATATCATTGTCGTGTCGTATTATCCGATCTTCCTCGATCTCCGTGGACGGCCCTGCCTGGTCGTCGGTGGCGGCTCGGTGGCGCTGGGAAAAACGTTTGGCCTGTTGCGCGCTGGTGCACGCGTGACCGTGGTAGCGTACCGGCCGATCGGTGATCTGCGCGCGCTCGCCGAGCGCGGAGAGATCGTTCTCGTCGAGCGCGCCTATGACGGCGCCGACATGCGCGGTATTCACCTGGCCGTGGCCTCGACCGACGACGCGGAGGTGAACCGCCACGTCGCCGCCGACGCCGAGCGCTGTCGCGCCCTGGTCAACGTCGCCGACGCGCCGGCGTTGTCGAGTTTCATCGCCGCGGCGACGCTTGAGCGCGGCGCGCTGCAGATCGCGGTATCGACATCCGGTGTCTCGCCGTCTTTTGCCGTCTACCTGCGCGACCGGCTCGGCGAGGAGATCGGTCCGGAATACGGGGCGGCGCTGGTCGTCCTCGGCGGCGTCCGCGAGCGATTGCGCTTGCGGACTCTCCCGTTCGACGAGCGCAATCGCGTCGTCCGCGAGCTCGTGGAGCGCGGCCTGGTCGAGCGGGTGAAGGCCAAGGACCGCGCCGGGGTCGATGAGCTGCTCGGCGAGATGCTCGGCGCCGACGTCACGCTCGATGCGCTCGGGGTCGCGCTCGATCCGTAGCCGGCCATGGACGTCCTGCTGCTCGACATCGTGCTCGTCCTTTACCTCGGCTCGGCGGCGAGCTTCGTCGCCTGCCTCGCCGCGGGGCGCGAGCCGGGACGCTCGCTCGGTTGGCTGCTGCTCGCCGCCGCCGCCGCGCTCCATGGCGTCGAGATCGCCGAGCGCTCGTTCAGCGTCGGCCACATCGCCGTGGCGAGCTTCGACGAGGGTCTGTCCTTTCTGGCGTTCAGCCTGGCGATCCTCTACCTGCTGATCGACCGGCGTCACGTGCTCGCCGTGCTCGGCGCGGTGATCGCGCCGCTCGCCTCGCTGCTGACCGCGGTGTCCGCGCTGGTATCCTCGGGGACGACCGAGTTGCCGCCCGCGCTGCGCAGCGCCTGGCTCCCGGTGCACGTCACGCTGGCGTTTCTCGGCAACGCGGTGTTCGCTCTGGCCTTCGCCACGAGCCTCATCTACCTCTTCGAGGACGGTCGTTTGAAGAGCAAGCGGCCGGCGCTGCGCCGGCGCCTGTTCCCGTCGCTCGAGAAACTCGACGACCTGAACCACCGGCTGCTTGCCTGGGGCTTTCCGTTGCTCACGCTCGGCATCGTCACCGGCGCGATCTGGGCGCACTTTGCCTGGGGACGGTTCTGGTCGTGGGAGGCACGCGAGATCTGGTCGCTGGTCACCTGGAGCCTGTATGCGCTGTTGCTGCAAGGCCGCAGCGTCGGCTGGCGGGGGCGGAGAGCGGCGACCTGGATGATCGTCGGCTTCGCAGTTCTGTTGATTTCGTTCGTCAGCGTGAACCTGTTCTTCCCGGGACGACACGCCGGGAGCTTCGGGTCGTGACCGCGCAGCGTAAGCTCTGGCTGGTCGGTCTCTCCCACCATTCGGCTCCGGTCGAGCTACGCGAGCGCCTGGCGTTCGAGGACGGCGCCGCCGCCGGCGCGTCGCGCAAGGTGCTCGGCTTGTCGGGACTGGAGGAGTGCGCGCTCGTCTCGACGTGCAACCGCGTCGAGCTGGTGGCGTGTGGAAATGCCGCGAAGGTCGACGCCGCGGTCGTCTGCGACTTCCTCGCGGCGGAGCGCGGCGTCGCGGTCGGCGAGCTTCGTTCGCACCTGTACGTCCACGAGGACCGTTCGGCGGTGCAACACTTCTTCCGCGTGGCTTCGAGCCTCGACTCGATGGTGGTGGGCGAGCCGCAGATTCTCGGCCAGTTGAAGAGGTCCTACGAGACCGCGGTCGAGGCCGGCACCGCGGGCACGATTCTTCACCGCGTCTTCCACAAGTCGTTTTCGGTCGCCAAGCGCGTGCGCAGCGAGACCGGCATCGGTGGTCGCAACGTATCGGTGAGCTCGGTGGCGGTTGATCTTGCCACGCAGATCTTCGAGTCGCTCGGGGAGAAGACCGCTCTGGTGATTGGCGCCGGTAAGATGGCGGAGCTGACCGCGCGCCACTTCCGTGCGCGCGGCATCGGCGGGCTGATGTTCGCCAACCGCACGTTCGACCGCGCGGTCGAGCTGGCCCGTGAGTTCCACGGCACGCCCGTGCCGTTCGACGACCTCGCGCGCTATCTGCCGCTCGCCGACGTGGTGATCGGCTCGACGGCGACGAGCGAGGTGCTGCTGACGGACGAGGCGGTCCGAGAGGCGCTGCGGGAGCGCGGCTACCGACCGATGTTTCTCATCGACCTCGGAGTACCGCGCAACTTCGAGCCGCGCATCAACGACCTGCGTAACGTATATCTGTACGACGTCGACGATCTCGAGGGGGTGATCGTCGAGAACCGCGACGAACGGCAGCGCGAAGCGCTGCGCGCCGAAGAGATCGTGCGCGGGGAGGTGGAGTCGTTCTGGCGCTGGTTTCAGAACCTCGAGGTCGTGCCGACCATCGTCGGCTTGCGCGGCAAGGCGGAGAGCATCTGCCGGCGCGAGCTCGAGCGTACGCTCGGGTCGCTGCACCAGCTCGGCGACGAAGAGCGGAAGTCGATCGAAGCAATGGCGCAGGCGATCGTCAACAAGATCCTCCACGAGCCAATCTCGCGCCTGAAGCGCGTCGACGATCCCAAGGCGCGCGACGTGCTGGTGGCGCGGCGGCTGTTCGGCCTCGACGACGATGAGTGAGGTCGCTGGCACCATGCGTGTCGGCACGCGCGGCAGCGCGCTCGCCGTCCGCCAGGCGGAATGGGTGGCCGCGGCGATCCGTGCCCGGGTGCCCGGAGCAAGCGTGGATATCGTGCGCATCCGCACCAGCGGCGATCGCATCCGCGACCGTCCGCTGGTGGAGATCGGCGGCAAGGGGCTGTTCGTCAAGGAGATCGAGGAGGCGCTCCTCGATGGTCGAGTGGACGTCGCGGTGCACTCGATGAAGGACCTGCCGGCGGCGCTTGCACCCGGGCTGGCGATCGTCGCGGTGCCGCGGCGCGAAGATCCGTTCGACGCGCTGGTCTCCCGCGTGGGTGGGGGGCTCGGCGGCCTCGCCGCCGGCGCGCGCGTCTGCACCGGGAGCCTGCGCCGGCGCGCGTTTCTGCGGCACGCGCGGCCGGATCTCGAGATCGTGCCGATGCGCGGCAACGTCGATACCCGCATCGCCAAGTGGCGCACGGGCGAAGTCGACGCGCTGGTCCTGGCGCGCGCTGGCTTGCGCCGGCTCGGTATCGAGATCGCCGAAGCGTGCGCGCTCTCCGCGGGCGAGATGCTGCCCGCCATCGGGCAGGGTGCGCTCGCCATCGAAGCCAGACCGCAGAGCCCGTGGCGGAGCGAGCTCGCAGCGCTCAACGACGCGCCGACGGCGACGGAGGTCGGCGCCGAGCGCGCGTTCCTGCGCGGCATGGGCGGGGATTGCACGACGCCGGTTGCGGCACACGCGGTGATCGAAGGCGGAGAGCTGCGCCTGGAGGCGGCAGTCGGTGATCCCGACGGCAGAACGGTCGTTCGCGGCGAGAGACGGGGCCGACCGGCGGACGGCGAGGCCATCGGCGGTGCGCTGGCAGAGGAGATTCTCGCGCGGGGCGGGCGCGAGATCCTGCAGGGGCTTCCCCGATGAGCGTCGGCATCGTCTATCTGGTCGGTGCCGGCCCTGGGGATCCGGGCCTGCTCACGCTCCGCGGCCGCGAGTGCATCGCCGAGGCCGACGTGATCATCCACGACTACCTGGTCGACGGCCGGCTGTTGCGCTTCGCCCGCCCCGGCGCGGCGATCGTCGCCTCGGGGAAGAGCGGCGACGCCTTGCGGCGCGACGACCGGCAGCGCGCGATCAATCGACGGATGGTCGACGAGGCGCTCGTCGGCAAGATCGTGGTCCGCCTGAAGGGCGGCGATCCGTTCGTGTTCGGCCGCGGCGGGGAGGAGGCGCAAGCGCTGGTCGATGCCGGTGTGCCGTTCGAGGTGGTTCCGGGAGTGACCTCGGCCGTGGCCGTTCCGGCCTACGCCGGCATCCCGCTCACCGAGCGAGGGCTCAACTCTTCGTTCACGGTGGTGACGGGACACGAAGCCCCCGAGACCAGCCACCCGATCGACTGGCGGGCGCTCGCCCAGATGGAAACGATCGTGGTGCTGATGGGCCTGAAGGATCTGCGCGGCATCGCCGCGCGTCTCGAACAGGCGGGGAAGCCGCCGGCGACTCCGGCGGCGTGCATTCGCTCCGGGACTCGGCCCGATCAGCAAACCGTGGTTGGCACGCTGTGTGATCTCGCGGACCGGGTGGAGCAGGCGGGCCTGGAGCCGCCGGCGGTGATCGTCATCGGCGAGGTCGTTCGCCGGCGGGAGACGCTCTGCTGGTTCGAGCGCCGGCCGCTGCTCGGCCGGCGGATTCTCGTGACGCGGGCGGCCGAGCAGGCCGCGGACTTCGCCGACCGCCTCGAGCGGCTCGGCGCCGAGGCGATCCTGGCGCCGGTGATCGACCTGGTCCCGCCGGCGAGCTTCGCTCCGCTCGACCGCGCGCTGGCGGAGATCGGCCGCTACGACTGGGTCGTGTTCAGCAGCGTGCACGGCGTCGAGGTGTTCTTCTTGCGCCTGATCGAGACCGGCGGAGACGTGCGCCAACTGTGGCGCGCCGAGCTGGCCGCGATCGGCCCGGCTACCGCGGCGGCCATCGCCCGCCGGGGCATCCGTGTGGCGGTCGTGCCGCCGGAATTTCGAGCCGAGAGCTTGGCGGAGAGCCTGAGGCCCCGCGTCGATGGCAAGCGCGTGCTCTTCCCGCGCGCGGAGGGCGCGCGCGACGTGCTGCCTAACGCGTTGCGCGACGCAGGCGCGGAGGTCTCGGACGTCGGAACCTACCGGGCGGTGTCGGTCGGTCGGCTCCCTCGGCGCGCGGAAGAGCTACTCGCCGCGGGCAAGATCGATGCCGTCACCTTCACCAGCTCGAGTACGGTGCGGCACTTCCGAGACCTGCTCGCCGGCGATCCGGTGCGCGTCCTCGGGGCTGCCCGCGTCGCCTGCATCGGCCCGATCACCGCGGAGACCGCTCGCGGGCTCGGCCTGCGCGTCGACGTCGAGGCTCGAGAGTATACGACCGATGGCTTGGCTCGGGCGTTGATTGACTATTTCGCGAGCCACGGCTAGTCGCCGGGAGATCAAGGCCGCCATGGGCTTTCCCACACAACGTCCCCGCCGCGTTCGAGGCAATGCGATGCTGCGCGATCTCGTGCGCGAGACGCCGCTCGAGGTCGGCGACCTCGTCTGCCCGATGTTCGTGGTGCCCGGGAGGGGTGTGGAGCGTCCGATCCCGTCGATGCCGGGCATCTCGCAGCTGTCGATCGACCGCGCCGTTGCCGAGGCCCGCGAGGTGCGGAGTCTCGGCATCCCCGGAGTCATTCTGTTCGGCATTCCGTCACGCAAGGACGCGCTCGGCAGCGAGGCCTACGATCCCTCCGGCGTGATCGCGCTCGCGGTGCAGGCGATTCGCGAGTCCGTGCCGGATCTCCTGGTGATCACCGACGTGTGCCTGTGCGAGTACACCGATCACGGGCACTGCGGCGTCCTCGAGCGCGGCGAGGTTGACAACGACCTCACGCTCGAGCTGCTCGCTCGCGAGGCGGTCTGTCACGCGCGGGCCGGCGCGCACGTCGTCGCGCCCTCGGACATGATGGACGGGCGGGTGCGGGCGATCCGGCAGGCGCTTGACGCCGAAGGTTTCGCGACGCTGCCGATTCTCTCCTACGCCGCAAAATACGCCTCGGGATTCTACGGCCCGTTCCGCGACGCGGCCGACTCCGCGCCGCAGTTCGGCGACCGGCGCGGCTATCAGATGGATCCGGGAAACGGCGACGAAGCGCTGCGCGAGGTGGCCCTCGATCTTGAGGAAGGCGCCGACATGGTCCTGGTGAAGCCGGCGCTGGCGTACCTCGACGTGCTGCGCCGCGTGAAGGAGCGTTTTCCCGGCGTGCCGATCGCCGCGTACAACGTGAGCGGCGAGTACGCGATGCTCAAGGCGGCCGCCGAGCGCGGATGGATCGACGGCGATCGGGTCACGATCGAGGTTCTGACCTCGATTCGACGAGCGGGAGCCGACTTCATCCTCACGTACTCCGCCAGGGACGCCGCTCGACTGCTCGGCGCCGGATGCGCTTGAGCCGCTTCGTCGCTGCCGCCGTTGGGCTCGGGCTGCTGCTCGGCGGCGAGGCCCGCGGCTATCCGATCGCCGAGGAGCGCAAGCTCGGCGAGCGCTTCTCGGTCGAAGCGGCGAGCGAGCTGCCGTTGGTGCGCGAGCCGGCGGTGGTCGATTTCGTGAACCGAATCGGGCAGCGGATCGTCGCGCGCCTCGACGCGCCGCAGCCCTTTCCGTACCGGTTCAGCGTCGTCCGTGATGCGCGGCTGAACGCCTTCGCCGTCCCCGGCGGCTTCGTCTACGTGAACTCCGGGCTCTTGCTACGGGTCGGCAACGAGGCGGAGCTGGCGGGCGTCCTGGGCCACGAGATCGTGCACACCCACGCCCATCACATCGTCAGGCAGCAGGAGAAGAGCCGCCTGCTCAACTACGCGACGCTCGCCGGCCTGCTGCTCTCGGTGGTGCAGCCGGCGATCGGCGCCGCCGCCATGGGGCTCAACGCCACGGTGCAGCTCAAGTACCAGCGCGAGTTCGAGCAAGAGGCCGACTATCTCGGCGTGCGCTACATGGGCGCGGCGGGTTTCGATCCGCACGGGATGTTGAGCTTCATGAAGGAAATGTGGAACGAGCAGCGCACCATGCCGACCGACCAGGTGCCGCCCTACATGCTGTCGCACCCGATGACCGATGAACGCATCAGCAACCTCGAGGCCGCGACCAAGAGCCTGCCGGAGCAGCCGGGCTGGGACCAGCCGACGTTCGATCTCGAGCGCCTCCAGGCAATCGTGCGCGCGTTGACCGGCGACCAAGCTTCGGTGCGGCAACGTTACGCGAAGGGCGGCGTGGCGGGAGGGCGGGCACTCGCCTTGTACGGAGTGGCGCTCCTCTACCAGGGCGACGCGCGGTCGGCGCTCGCGGTGCTCGATCGCGCCAAGCAGCAGGGGGCGACGGGCCTCGAAGACGACATCGGGCTGGCGAGCTTCCGCACGGGAGACCTCGAGGGAGCGTCGCGCGTGCTCAAGGAGCGGGTGGAGATCGCTCCGCAGGACGCGGTGGCGCACGCCACGATCGGCCGGGTTCTGCTCGCCCGCGGCGACCACGCGGGCGCGAAGTATGAGCTGGAGCGCGCCGCGGAGCTCGCTCCGAATCTCGACGACGTCGAGTACGACCTCGGT
Source organism: uncultured delta proteobacterium (assembly GCA_963708955.1). GTDB lineage: Bacteria > Desulfobacterota > Binatia > JACPRU01 > JACPRU01 > JACPRU01. Next base: position 8,988 of record CAVPWJ010000215.1, read on the forward strand.
CAAGCCTACGGACGTGCCGGCGATTCCGGCCGGGGATTCTACCACCTCGCGCGGGCGTTCGAGATGCGCGGCAGCGTCGAGCAAGCGCGCGCGCAGTACGACAAAGCGAGCAAGCTGCTGGCCCACGGCTCCTCCGAGGGGGCCGACGCGAAGGAGCGGGCGGACGCGCTCGCGGAGATCTCCAGAAGCCGCGTGATCGGACGATGAAGGGACCAAGCGTGCCGCCGTTTCGCAAGAAGGTACGAGCGATGCAGGGCTACGTGCCGGGAGAACAACCGCGCGATCGCCGCTACGTCAAACTGAACACCAACGAAAATCCCTATCCGCCGTCGCCGCGGGTGATCGAAGCGCTGCACGACGCGATCGGCGAGACCCTGAGGCTCTATCCGCAGCCGATGGCCGACGAGCTGCGCGAGCGCGCCGCGCGCTTGTATCACCTGGAGCCCGAGAACGTGCTGGTCGGCAACGGCTCGGACGAGCTGCTGTCGATCGTCATGCACGCCGTCGTCGAGCCCGGCGACGGGATTGCCTATCCCGTTCCTACCTACGTGCTCTACGACACGCTGGTCGTGCTGCACGACGGAGAGGCGGTGCGGATTCCGTTCCCGGCCGACTTCTCGCTCCCGCCGGAGCTCGGCGAGGTCGATGCGCCGTTGGTCATCGTCTGCAACCCGAACTCGCCTTCCGGAACGATGGTGCCGCCCGCCGCGCTGCGCCCGGTCTGCGCGCGGCCCGACCGGCTGGTGGTGGTCGATGAGGCCTACGTCGACTTCGCGGACGGCAACTGTCTCGATCTGCTCGGCGAGTTTCGCAACGTGCTGATCCTGCGCACGCTCTCCAAGTCGTACTCCCTCGCCGGCATGCGCATCGGTCTGGCGCTCGGCTCGGCAGCGGCGATCGCCGAGCTCGCCAAGGTGAAGGACTCCTACAACGTGAACCGGCTCAGCATCGCCGCCGGCGCGGCGGCGATGCGCGATCCGCGCTGGATGGAAGCCAACGTGCGACGCGTCCGTCGTACGCGGGAGAGCCTGGTGCGGCAGCTGGTCGACCTAGGCTTCACGGTGCTACCGTCGCAGGCGAACTTCGTGCTTGCGCGCCGTCCCGGCGAGGACCTCGCCCCGCTCTATGAAGGCCTGAAGCGGCGTGGCGTGCTCGTGCGCTACTTCCCGACGCCCGACCTCTACGATGCCCTGCGCATCACCGTGGGCACGGACGAAGAGGTTGCGGTGATGCTGCGCGTACTCGGCCAGCTTCTCCGCTGAGCGGCGCGTGATCCGATAGCGGCAGCGGAGGCCGAGAGGGTCTGGCTTCTACGTCTGTACTAAGACGCCGGCCGCAGGCGATTCAATTGCACCGTGAGCCGGGAGAGGCGGCGCGCAGCGTTGTTGCGATGCAGCACTCCCTTGGAGACGGCCTTGTCGAGCTCGCGGGCTGCGCCCCGCAACTCGGTCTCCGCCGAAGCCGCGTCCTTTTGCTCCAGCGCGACACGCACTCGCTTGACCAGCGTGCGCAGTCGGGTCTTCAAGGCATGATTGCGGGCACGCCGCTTCTCGCTTTGTCGGTGACGCTTCTCCGCGGATTTGTGAGTAGCCAAGAGCTTCGCTCCCCGTTCTCAGGTATCCGCCCCTGCTAACATTCCACACGGCCGAGGTCAACGCCGCTTGGCCTCCTGCCATAGCGCCTCCATCTCTTCGAGCGAAGCCGCGTCGGCCGAGCGGCCGCGCCGGGCGAGCTCGGCCTCGACGTAGCGGAAGCGCTCGACGAAGCGCTCGAGCGTGCGGGTCAGAGCGAGCTCCGCGCTGAGACCCGCCTTGCGGCCAAGGCTCGCCAGGGCGAACAGGCAATCGCCGATCTCGCTCTCGATCTCTCGGGCTTCGCCGCGATCGAGCGCGGCGCCGAGCTCGGCGACCTCCTCGTGGACCTTGGCGAGCACGGCGCGAGCGTCGTTCCAGTCGAAGCCCGCTCGAGATGCCTTTTCGCCGAGACGCTCGGCGCGCAGCAGGGCCGGCAAGGCATGCGGCACCCCCGCCAGCACGGAAGCGTCTTGGTTTCGCGCGCGGCGCTCCTCGACCTTGATGCGCGACCAATTGGCCAAGACCGCACCGGTGCCTTCGACCTCGAGGCCGGCGAACACATGGGGGTGGCGGCGCACCATCTTGTCGCGAATCGTCTCGATCACGTCGCAGACGTCGAAGGCGCCGCGCTCGGAGGCCATCTCGGCATGGAGCAGAATCTGCAGCAAGAGATCGCCGAGCTCGCCGCGAATCTCGATCGAGTCCTCGCACTCGAGTGCCTCGAGCACCTCGTAGGTTTCCTCGATGAGGAATGGCATAATCGATCGCGGCGTCTGCTCGCGATCCCAGGGGCAGTCGCGACGTAGCCTGGCAACCGTCTCCACCAGACTCGAGAACGCCGATGCGGTTCGGGACGGATCGCGTGCCATTTGCCGCGTTCCTCTTAACCGCCATCCACCGACCCGTCAATTCAGCCATGCCGAAGCCCGTTCGCGTGTACACGACGACTTACTGTCCGTTCTGCGACCGTGCCAAGGAGCTGCTACGCCGACGCGGGATCACCTTCGAAGTGATCGACGTGACGGAGGACTCCGCGACGCGCGACTGGCTAGTCGCCACGACGGGTCGCCGCAGCGTGCCGCAGATCTTTGTCGGCGAACAGCCGATCGGCGGCTACGAGGACTTGCGCGCGCTCGACGACGCGGGCCGGCTCGACGCGCTGCTCGCCGATTGACTTCACCGGCGCGGGAACCTCGCGCCGCGGCGCGCGGTTCCGTCTCGCAGAGGGGCGATGCTTCTCGTGTCGGCAAATCGGCTGTGTTACAGAGCCGCCCATGTCGAAAGACGAGACCGCGCCGAGCCGCCGCGCCGAGTTCGAGGCGGATGCCTGCGTGCTGGTCACGCGGATGGCGATGGACGTGTTCCGCCGCCGCTTGATCGGCGATTCGACCGCCGGATGAGAGCGATTCTGGCGGCAGTTCTGCTCGGAGTGACCGTGGCCAGCGCGGCGGAGCCGGTGACCGACTCCTGGGCGAAGATTCTGGCAGTCGGTGTCGATCCCGCGGGACAAGTGGCGTATCGCGCCCTCGAGAAGACCGAGCGCACACGCGTCGAGCAGGTTCTCGACGAGCTCGGGCGGCAAGACGTACCGCGCTCCGATCGCGATCGCGCCGTCGCGTTCTGGTTGAACGCGTATCACGCGCTGGTGATCGCCGCCGTCCTCCATGGCGAGCATCCGGAGACGCTGCAGGGACGGGCGAGGATGTATCACTGGTTCGGGCACACGATCGGCGGACGGCGCCGCACGCTGGACGACGTGCGCGCGGTGCTCAACGGCTACGCGAGCGTCGACCCGCGCATTCACCTGGCGATCAGCGACGGCACCCGCGGGGGACCTCGGCTGGCCGCCGAGCCCTACGACGCGAACCGTTTGGATGCGCAACTCGCGGCAGCGGTTCGCCGCTTCGTCAACGATCCGCGGAACCTCCGCATGCCTTTGCCGCGCCGCCTGGAAGCCTCTCGAGCGCTCTTCTGGTATCGGAGCGACTTCGAGCGTGAAGCGGGCTCGCTCGTCGACTTTCTCCGCCCATTGATCGACGACCCGGAGCTGCGTCGCGGGCTCGAGACGCCGCCCACGGAGATTGTCTTCCTGCCCTACGACTGGACCCTGGCCGCGGCGGCCGAAGAGCCGGGGCGTTGAGCGGCGAGATCTCGATCGTCGTTCCGACGCTCAACGAGGCGACGGCGATCGCGGCAACGCTCGCCCGGCTGCGCGAGCCGGAGGTGCTGGAGGTGATCGTCGTGGACGGAGGCAGCGACGACGGCACCCGGGAGAAGGCCCGACCGCTCGCCGATCGCGTGTTCGAGACGGCGCCGGGTCGTGCGCGTCAGATGAATGCCGGGGCGCGAGCGGCGCGCGGCAGTATCCTCTTCTTTTTGCATGCCGATACGGCGGTGCCGCGCGGATTCGCCGCAGCCATCGTCCGGGCCTGCGCGGGGGCGATCGGCGGCAGATTCGACGTCGAGCTCGATGCTCCGGGAGCGATCTTCCGGGTGATCGAGAGCGCGATCAACTGGCGCTCGCGATGGAGCGGCCTCTTTACCGGCGATCAAGGGCCGTTCGTGCGCCGTGAGGTGTTCGAGGAGGTCGGCGGCTTTCCCGATCTGGCGCTGCTCGAGGACCTGGCGCTGTCGAAGCGGATGAAGCGCCGCGGCAAGGTCGCCGCGCTGCGCGCGCGCGTTCGCACGTCGGCACGCCGCTGGCAGCGCCACGGCGCGCTGCGCACCGTGGCGCTCATGTGGTGGATCCGCTCGCTCTATTTTCTCGGCGTGAGCCCAGAGCGGCTCGCGCGCCTCTATGGTCCGGCTCGCTGAGCGTTTGGTCGGCCGTGGATCGCTGCGCGGGTGCTCAGCCGAGCGCCGGATTCACCAGCGCGCGATCGGCGAGCGGCTCTTCGTCGACGATCTTCACCCAGCGCCCCTCGATCTGGATCTTCCCCTCGGCGAACAAGTACACGGCTTCCGGATAGATGCGGTGCTCCTCGGCGAGGATCCGCTCGGTGAGCGACTCCTCCGTGTCGTCGCTGTACACCGGCACGGCGGCCTGGATGACGATCGGTCCGTGATCGGTCTGTTCGTCGACGATGTGCACGGTGCACCCGGCGATGCGCACGCCGTAGTCGAGCGCCTGCCGCTGGGCGTGCAGCCCGGGGAAGGCGGGGAGCAGCGCGGGGTGGATGTTGAGGATGCGGTCGGGGAACGCGCGAATGAACGCCGGGGAGAGCAAGCGATCGAAGCCCGCCAGGCAGACGATCTCGACGCCCTTGTCGCGGAGGATCCCGACCACGTGCTCGTCGAACGCCTCGCGGCTCGGGAACCCTTGGTGATCGACGACCTCGGCGGCGATTCCGTGGCGCTCGGCACGATCGAGAGCGAGGGCCTGCGGCCGATTGCACACCACGACGCGGATCTCCGCCGGTACCCGTCCTTCCTCAATCGCGTCGATGATCGCCTGCAGGTTCGTTCCACTCCCCGAAACCAGAACCCCGAGCGGCAGAGGATTCGTCATGGTGCGCCCTCCCGACGCATGCATACCTTCGCGCGCGATCACGCGCCACGGACCGGTGTTCGCTCTGATCGAGAACGGCGAGGATCACGCCGAGGCCCTGGTTCCGGGCGCGATCCATCTGGGTGGGCTCGACCGGGCCCATGCGGGCGATCCGCGCGATGCGGTCGACCCAGCGGTCGCCGGCATCGATGTCCATTCGGGCCTCGCGGGTACTAAGGGGACGCTCTGCGCGGCGAGTGCGGCAACCGGTCTGCACGGCGGCTGTTTACGCAGGCCGTACGCGCGAAGTCAATTTTGTGGACGAACGGCGACGATGCCGGCGCGATGGCTGACCGCGCTTCCTTCGGTCACCGCTCCCTCGCGGTAGCGCAGCACTCGGTAGCCCGACAGCCGACCGAGGAGCTCGTTGTGGCCGAGCAGGAAATCTGGGTTGCTCGGGTGGCCGAGGTTCCGCTGGTCGACGAGGAACGTGTCGAACAGGACCACGCCTCCCGGCCGGAGCCACGCGCGGAAGGCGGGAAACAGCCGCCGATCGAGGAAGTTGACGCAGACGATCGCGTCGATCGAGGCGGGACCAAAGCACGGCTCGTCGAGGTCGACCTGTACGACGTGGACGTCGGCGCGGCAACGGCGAATCGCCTCTAGCGCCACGCGGGACGCGTCGGTGGCGATCACCCGATGGCCGAGTCCGGCAAGAAAGAGCGCGTTGCGCCCTGATCCGGCGGCGAGGTCGAGCGTGTGTCCGATGGGGAGCAGGGCGGCGTGCTCGACCAGAAACGGGGCGGGTGGCGACGGCTCGCCGGCCGCCCCGCGCGCGTGAGTGGCATCCCAGAGCCGTCGGTCTTTGCGCGCCATCAGTGGAGCAGCGTTCGGGCCAGCGCCAGGACGTCGACCGAGCGGGCGCCCGCGGCGCGCAGCGCCCGCGCGCAGGCGTCGGCGGTCGCCCCCGACGTGGCGACGTCGTCCACGAGCAGAACGCGCAGGCCGGCCGCTCGACGGCCCGGACGCAGCGCGAACGCGCGGCGCACGTTTCGCCGCCGCTCCGCTTCGCCGAGGCCGACCTGCGCCGCGGTGTCTCGGCGGCGCACCAGCAGACCGACGTCGAGCGGCAACCCGAGCCGGCGCGCCGGCCCGCGGGCCAGTAGCGCCGCCTGGTTGAAGCCGCGGGCGCGCAGCCGCCGGAGGTGCAGCGGCACCGGGGCCGCGAGATCGTGCTCACCCGGCGCGAACGGCAGCCGTTCGGCGAGCAGGCAGGAGAGCGAGGCGGCGAGCGCGCGCCGACCGCCGTATTTGAGGCCGCGGATGGCGATCGCCAGCGGGTCGTGATCCTCTTCCGCCGTCCGGTAGTAGGCGGCCGCCCGCAGCCGCGAGAACGCCGGCGGATCGACGACGCAGCGCCCGCAGAAGTGAGACGGCAGGCTGGCGAGCGGCAGGCCGCACTGCCGGCAGCAGGCGGCGGAATCGATCCAGCGAATCGCCCCGCGGCAGGATGGGCAGAGCGCCGAGCCGGCGGCTACTCCGCAGCCGATGCAGGCCCAGGGAAAGACCTGGTCGAGAAGGCTTCGCAACATCGCTTGCAGGCCGAGGACTGTGGTATCCTTCCGATGGGTGGATCGCCCGGTCCGCATCTCACACAAGGTATGGGCGGGCTCGACGGGCTGCAAATGCTTTTCGACTATTGAGAGAAGAGGTCATGCGCAGGTTTGTGATTGGAGCGATCGTTGGGGCGGGGATGATGTATTTCTACCTGTACGAGTACCCGCAGTGGCGGGCGTGGGCCTCCGGAAGTCTCAACACCGTGGGCTCGCAGTATCGCGGCGACGGCGTGCATCAGAAGGCCAGCCAGGCTCTGCACTGACCGTCCGGCGGGGCTGCTTCGGGTTGAATCGCCGCCACCTTGCTGGTTATCTAGCCCCCGGCCGGAGCGCGGGTGAGAGAGCCCTCTCCTCGGCGCTCGCCGACAGAAAGGAACCCGGAAGATGAGGTTTGTGGCAATCCTAGGGTTGGTGTTGCTTGCGTGCGGCGCGGCTTCCGCGGCGGAGCGGGGCGCGGCGGCGGGATCGGGCAGAGCGCTGCAGGTAAACACTCTGTCGAAGCTCGACGTCGGCGACGTTCCCGGCCACGAGCTGGCGCAGGCGGTCGGCGAGGAGGAGATCAAGACCCCGGACCGTATGGCCGGCGTCTCGTTCGAGGGCGCCAAGGCCAAGGTATTTCGCCAATCCGACCTGGTCGACGGTTCGGGGGTCGTCCGCGGCTATGCGACCTGGGAGGCGCCGTCCGGGCAGAAGCTCTTCCTGATCTTCGGCTACACCGTACCGCCGTTCTCTCCCGGCAAGGACTTCGTGCCGTTCGAGGGAACGTTCGAATGGGTCGGTGGAACCGGCGCCTTGCAGAAGATCGCGGGCAAAGGAACCATGGAAGGCGAGATCTCGCGCCAGGGGGAAGCTCGCTACCGCTGGGCGGGAAGCTACGAACAGGCGACGAAGTGAGCGACCTCAGCGAAGGCGCCATCCAGGATCGCCTCAGGGAGGCGATGCGCGCGAAGGCCATGGACGAGGTCATGGTCTTGCGCGGCGTGGTGGCGGCCATCAAGAACTTGCAGATCGAGCGTCGCGGCGCCGCCGGCGGAGCGGGCGGCGAGCTCGGCGAGGCGGACATCACGCAGATCGTGCGCCGGGAGATCAAGCAGCGTGAAGAGGCCATGGCGTTCGCCGAGCAGGCGCGCCGGGCTGATCTCGTCGACAAGAACCGCCGCGAGAAAGACTTCCTCGAAGGTTTTCTGCCGCAGGCTCCATCGTCGGCGGATCTTGGCGCGGCGATTGCCAAGCATCACGCCGCCGGCGCCACCTCGATCGGCGCGCTGATGGCGAAGCTGAAGGGCGACTTTGGGGCGAGCCTCGACGGCAAGGCAGCGAGCGAGGCCGTGCGCATATTCTTACGCAGCAAGGAGGGGTCGTAACCCGCCGTGGTGGAATTGCCGATCATCCAGCGCCTCAGGAAGGAGCTGCAGGAGCTTCAGTACGAGCTCAGCCGCAAGCTACCGAAGGAGCTCGAGGAAGCACGCGCTCACGGTGACCTCTCCGAGAACGCCGAGTACGAGGCCGCCAAGGCCCGCCAGGAGCTCGTGCAGGTGAGGATCAGCCAAATCGGCGGGCGGATTCGCGAGCTGTCGATGTACACGATGGCCTCGATTCCCGAGGGCGTAGTGGCCTATGGCAGTCGGGTCACCGTCGAAGAGCTCTCGGAAGGCGAAGACATCGTCTACCACATCGTGTTTCCCGAAGAAGCGGACGCCGCCAACGGCAAGATCTCGCTCGGCTCGCCGCTCGGTCGAGCGCTGCTCAATCGCACGGTCGGGGACGAGATCGAGGTGCACACGCCGAAAGGTAAGCGGCAGTACCAGATCGTCGACCTGATCACGGTTCACGAGATCGAGAACAAAAAATCCTGACCGTGGCTCGTGGCGCGAGGGAGGGCACCGTGCAGTACCGGAACCTGGCGGACATGTTCTTCCGGCGCGCCGCCGACTTGGCCGGCACGCCGCGCTATCGCGTCAAGCGCGACGGCCAGTGGGTCGAGGTTTCGTGGGACGACCACGCCCGCGCGGTCGAAGAGATTGCCGCCGGGCTGATCGCGGCGGGCATCGAACCGGGCACCAAGATCGCGCTGCTGTCGGCGACGCGACCGGAATGGATCGAGATCGACTTCGCGATCCTCGCCTGCGGCGCGGTGACGATCCCGATCTATTCCTCGAGCCTCGCCGACGAGTGCGGCTACATCCTGTGGAACTCCGAGTCCTCGTACGCTTTTGTCGAGAACCCGAGTCAGCTCGCCAAGATCGAGAAGGTCATGGAGTCGGGCTTCGAGATCGATGGGCGCCAGCAGCGAGTCGCGCTCCAGCGGATCTTCCTGATCGGCGGCGTAGCCGAGAACGCGCACGTGACGATGCTCGAAGGGCTGCGTGAGCAGGGGCGCGGAGCCTTGCCCGAAGCGCGGCGCGAGATCGAAGCGCGCGTCGAGCGGATGGGCCGTGACGACCTGGCCACCATCGTCTACACCTCCGGGACCACCGGACCGCCCAAGGGCGTCGTCCAGACCCACGGAAATCACCTGGCGACGCTCGAAGGCCTGAGCCAGATCGCGCTCGTCACGCCGGGCGAGGTGGACTTCTTCTACTTGCCGCTCGCTCACTCCTTCGCCCGCGTCGCCGAGTACCTGGGCACGCTGATCGGCACGGTGACGGCGTTCGCCCAGTCGATTGAGACGATCCCCAGCGACATCCGCGAGACGCGACCGCACTTCGTGCCGTCGGTCCCACGCATCTTCGAGAAGATCTACGCGCGCATCCAATCCGCCCGCGACTCCTCGGGTTGGCTCCAGCAGCGTATTTTCGACTGGGCCATCGGCGTCGGCAGGGAGAAGAGCCGCTGCCTGCAGCAGAAACGACCGATTCCGTGGCGGCTGTCTCTGCGAGCGTGGCTCGCCGACACGCTGGTGCTCTCCAAGATCCGACAGTCGCTCGGCGGTCGGGTGAAATGCATGTTGTCCGGGGGAGCGCCGCTCGCGAGGGAGATCCAGGAGTTTTTTCACGCGGCGGGGATCTTGGTCTTCGAGGGCTACGGCCTGACCGAAACGACTCCGGCGCTGACGATCAATCGTCCCGACGCCTACCGCTTGGGCACCGTCGGCCTGCCGCTGCCGGGCGTCACGCTGACGATCGCCCCGGACGGCGAGATTCTCGCCAAGGGGGCGAACGTCGCGCAGGGCTACTTCAAGCGGCCGGAGGCCACCGCCGAGTCCTGGGATCAGGACGGATGGTTCCACACCGGAGACATCGGCGAGTTCGACGCCGACGGGTTTCTCAAGATCACCGACCGCAAGAAGGACCTGATCAAGACCTCGGGCGGCAAGTACGTCGCGCCGCAGAACGTGGAAAACCGGTTGAAGACCCATCCGCACATCAGCCAGGCGGTGTTGATCGGCGACCGCCGCCAGTTCTGCGTCGCGCTGATCACTCTCGACGCCGACGAGATTCGGCGCTGGGCGAACGCTCGGGGCTTGGATGATCTCGATCCGGCGCGCCTGGCGCAGCACCCCGGCGTCGTCGAGCTCATCGGCGCCGAGGTGAAAGCGGTGAACCAGCACCTCGCGTCGTACGAGAGCATCAAGCATTTCCGCATTGTCGCCGACGACTTCAGCCAGGACAGCGGCGAGCTGACGCCGTCACTCAAGGTGAAGCGGAAGTTCGTGAGCGAGAAGTATGCCGGGCTGATCGAGGAGATGTATCGGTAGCGCGCGAGCGCTCTCCGCGGGCGCGGACCGAGAAGCGATCGGGTGGCTTTCTGTTGCGCACGCGATCAAACTTACTTCTCTTCTCGACGAACCGCCGCTCGAATGAGAAAGGAGAACCGCCCATGAGAAAAGCCTTGGCAGGCGTAGCCGCTCTGCTGGCGAGCCTGCCGTTGGCGGCTTTCGGAGAGCTTCCGCCCGTGGGGACCGTCATCAGTAAGGAGAACCTCGAGAAGTACAAGGAGAGCCTGACCCCGACCCAGCAGTACTTCGTGACCAACGGCATGACGATCCCGGTCATGAAGTACAAGAAGTACGACTGGCCGCCCCTCTACAAGGAGGCGACCGAAAAATATTCGCGTCAGGTCAAGCTGTCGACGGACGGGCGGGACATTCTGAACTACGTCGCCGGCGCCCCGTTTCCGAACATCGAGGACGACGATCCGCAAGCGGGGACGAAGTGGATGTGGAACCACGAACAGAAGACGCCGTACACGGACAACGTGGGTTGCGGTTGGAACATCGAGCTGGTGAACTCCAACGGCACCCGCGAGCGTTTCTTCGGCTCGAAGTTCTGGCGACGCATGATGTGGCGCGGGCGGCTGGTGATGGACCCCAAACCGGTCGTCGCCCACGATCCGGCGATTGGCTACACCGAGCAGTGGGGCCCGCTACACGAGCCGAACGACCTGAAGGGCGCGGGCGTACTCAACTTCCGCTACGTCTCTCCCGACGATCCGGACGACTCCTACCTGTACCTGCCGGAACTGCGCAAAGTGCGCCGTTTGTCGATGGTCAACCGTTCGGACTCGTTCTGGGGAACGGACATCGACATCGATTCGGTCTGGACGTGGAACTCGAAGCTCTCGTTTTGGTCGTTCAAATACCTGGGCAGCTACAAGCTGCTCGCTGCCTTCCACTCGGGCGGGTACGCGCAGCGTGAAGCCTGGTGCGCTCAGCCGGACGGTGCCAGCGGGATCCGCTCGTTCATCTGGTGCGTGCCGCACGAACTGCGCGAAACCGCGGTGGTCGAAGGGACCCCGACCGGATTCTCCCAGTACGCCTTCTCCCGGCGCATCCTCTACATCGATAGAGAGTCATACATGGCGCAGTACAACGAGGGCTACGACCACGGCGGCCAGCTCTGGAAGACGTGGTACATGATGTCCGACACGGGCAAGATCCCACACGGGATCGAGAAGGGTGCGGACGGCAGACTGAGGGTGGTCGAGACCCAGACGGTCGACCCACCGAAGTACGACTACGACCACATCTATCCGACCCATGGAGGCGTGGTGGACATGCAGCTCAACCACTCCTCCCACTGGGATTGTCCGGACGGGTATCTCTACCCCAACGTCGGCGTGAACCACTGGTACCATGACGTACCGCGTGACTGGAACAGGCCGGATACCTTCACGATCAACTACCTGATCAAGAACGCTGGATTCTGAGGTCGGCGTTCCGATGACCCGGAAGCGCACGCCCTGAACGGAGCCATGGGCGATACCCGATCGCCCCGTTCTTTTGGCGAGCGCCGGGGCGGAGTCAGGTGTAGTGCATCGCCACGAAGCGCCCGCGCAGCCGGTTCACCGCTTCCTTCACGGCTTGGCCGCGCGCCGCGTCGGCGAGCAGCGTGGCGAGCTCTCCCATCTCGGCTTCCTTCATGCCGAAGCGGGTCATCTCCTGCACGCCGATGCGCAATCCGGCGGGGTTCCGTGGATCCTGGTCTCCCGGCAGCATGTTGTAGTTGACGATGATGTCCTGACGCTCCAACCGCCGCGCCACCTCCACGCCTCCGCCGAAGGAGGAGACGTTGACTGCGACCTGGTGGCTGCGCGTGAAGCCGAAGTCCTTGGCTTCGACGGCGATCCCTGAATCCGACAATGCCCGACCCAGCGCCTGCGCGTTGCGCACAACCTGTCGGGCGTAGTCGCGACCGTGCTCTTTCATTTCGCGCGTAGCGACCACCAGTCCAGCGAGCGAATGCAGGTGGTGATTACTGGATGATCCGGGGAACACGCCGCGGTCCGCGGGCCCCCAGTAGGTCTCGGCCGCGGAGTCGTCGAGGTTCGCGAGAATTACTCCACGCTGCGGTCCGGGAAACGTTTTGTGGGTGCTGCCGGTCAGATAGGTCGCGCCCTCGTGGAGCGGATCTTGGAATTCTCCCCCGGCGACGAGCCCGAGGACGTGCGCGCCGTCGAAAAGGATCGGAATCTTGTGCTCGCGACACACCGGCAGGAGCTCCGCCAGCGGCTCCGGAAACAGAAACAGGCTCTTGCCCAGTACGACGAGCTGGGGGCGGATCCGGTCGATCATCGCGATCGCCACCTCGACGTCGAGGTGGTACTTGTCCGGCGTCAGCGGAAAGAAGTGGAGGCGCACCGAGTTGTCGCGTCCGGCGGTGAGCGTCTGACCGCGCACTTGGATGCGCCGGCCGAATACGCCGACGAGGTTGTGGCTGATGTGGCCGCCGGCATCGGTCGAATTGACGATCACGCTGTCGCCGCCCCGCAGCCAACCAAGGGCGATCGCGGTGTTGGCGGCGTTGCCGCTGATCGGGCGCACGTCCGCTTGGCGGCAACGGAAGAGAGCCGTGATTTCTTGCCGAGCCGTGCGCTCGATCTCGTCGATGAATCGCGTGCCTTGGTAGTAGCGGTTGACGTGTCCCTCTTCGTTCGGGTGGCCCTCGGCGTAGCGGGCCATGAAATCGGAATTCTGGACGTCGCGGACCGCGCGGCTCTGGGCGTTCTCGCTGGCGATCAAGTTGATGGTTTCCCGTCCGCGCCAACGCTCTTGCTGAGCGATCAGATCCTCGATGTCGTGGATGTCTACGGGCATCAGCCCTCCCTTCACAAGTGCTGAATGCGCGGCTTGTACCATCCGCTGGCGAAGCCGCCAACATGTCGCCGCGCGCGCCGCGATGGCGGGGGGGACGGCGGTCAAGGCGTGCCGCGAGAAGGGCCTGCGCCGGTAGCGGTTGATTTCGCCGACCACTGCGTCTAGACGTTGCCGCTTCTCCGTGTTGCGCGGCGATGTGTTTCGTCCGCGGCCGGGGCTCGTTATGAGCAGCCTGGATTCCAGCCTTCTGTTCGGCATCGCCGCGGCCTCCGCCAACGTGCTCGGCGGGCTGATCGTGGTCGGGCGGCGCGAGCCTTGGGACCCCCGCCTGCTGCACGGCTTCGTCGCTCTCGGCGCCGGCTTCATGCTCGCCGCGGCGTTGCTGCGCATGGCTCCGGAGGCGGCGCGTCTGAGCGGCTCCGCGCCGCTGCTGATCCTCGGCGGCTACCTGGTCGTTCATCTCTTCGAGCACACCATCGCACCGCATTTTCATTTCGGAGAGGAGACGCATCCGCATTTGTTCGTCGGGTCGTCCGTATGGGTATCGGCGCTCGTCGGGCTGGCCGTGCACAGCCTGTTCGACGGCATCTCGATCGCTTCCGGCTTTCTGGTCAGCCCGGCTCTGGGGTTGCTCGTGTTTACCGCGATCATTCTCCACAAGGTGCCCGAAGGCTTCACGATCGCGTCGGTCATGGTGGCGGCAGGAATGAGCCGCGGAGGCGCACTCTGTTCCGCGTTCGCGGTCGGATTGGCGAGCGTGATCGGCGTGCTGGCCGCGCAAGCACTGTCGCGCCGGGTCGGCGCAGCCCTGGCGCTGTCGACCGGCGTGACGCTCTACGTCGCAGCCTCCGATCTGATCCCCGAGGTGAACAAGGAAGAGGGAACACTGATGGCGGTGCTGGTGTTCGCCGGCGTCGCGCTCTTCTACGGCAGCGAGCTGGCGCTGTCCGCGCTCGGTCTCTGAGCGCCGCGAGACTCGCTTTTTGCGGCCTGCTGTGCAACACACGCCGCAGGTTCGGCGTAGGGAGCAGCAGGACCGTACCGGAACGGTGAAAATCAACGGCGCCTCCAACCCGTTCGGTCCGTTCGGCGGCTTCAAGGAGAGCGGCATCGGACGAGAAGGGTGCCATGAAGGAACATCCCGAAACGCGTCGCATCGCCTGGACGTCGTGACGGCGGACCGCGGCATGAACCGACGAGCATGAGCGAGGCACCGCAACCGAGCGCCGCCTCGGCCGCGGCGGATGGCGCGGCCGAGCATTTCGGCGACTACGTGCTGCTCGACAAGATCGCGCAGGGCGGGATGGCGGAGGTTTACCTCGCCAAGCGCCGCGGCGTCGAAGGGTTCGAGAAGACCGTCGCCATCAAGCGCATCCTTCCCGAGCTCTCCTGGAATCGAGAGTTCGTCTCGATGTTCATCAACGAGGCGAAGATCGCCGCGCGGCTGTCGCACCCGAACATCGTGCAGATCTTCGATTTCGGGAAAATCGACAACTACCACTTCATCGCCATGGAGTATCTGCATGGCGAGAACCTGCGCGAAATCCTGAAGAAGTCCGAGGAAAAGAACCTGCGGCTCTCGCCGGAGATCGCGGCGTCGATCGCCGCCCGCGCCTGCGCCGGCCTCGATCACGCGCACCGCAAGACCGACGAGACGGGAAAGCCGCTGCGCATCATCCATCGTGACGTCAGCCCGCAGAACGTGCTCGTGTCTTATGATGGCGACGTCAAGGTGGTGGACTTCGGCATCGCCAAGGCCGTCGCCGAAAACCCCGAGGCCACGCGCGGTGTGCTCAAGGGTAAGCTGTCCTACCTTTCGCCGGAGCAGGTCAATGGCCGCAATCTCGATGCGCGCAGCGACATCTTCGCGATGGGCCTCGTGCTCTACGAGCTGCTGGCGGGAAAGAAGCTGTTCGACCGTTCGTATCCCGCCGAGGTTCTGGACGCCATCGTGCGCGTCGATTCGACCGAAGTCTCCCGCTCGTTACCGAACCTCGAACGCAGTCTGCGCGAGGTGCTACGGCGGGCGCTGCACATCGATCCCGATCAGCGCTTCCAGTCCGCCGGGGAAATGCAGAGCGCGCTCGAGCAGTATCTCCGCGATCACGGGGATCCCGGCGGCACGATGCAGCTCGCCAATTTGATGCGTCTGCTGTTCGACGAGCGGATCGGCGAGCGTACCGCGCAGATGCTGCGCTCGCAGGTTCTCGGCAAGAAATCGACGATGCGCTCCGGATCGTCGCTACGCCTGGTCGCGGGGCTCGTGGGCGCGGTGCTCGGGGCGGTGGCGCTCGTGTTCGTCGCTCCGTCCCTGCGTGGCACGCGCGGCGAAGCGCCGCAGCCGGCCACGCAGACCACGACGGCTGAGACCAGCCCGAGGCAGAAGCCGGATGCCGTCGCCGGCGACCGGCTTGCCAAGCCCGCCGAGGAGCCGAAGGCGGATTCGCCCGCTGCGGTCTTGCCCGCGGACGATGGACAGGCCGACCTGCGGCGTGCCAAGGCGGCGCTCGACGAGCACCAGCCCGCGGAGGCCGTCATGGCGTTCGACAAAGCATTTGCGGTTTCGCCGGCTTTGCGCGAGTCGAACGTCGCCGTCTACGCGAAAGCGTTGACCGAAGACGGCAAGGCTCGCTTCGACGAAGATTCCGATGCCGCCGCGCAGCGCTTTCGAGCGGCCATCGCCGCCGACCCGGATTCGTTCGATGCACACTTCTTCCTCGCCAAGGTGCATACCCGAAAGTCGGATCCCCAAGGCGCCCTTCAGGAATACCAGGAGGCGATTCGCATCAATTCAAAGTCCGCGGATGCGCAGTTCAACCTGGGCTTTGTCTACTTCTCGCAGCGCCGCTACGACGACGCGCTTCGCCAGTACGAGAAGGTCATCGAGCTGAAGCCGCCCTATCTTGCGGACGTCTTTTACAACCTGGCCGCCTGCTACGAACAGATGAAGCGAAAAGCCGACGCCATAACGACCTTGCGACGCGGCCTGCAAGCAGTGCCCAGCAGCGAGTTGCTTCGGCAGCGCCTGAAGCAACTGGGCGGCTGAAGCGAACGAGACGCTACTTGGCGTAAATGCTGATGGCGTCCGCCCTGCTGCGTGGGTGGAGCTGTAGCGCTTCGACGGCCTGATGCGGCGACGCCGCCACGGGAGGCTCCGTCGACCAAGAGCCGCGGACGTCGTTCCATGTGCCGCCAGTCGAGGCGAGGATGTTTTGTCGCCAAACGCACGTTTTTTGAGGGAAAGACGCCCAGTGTAACGCGAATCGTCAATTGACTGCGTCGGAGGCCGCTTGTATGGGAGCCGCATGGTCGAGCACCCGACGCTGAAGATGATGATGAACGAGGTGGTGGACTACGGGAGCTGCTGCGAGTGCGGATCCTGCGTGCTGGTTTGCCCGCACAACGTCATCGACTACGTCGACGGCAAGCCGAAGCAGGTCGCCAAGGCCACTGCGGCGTTCGATCATTGCGGCATCAGCGAGGGCATTGGCTGCGATGTGTGCGCGCAGGTGTGTCCGCGCCTCTACCCGCGAGAGTTCCAGCTCGCCGACCTCCTCTATGCCGCCGATCAGCCGCCGCATGCGGGAGCGTTCGGGCGCTATCGTAAGATCGTCGCCGCGCGCTCGACCGATCCGGCCATCCAGGCGCGCGGGCAAGACGGCGGCGTCGTCACCGGTATCTTGGCGTGGGCGCTGCGCGCCGGTTACATCGATGGCGCGGTGGTGTCGGCGACGGATCCCGACAAGCCGTGCGCGCCGGTGCCGCGGGCGATCACTACCGTGGAGGAAGCGATCGAGAGCGCCGGCTCCTGGTACACCTACGTGCCGAACGATCTGGCGCTCGCTCAGGCGAAGGAAAAGGGCCTGAAGCAGGTCGCGTTCGTCGGCGTGCCGTGCCAGGTCACCCCGGTGCGCAAGATGCAGCTCAAGGATCCGTCGTTTCTCGACAACGGGCGGAAAAAGGAAAAGCACATCGATCGCCAGCGCGGGTTCCTCAAGGGCTTCGGCGAGATCGTCAAGCTGAACATTGGCCTGCTCTGCACCGAGGTCTTCGATTTTCAGGGACTGATGAAGCAAAAGATCGAGGGCGAGATGGGGATACCGCTCACCGACATCCGCCAGTTCAACGTCAAGGGCAAGGTGCTGATCTACAAGAAGAGCGGCGAGGTGGTGGAGCTGTCGTTGCGCAAGGCTCAAGAGTACGCGCGGCCGGAGTGCCACCACTGCGGCGATTTCAGCGGCGAGCTCGCCGACATCTCCTGCGGCGGCGTCGGCACCAGCCAGTGGACGATCGTCATATCGCGGACGCGCAGAGGCGAGGAGGTCTTCGACACGATGGTCGCCGAGGGGCTTCTCGAAGTAAGGCCGATGGAGGAGTTCGAGAGCTCGATGAAGGTGCTGCTGCGGCTCGCGCGCAAGCAACACCAACGCGTGCCCGTGCCGCCGGGCCGGGACGAATCGTTCGTGCGTCCGGCGGAACTCATCGGTCGGGCCGGATAGAGCCTTTCTCCCAGCGAGATCGGCCACAACTCCGATCGGCGCCGACAGCATGGTGCCGGCCACGGTGAGCAAGCGCGAATCGCGCAGGCGCCTCGCTCGATTGCCCCTCCCGATGATACCTGCCACAACTACGTGGGGCCGTGGCGCCCCGCCGCGGCCGCCGCGACGAGGACTGAGTTGCCAGGCGAGCATCTTGACGAGCATGATGAGCGAAGTACCTTCTGTAACAGAGGAATCCGGCGCGGCGAACGCCATCTGTCGCTGCGGCACGGTGGCGCTCGCCGGCCGCTCGAACGTCGGCAAGTCGACGCTGCTTAACCGTCTGCTCGGCGCCAAGGTGGCGATCACCAGCGCCAAGCCGCAAACCACCCGCTCGCGGGTGCTCGGCATCCATGCCGCGGCCGGAGCGCAGATGATCTGGGTGGATACCCCCGGTCTGCACCGGGCCCGCAGCCTGTTGAATCGCCGGATGGTGCAAGCGGCCGAGCGCTCGATCGACGAGGCCGACCTGATCGTCGCCGTGATCGACGCCGCCGCCGGATTCACCGCGGCGGATCGCGAAGCGCTGCGCCGCGTGGTGGAAAGTCGCCGCCCCTGGCTCCTCGCCGTCAACAAGATCGACCTGGTCTCGACGAACGCGCTGCTGCCGCTGCTCGACGCCGTCGGTAAGGAGTTTCCCGGCGTCGATCTCGTGCCGGTGAGCGCCGCCACTGGTCGGAACCTCGCCGAGCTCGAGCGCGCGGTAGCGGCGCGGCTACCGGCCGGGCCGCCGCACTACCCGCAGGACGAGATCACCGACCAGACCGCTCGCGTTCTCGTTCAGGAGTTCGTCCGCGAGCAGGTGTTCGCCGTTACCGAAGGGGAGGTTCCCTACCAGACGGCCGTCGCCGTCGAGCGCTTCGAGGAGAAGCCGGGAGTCAACGTGGTCGCGGCAACGATCCTGGTCGAGCGCGAGACGCAGAAGCGCATCTTGATCGGCGCCGGCGGGTCGATGATCCGCGAGATCGGCAGCCGTGCGCGGCGCGAGATCGAGCGCTTCTTCGGCAAGCGCTTCTACCTCGAGCTGTTCGTCAAGGTGCGGCGCGACTGGACGAAGAGTCCGCGCATCCTGAACGAGCTCGGGCTGTGAGCGGCCCCGCAGCAGAGCTGCCGCTGGTAGCCCTGGTCGGACGCCCGAACGTCGGCAAGTCGAGACTGTTCAACCGCCTGCTCGGACGGCCACGGGCGCTGGTCGACGATACCCCCGGCGTCACGCGGGACCGCTTGATCGAGCGCGCGCAATGGTCGGGGCGCGAGTTTCGCTTGGCCGATACCGGCGGGTTCGATCTCGACAGCGATGCCGATCTGCTGCGCCGGGTGCGCGAGCAGAGCTTGCGCGCGGTCGCCGAGGCCGAGGTCGCGGTACTGGTGGTCGACGGGCGCACCGGCATCGCTCCGGCCGACGCCGAGGTTGCGAGGAGATTGGCGGAGAGTGGCAAGCCGGTGGTCTGCGTCGTCAACAAGATCGACACGGCGAGGCAGGAGAATCTCGTCTACGAGTACTTTGGCCTCGGGCTCGGCGAGCCGCTGGCGGTCTCGGCCGAGCACGGGCGCGGCCTCGACGAGCTGCTCGATCGCATCGTCTCGTACCTGCCGCCGGCCGACGCACCCAAGGCGATGCCGCTCCTTCGCCTCGCGCTGGTCGGCCGGCCGAACGTCGGCAAGTCGTCGATCTTGAACCGGCTACTCGGCGAAGAACGCGTGCTGGTCGATGCCGCCGCCGGTACCACCCGCGATTCGATTGACACGCTGCTCATCTGCGGCGGCGAGACCTATCTGCTGGTCGACACCGCCGGTATTCGGCGGCGAAGCCGCATCGAGCTCCGGCTCGAGAAGGCGAGCGTCGCGGCGGCGCTCCGCTCGGTGGAGCGTGCCGATGTGGCGCTCTTGGTGGTGGACGCGTGCGAGGGAGTGACCGAGCAGGACGCACGCATCGCTCGCCTGATCTGGGAGCGCGGCCGCGCGCTCGTGCTGGTGGTCAACAAGTGGGACACCCTACCGCCCTCGTCGCGCGACCCGCAGCGCTTTCTCGACGAGGTCCGCCGCTTGGCACCTCATCTGACGGACGTTCCGGCGGTCCTGGTGTCGGCGCTGCACGGTACGCACTTGGACGAGATCCTGCCGGCTGCGCGCCGCGCCGGTGAGGCTCACCGCCTGCGCTTGCCGACGCGCGGCCTGAACGACGTCGTCCACCAGGCGGTGGCGGCGACCGAGCCGCCGCTGCGCGCCGGCAGGCGCGCTCGCTTCTACTACGTGACGGCGATCGGCGTCGGGCCGCCGACCGTCGCGCTGTTCGTCAACCAGCGCGAGCTGGTCACGGCGGGCTACCTCCGCTACCTCGAGAACCGCCTGCGCGCTGCGTTTCCGCTGGCCGGTACGCCGCTGCGGATCGTGCTGCGCGGCCGCGATCGGCGGCCGCGGCCGGCGCGCGGCGCCTCGGCCCCGGCCCCTTGACGCTGCGCTCGAAGCTCGCCTGGGTGGCGCTGCTCTATTTCGCCGAAGGCTTCCCGTTCGGCATCGTCGTCGACAACCTGCCGGTCTACTTCCGGGTGCACGGCGTGTCCCTGGTCGATATCGGCTTGATGAGCTTGCTTGGCCTACCGTGGACGCTCAAGGTGCTGTGGGCGCCCCTGGTCGACCGCTTCGGGCACGCCCGGCGCTGGATCACCGCGGCGCTGGTGATGATGAGCGGCCTGCTCGTCGTCCTGCCGGGGTTCGACGCGTCCGCGCCGGGCATGGCACTGTGGGCGCTGCTCTTCGCGCTGACGCTCGCCTCGGCGACGCAAGACGTCGCCATCGACGCCTACACGATCGGCTTCCTGGATCGCGGCGAAGAGGGCGTGGCCAACGGCGTGCGCGTGTCGGCGTACCGCGCGGCGCTGATCGTCGGCGGGGGAGGGCTGGTGGCGATCGCTGGAGCGGCCGGCTGGCGGGCGGTGTTCCTGGTTGCCGCCGCGACGTTGCTGGCGCTGGCGGCGGCCGTGGGGCGGGCTCCGGTGATCGCCGTCGAGTCCAGGCCCCGGGCACCCTGGTGGCCGAGCTTCCAGGCGTGGATCGGCCGGCCAGGCGCGGCCGCGGTGTTCGCCTTCGTTCTCACCTACAAGCTCGGTGATGCGAGCATGGGGCCGATGGTGAAGCCCTTCTGGGTCGATCGCGGTCTCTCCGTCGCGGAGATCGGTTTGGTGTCGACCACCATTGGCATCGCTCTGAGCGTGGTCGGCGCGCTCTGCGGCGGCGCCTTCACCTCCCGCTTCGGGCTCTTTCGCAGCCTGTGGGTGCTCGGCCTCGCGCAGGCGTTCTCCAACCTTGGCTACGCCGCGGCCGCAGCCAGCGGAGCGGGGCGGGTGGGCATCTATGCGTCGTCGGCTCTGGAGAGCTTCACCGGTGGGCTCGGCACGGCGGCGTTTCTCGCCTTCCTGATGCGCGCCTGCGACAAGGAGCAGGCAGCCACGCAGTACGCGCTGCTCTCGGCGCTGTTCGGCTTGACGCGCACGCTGGCCGGCGCGGCGAGCGGCATCGGTACCGCTCGGCTGGGATACGCGGCGTACTTCGCGTTTACCTTCGTCCTGGCGTTTCCCGCCTACCTGCTGCTGCCGTGGGTGCGCGCGTGGAGCGGCGAGGATCAGCGCCGCTCCCAGAGCACGGCGACGTAGTTGCGCGCCACCAGGTGCACGTCGCCGAGTGCCTCGCGCAGCTCGGCCTCACGCTTGCTGCGTGTGTCGGTGAGCACGAAGAGGTGCCGCCCCTCGGTTCGCCGCCCCAGTTCGGCGAGGCTCGGAACGATGTTCGGGGTGTTTTCGTCGAGCGCCTTGCCGAAGCGGAGCTCGGGTCGAATGCCGACGAGTAGCGGCGGTCGCTCGAGGTAAAAAGCCGCGCTCGGCAGGTATTTGCCGATCAGCGCATATTCGTCTCCGGGCTTCATCGCCGCCGCCACGTCGGCGATCAGCGGCCTCGCGGTGAAGGATCGAGCGAGGGCCGGTGCGGCGGAGGCCATCGCGAGATAGATGCCGGCGGTCGAGATCGCGAGCGTCGCAAGCCGCATGGCGACCCCGCTCCTCCGCGCTGCGAGTGGGGTGACGGCGCCCGCCGCGGCCGCCGCGACCAGAGCGGCGAGCGGGAGCATGCCGAGCGGAGTTGGCACGAGCATCGCGGCGACGACGGTACCGACGGCGCCGAGCGCGAACGCTCCGGCGGTGATCTGGATCGCGCGTTCGATCGCCGCCGTGTCGCCGTCGCCGCGCAGCGCTTGGTCGAGCGCGTAGCCGACGAGCGCGGCGAGCGGAGGAAACATCGGCAGGATGTAGGTGGCGAGCTTGCCGCGGGCGAGGCTGAAGAGCACGAACACGACGGATGCCCAGATTGCGAGGAAGCGCAGGGCCCGAGCCTGGGGAGAGGCTCCGCGCGCCGCTCTCCACGTCGCCGGTGCGAGAGCGACGGCTAGCGGCGTCCACGGGAAGAACCCGCCGAGAAGCCAGAGGATGAAGAAAAAGAGCGACTCCGAGTGCTCGGATCCGGAGACGCGGCCGAGATGCTCCTTCCACAGGTAGAACGAAAAGTACTCGGGATAGCGCGCTTGGACGAGCACGAACCACGGGAGCACGGTGAGGAGGAAGACCGGCGCCGGGAGAAACAGGCGCCAGGAACGCAGCGCTCGCCAGGTGCCGCCGACGAGCGCGTCGGCAACGATTACCGTGCCGCAGAGGACGATCGCGGCCGGACCCTTGGTCACGGTCGCCGCGGCGAGCCCGAGCCAGAATAGAACCGCCAGGCCGAGGGCGCTCGGCGGCGCTTCCCGCCAGGCGAGGAACGAGAACAACGCAACCGCCAGGCTGGTCGAGAACAGCATGTCGACGACCACGGTGTGGGCGACCACGAAATAGAGGGCCGACAGCGCGAGCACCACGCTCGACCAAATGCCGGCGGCGCCACCGAGGTGGCGCCGCGTGAAGCATCCCACGGCCAGTACCCCGCCGGCGGCCGCCAGGGCTGGAACCAGGCGGGCAGCGAGCTCGCCAAACCCGAACGCCGCAAAGGATCCGGCGGTCAGCCAGTAGAAGAGCGGGGGCTTCTCGAGGTAGGGGATCCCGAACAGTCGAGGGACGAGCCAGTGACGGCGGAGCAGCATCTCGCGGGCAATCTCCGCGTAGCGCCCCTCGTCGGGATCGGTGAGCGGGATGACGCCAGCATGAAACAGGTAGAGACCGAGCGCCAGGGCGGAAGCGATTAGAATAAAGCCTACCGCGCCTGCGTCCAACACGTCGATGACCGCTGTTTTGCCGCGCGAGAGGCGTGTGTTGGCAATCGAATCGATGGGGGCGCACACTAGCCTTCGCGCTTCGGCTGCGCCAGCCATGACTCCGCCCCAACTGGAGCGGAGTCGTAGGCCAGGCGGTGAAATGGACCATCCAGCGACGAAGGGCTATCAAGGGCAAACGTCTTGAAGGACAGCGCTCCTACGCCCCCGATGGCACTGCGCGCGAGCTCTGCGCCGACGACCCCACGCCGGCGGCGCGTGGCGGTGAGCGTGGTCGTTCCGGTGTTCAACGAGGAAGCGAGCCTACGCGAGCTGCACCGCCGGCTGCGCGCGGTGCTCGAGCAGGTCGGTGAGCCCTGCGAGGTCGTCTACGTCGACGACGGATCGACCGACGGCACGCGCGCGGTCCTCGAGGATCTCGGCGCCGAGGATCCGAACTTGATCCTCGTCGAGCTCGCGCACAATGCCGGACAGCACGGCGCGGTGCTCGCCGGCTTCCAGGTCTCGCGCGGCAACGTCGTGGTCACGCTCGACGCCGACCTGCAGAACCCGCCGGAAGAGATCCCTAAGCTGCTCGCCAAGATGGCCGAGGGCTACGACGTGGTGGGGGGCGTCCGGCAGGGCCGCAAGGACTCGTGGCCTCGCCTGGCCGCTTCACGGATGATCCGCGCGTTCTCGTCGCGCAACGGTTCGTCGTCGATGGACTACGGCTGCATGCTGCGCGCCTATCGGCGGGAGATCGTACAGCGGGTGCTGCGCTGGCGGGAGCATTCGCTGTTCATCCCGGCGCTCGCCGAGCGCTTCACGCGCCGCGTCGCCGAGGTGCCGGTGGCGCACGAGGATCGCCACTTCGGGCGTTCCCGCTACGACGTGTTCCGGCTCATGCGCCTCGGTTTCGACTTCCTCACCGGGTTTTCCGTGCTGCCGGTGCAACTGGTGACGCTGTTTGGCATTTTCACAGCGATCGCCGGGCTGTCGTTCGGCGTCTTCCTCTTCCTGCGGCGTCTGTTCGTCGGGCCAGAGGGCGAAGGAGTGTTCACGCTGTTCGCGATCCTCTTCCTGTTCATGGGCGCGCTGTTCGTGGCGATCGGGGTGGTTGGGGAGTACGTGGCGCGGATCTACAACGAGGTCCGCCGCCGGCCGCTCTACGTGATCGAATCGATCCGGCGGCGCTCGGAGTAGGCGGGCGCCCGGGCCGTGCGAAACGTCGTCCTCGCCTATCACGATGTCGGCGCGGCATGCCTGGAGGAGCTGGCGGCGAGCGGCGACGAGGTCGCGCTGGTGGTCACGCACGACGACCAGCCGGGAGAGACGATCTGGTTCCGCTCGGTACGGGCGCTCGCCGAGCGAAAAGGCATCCCGGTGATCGCGCCACCCGACGTGAACGCTCCGGAGGTGGTGGAGCGGATTCGCTCGCTTGCCCCGGATTTCCTGTTCTCGGCGATGTTCCGCCAGATGCTGAAGCGCGAGTTGCTCGACGTTCCGCGGCGCGGAGCGCTGAATCTCCATCCGTCGCTGCTGCCGAAGTTCCGCGGGCGATCGCCGATCAACTGGGTGCTGGTGCACGGCGAGCACGAGACCGGAGTGACGCTGCACTACATGGTCGAAAAAGCCGACCGCGGCGACATCGTCGCGCAGCGCCGCATCGCGATTGCCGACGACGATACGGCGCTCACGCTCCATCGCAAGGCGAGCGGCGCGGCACGGGCGTTGATGCGCGAGACGTATCCGCTGCTTGCCGCGGGCCGCGCGCCGTGCATGCCCCAGGATCAGGCACAGGCGAGCTACTTCGGCGGCCGCAAGCCCGCCGACGGCGAGATCGACTGGATCTGGCCCGCGCAGCGGGCCTACGACCTGGTGCGCGCGGTCACGCATCCATATCCCGGCGCGTTCTCTTGGCATCGCGGCCGGCGTCTGTTCGTGTGGTGGGCGTGGGCGGTGGCGGCGCCGCGCGCGTTGCGGCCCGGCGAGCTCTACGTGGACGACGAGAGTCGGGTCTGCGTCGGCTGCGGCGACGGGGCGCTCCGGCTCGAGCGGGTCGAGATCGAAAGCGAAGGCGAGTTCACCGCCGCGCAGTGGGCACGCAACGGCGGAGGCCGCTCCGGAGAAACGTTAGGAAGGAACCGATGAAAGTCTTGATCACTGGCGGAGGCGGCTTCTTGGGCTCTCACTTGACCGATGCGTTCCTCGATCGTGGCGATGAGGTCTTCATCCTCGAGACCGGCATGACGCTCAAGGTGAAGCATCGGATCGGCGATCCACGGCTGCATTTCGTGCGCGACAGCGTCTTCAACGAGGCGATCCTCGAAGGGCTGATCGCGCGCGCCGATCTCGTCTACCACCTCGCCGCGGTGGTCGGCGTCGAGCACTACGTGGGCGATCCCTACCAGGTGCTGAACGTCAACGTGAACGGCACGCAGAACATCCTGAAGCTCGCCTTCAAGCACGGCAAGCGCGTGGTCTTCTCGTCGACCTCGGAGGTCTACGGGCGCAACCCCAAGACTCCCTGGAGCGAGGACGACGATCGGGTGCTCGGCTCGACTCGCATCGACCGCTGGTGCTACTCGACGTCGAAGGCGATCGGCGAGCACTTCTGCTTCGCTTACGCGAAGATGGGGCTCAAGACGACGATCGTCCGCTATTTCAACGTGTACGGCCCGCGCCTCGACGCGATCGACGTCGGGCGGGTGATCACGATCTTCCTCGGCCAGGCGCTGCGCAACCAGCCGGTGACGGTGATCGGCGACGGCAGTCAGACGCGCTGCTTCACCTACGTGACCGACGCGATCGAGGCGACGGTGCAGGCGGGCCTCAAGGAGGAGGCGGTCGGTGAGGTCTTCAACATCGGCGCGGACCGCGAGCACACGATCCGCGATCTCGCCGAGCGCTTGATCCGCATTGCCGGCTCGAAGTCGACGATCCGCTGCGTGCCGCAGGAGGAAGTGTACGGTCCGAGCTACGAGGACATTCCTCGCCGCCTCCCGAACGTCGACAAGATGCACAAGATCCTCGGGGTGACCGCCGAGACGTCGCTCGACGAAGGCCTGGCGCGGACGATCGACTACTTCCGTCAGGCCGCCCACCGCTGAGGCCGCGCTGCGATGGCCGACCTCGCGCTCAAGATCGACGTCGACACGTATCAAGGCATCGGGCAGGGCGTGCCGCGCTTGCTCGATTGCCTGGCGCGCCACCGCGTCCCGGCGAGCGTTTATGTGTCGATGGGGCCGGACAACTCCGGCAAGGCGATCCGCCGCTTGTTCACGCGCAAGGGCTTCGCCGGGAAGATGCTCCGTAGCAACGCCGTGCGGCTCTACGGCCTTCGCACCGCGCTCTACGGCACGCTGCTCCCGGCCCCGCAGATCGCGCGGTCGTTTCCCGAGACGCTGCGGCGGACCATCGCCGAGGGACACGAGCTCGGCATCCACGGCTACGATCACGTCTACTGGCACGACTACGCCGTCGAGCTATCGCAGGACGAGGTCGCGCGCGAAGTCGACCGAGCCCTCGACGCCTTCGCCGAGATCGTTGGAGCACCACCCGCCGGCTTCGCCGCGCCGGGCTGGCAATGCGGCGAGAGCTCGCTCGCCGTGCTTGAGCGGGGGCCCTTTCGTTACCACTCAAGCACGCGCGGCTCCCACCCGTACCGGCCGCGGATCGGCGCG
Source organism: uncultured delta proteobacterium (assembly GCA_963708955.1). Taxonomy (GTDB): domain Bacteria; phylum Desulfobacterota; class Binatia; order JACPRU01; family JACPRU01; genus JACPRU01. The sequence goes on from CAVPWJ010000215.1 coordinate 35,654, forward strand.
ATCGAGGGACGTCTGCCAGAGATTCCGACCACGCTGCCGACCGTAGACGAGCTGCTCGGCGCAGGCGTCACCGGCGACCGCCTGATCGAGGTCTACGCCGACTCGGTCGGCAAGAGCGCTCTCGCGGTGCTGACGATCCATGCCGAGGTGGAAGGTGGCCCGTACTACGCGGAGTTCTTCTCGCGCCTGCTCGATCGGCTGAGCGGACGCGTGCGCTTTCGCCGCCTCGTCGACGTCGCCGCGGAGGTCGCTCGAGGATCCTTGCCGGTCTGCGCGGTGGTGCAGGGAACACGCCCGGGACGGGCCGGAACCGTGTCCTGTCAGGCCGCGTGAAGGTTTGCACTACCTGCAAGAAGATCATCCACACGAAATTGGTGGCGCTATTGCTGACTGGTATCAGCGGTTGGCGTGATGTTTTTTTTGTTGATGGCGAATAGCAGTCATGCTTTCTTTTCAATCAACTCAATCTTGTAGCCATCCGGGTCTTCCACGAAGGCGATGACGGTTGTCCCGCCTTTCATGGGGCCCGCTTCACGCACGATCTTGCCGCCGCGCTGGCGGATAACCTCACACGTAGCGGCGGCATCTTCTACGGCGACTGCGATGTGGCCAAAGGCTGTGCCCAGCTCATAGTGATCAACGCCCCAGTTGTGGGTCAGCTCGATCACTGTGCCTGTGGCTTCGTCGGTATAGCCAACAAAAGCGAGAGTGAATTTTCCTGCGGGGAATTCGTGACGGCGCAAGAGGCGCATGCCCATGACTTCGGTATAAAAATGGATGGAGCGCTCCATATCACCTACGCGCAGCATGGTGTGTAACAGTCTCATTGAGTTGTTTTGCATGATGTTTCTTTCATAAAATGGGCAGGGTGGTGGTGCAGTTTTTCAGCTCGCTGCGCGCCGTTTGCCAGTCGGGATAAAGAGTTTCCACGATACGCCAGAATTTGGCGCTGTGATTCATTTCCAAAAGATGCGCGGCTTCATGCGCGACAACATAATCGCCCAGGTGCGGTGGCAGGTGGATGAGCCGCCAGTGAATGCGTATGCCGCTCTGTTTGCTGCAACTGCCCCAGCGGGTGCGCGCGGAGGTCAGTCCCAATGGCGGTGTGGGCACATTAATTTGCGTGGTGTAGTGGTCGAGCCGTTCGCCAAAGTGGTTCAAGGCGCGGGCTTTGAAGGCGCGCACGGCAAGGCTTGCCAAATCGGCCTCGGGTCGCGCTTCGAGCACCAGCGTTTGCGCCACCCAACGAAACCGGTTAGTGCCAGGCAAAACGCGCACTTCAAGTGGCTGCCCTAACAGCGGTAGCATGATGCCGTCCTTAATGGTGATTTGGCGAGGCGTATCAACAATACGAACTGAAACCAGTAGAAGTGA
>CAVPWJ010000216.1:0-5178 GCA_963708955.1 uncultured delta proteobacterium
CCACCTTTCGCTCCCTCCGGAAGATCGATCGACGCGTGCGCCCGCCAGCCGCCCGCTTGCCGTTTCTCGGTTCGCGGCGGCGTGCCGGTCAGCTTCTTTCCGTCGCGCAGAATCTCCCAGTCTTCCGAGACCGAGAGATCCTTCTCTGAACCCACGAGCGCGTCATTCCATCTCGAACTCGATCGCCTTGCCGGGCGTCGCCGTCGTCGGCGAGACGGATGCGCGGCGGATCTTCAGCACCGTGCCTTGCGACTTCTGCCAGCCGATCGCTTTGGCCTCGTCCTCGGCGCTACGCGTGCGCTGCGCTTGGTACTGAGCCACCGCGACGCTCGTCCAGTTCGCGGCGGCGACCGCGAGATCGAGGCGGGCGTCGCCCGTGCGCGCGCCGCTGCCGCCCCAGCTCCCGCCGGAGAGGTTGTTCAGCGCGGTGTTGAACTTTTGCGCCGTCGACGATTTGCAAGCCGGCGTCACCAGCGCAAGCGCCAACAGCGCAGCGAAGGCCCTATTCGATCTGTTCGGATTCATCGCGGTGGATCGGTCCCCAACCTTCGTCTCCGGACGTCGATCGCCGCCCGCGCGGGTCCGGATGCGGCACGGGCTCGCGGCGCACGACGGACCCGGCGTTCGGCACCGGTGTCGGGCGCGCCGGCGCGAGCGAAACGGTCGGTTCGACGCGCGGCGCGCCAGCCCCGGCGGAAGCGGTGGGCGCCGGAAGCGGCGCCGCGCCTCCGCCCCGGAGCGCGGTGAGGAGATCGGAGACGCTTCCCCCTCCGTACGCGATCCAGACACCGACGGCGAGCAGGATGCCGCCCACGAGCGCCGAGCCGGCGAGGAAAACCGGCACGCCGCGCGGGTGGCCGACCATGTCGCGGACCTCGCCGCGCTCGCGGGCGATACGCGCCGCGATCCATCCCTTCACCGGCCGCCCGAGCGCGTCGCCGACGGCCGCGCCGAGCAGGCTGCCCCGAAAGGCGTCGCGGAGATCTTCCAAACGCTCGGCGGACATCCTTCCTCCTGTAGCGCAAAGTCGAGCACGTTCCTAACTTCGCGCGCAGAGGGCGTTCTTCACTTTCATCCCAGCCGACCTGTCCTCTCCGCTCCTCCGGCCACCCTCTGCCCGACTGCCCGTGCACCCCTCGCCTTTTCTCCGCGATTGCTGCTAGTTTACGATGCTCGAATGAAACGCTCCCAGAGGAGTCCCCGATGAAGGCGATCGTGAAGCCCGCTCCCACCTCGAGCCACCCCCTGGCCGGCACGGAAATGACCTGTGCCGACATGATTCTCCAGGTCCTGGCCGACGAGGGCGTAGACACGATCTTCGGCTACAGCGGCGGGGCCATCCTGCCGACTTACGATGCGATCTTCCGCTACAACGCGGAGCACGAAAAGTCCGAGGAGATCCGTCTGATCGTTCCCGCCAACGAGCAAGGCGCGGGCTTCATGGCCGCCGGCTACGCGCGCTCGACCGGCAAAGTCGGGGTGTTCCTCGTCACCTCCGGCCCCGGCGCCACCAACTCGGTGACGCCGATTCGTGATTGCTTCGCCGACTCCGTGCCGGTGGTGCTGATCTGTGGCCAGGTGCCACGCGCGGCGATCGGCACCGACGCGTTCCAGGAAGCGCCGGTCTTCAACATCATGGCCGCCTGCGCCAAGCACGTGTTCTTGGTCACCGACGAGACCAAGATCGAGGCAACGATGCGTACCGCCTTCGAGATCGCCCGCACCGGCCGGCCCGGCCCGGTGGTCGTCGACATCCCGAAGGACGTGCAGAACGCAACCGCCGTGTTCCAGGGCTCGGGGCTCTTGAAGCTCCGCGGCTACGACGAGCGGCTCGAGGTTCTCAAACAAGCGTCGGTCACCGAGGCGGAGACCAAGGCGTTCTTCCGCCTGCTCTCCCGCTCGGAGCGGCCGCTCCTCTACGTCGGCGGCGGCGTCATCAACAGCAACGCGGCCGACGCGCTGCTCGCCTTCACCGAGCGCTTCCGCATTCCAGTGGTGACGACGGTGATGGGGATCGGCGCGATCGACACGACCTCCGACCTGTCGCTCGACATGCTCGGCATGCACGGCGCGGCCTACGCGAACTACGCGGTCGAGGACTGCGACTTCGTGTTCGCGATCGGCGCGCGCTTCGACGATCGCGTGTGCGGGAAACCGCTCGAGTGGGCGCCGCACGCCAAGCTGGCGCACCTCGACATCGACGGCTCAGAGATCCGCAAGGTCAAGAAATTGATCGACTGGTTCCACGTCTCCGACGCGCGGCGCTGCCTGACGGAGCTCCTGCGTGCCGGCAAGGACTTCCACAAAGACTTCACGCCCTGGCTCGATCACGTGCGGGCGCTGCGCGAGCGGCACGCCTACGACTACAACCGCGAGTCGCCGCTGCTCCAGCCGCAGGAGCTGCTCGAGGTATTGAACGACATCGTGCGCGGCGAGGCGATCTACACGACGGGCGTGGGTCAGCACCAGATGTGGGCGGCGCAATACCTCGACGTCAAGCACGCGCGGCACTTCCTCACCTCGGGAAGCATGGGGACGATGGGCTTCGGCCTGCCGGCGGCGATCGGCGCGCAGATCGCCAACCCCGGGAAGCTCGTCATCGACATCGACGGCGACGGCTCGATCCGCATGAATCTCGGCGACCTCGAGACGCTCACCAACTACGACATTCCAGTGAAGGTACTGCTGATCAACAACCTGGGCGACGGCATGGTGCGCCAGTGGCAATACCTGTTCTTCCAGAACCGCTACTCGGGAACCGACAAGTCGCTGCACAAGAAGGACTTCATCAAGGCGGCGGAGGCCGACGGGTTCGGCTTCGCGCGGCGGATCTCGAAGCGCGAGGAGCTGCGCACCGCGCTCGAGGAGTTCGTCCGGTATCCGGGGCCGGCGTTCATCGAGGCGATGGTCGATCAGAACGCGCACGTCTATCCGATGGTCGGTCCGGGGCTCGGCTACAAAGACATGATCACCGGCGCCTACATCCCGGCCCGCCAGGCGGTGAAGCCCGACGCACAGAAGCTCGATCCGAGCAGCATGTTCTGAGCGCCTCACGGCGACGGGGGCGGCGCAATGGCGTCGTGGAGAAGCTCCTCATCACCGGTGAATGACGGAATCTCGCCGGTGACGCAGGCTATGCGGCGAGATTCCGCTACGGGGTGATCTCGTTTCTCTGGTAGAGGTGACGCACCAGCCCGACGAGCGCGAGGCCGCGTAGAACGATGCGTACAGCAGCGAAGCGCGACGAAGACGAGTCCGCAGACCGCGTCCAGCTCGGACGCGCGGCGGCGCTCGCCTTCGATGTTGCCGTCTCGGACCGAGGGATCGCCGGCCTGCGGCCGGGCTCGGGCCGGATCGACGCTGGTACCCGCCGCGCCCGCGCGCTCGCCAAACGGGCGCGCGAGGAGCTCGCGGAGTATCTCGAGGGCCTGCGGAGCGACTTCACCGTGCCGTTCGACCTCTCGGCCGTCACGCCCTTCCAGCGCTCGGTTCTCGAGGCCACCGCGACGATCCCGTTCGGCGAGGTGCGCTCGTATCGCTGGGTTGCCGAGACCGTCGGCAGCCCGAAGGCGGTGCGCGCCGTCGGCACGGCGCTCGGACGGAACCCCGTGCCGATCGTCGTACCCTGTCACCGCGTGTTGCGCTCCGACGGCAGCCTCGGCGGCTACGCGCTCGGCCTGGACCTCAAGAGCCGCCTGCTCCGGCTGGAGCACTCTGCGCCGCAATCCAGAACCTATGGCTCGCCGCCGGCGTCGAAGGAATCGGCGTCGGCTGGGTGAGCATCCTCAGCCCCGGCGAGCTCCGGCGTCTGCTGGCAATCCCGGAACCTGTCGTCCCCGTCGGTTCCCTGTGTCCCGGTTACGTCGAGCCCGTGAAGCATCCCTTCGCGCACGGAGCTCGCGCGCAGCCGGGCATCGACTTCTGATGAGCGTATCGCGAAACATTCCGCGTCTGCTCGTCGCCGGAACCGCTAGTGGCGTCGGCAAGACGACCGCCGTCGTCGGGCTGACCCGTGCTCTTCGGGCTCGCGGGCTCCGGGTCGCCGTGTTCAAGTGCGGCCCCGACTACTTGGACCCCACATATCACGCACGTGCGGCTGATAGGCCCTCGCAGAATCTGGACGGCTGGATGATGGGCCGCGACGCGGTGCTCGCGACGTTCATGCGCGCATCCCACGACGCGGACATCGCCCTGATCGAGGGTGTCATGGGGCTTTTCGACGGCGCGTCGCCGACGGGAGAGGCGGGATCGGCCGCTGAGATCGCGAAATGGCTCCGAGCGCCCGTGCTGCTGGTCGTCGACGCCTCCGGAATGGCGCGAACGATCGCAGCCGTGGCGCGTGGCTGCGCGAGCTTCGATCGCGATCTCGAGCTGGCGGCGGTGGTCTGCAATCGCGTCGGCAGCCGCGGGCACCTCGACCTCCTGCGCAAGGCGCTCTCCGATCCGCCGATCGTCGGCGGCCTCCCCGAGGAGCCGTCCCTGCGATTCCCCGAGCGGCATCTCGGGCTCGTACGCGCGGACGAGCGGTCGGTTCCGGAAGCGCTGCTCGTGGAGCTCGGCGCCCGCGTCGGCGAGTGGTGCGAGATCGATGCGATCGTCGAGATCGCCCGCCGTGCCGCCGCTCTTCCCGCCGCGTCGGCGGAAGCGCCTTCGACCGGTGGCGCCGCGAGGCGTTGCCGCATCGGCCTCGCGTTCGACGAGGCCTTCCACTTCTACTACGAGGACAATCTCCGCCGTCTCGAGGAGCTCGGCGCGGAGCTGGTGCGCTTCTCGCCGGTTCGCGACCGCCGCCTGCCTGCGGTGGATGGCCTGTACCTCGGCGGCGGATATCCGGAGGTCCATGCCGAGGCCCTGTCGCGAAACCGTTCGATGCACGAGGACGTGAAAGCGCTCGCCGCGGCGGGCCGCCCGATTTACGCCGAATGCGGAGGCCTCATGTACCTCGCGGCCAGCATTCGAACGCTCGACGCGCGTGTTCATCCGATGGTCGGTTTGATTCCGCGGGAAGCGGTCATGCGCGACCGTCTCCAGGCCTTGGGCTACGTCGAGGTCGAGACCCGGGAACGCTCGCTTCTCGGTCCCGCGGGGCTCCGCTTTCGCGGCCACGAGTTCCGCTATTCCGAGCTGCGGGGCGCCTCGCTCGAACTCGATCGCCTCTATTCGGTCCGCCGTCGGCGG
>CAVPWJ010000217.1:0-3114 GCA_963708955.1 uncultured delta proteobacterium
CGGCGTGACGGGGCTACCTCCGAGTTGGATAGAAGCCACGCTACGAGATCTCGGCGTCGAGACGCAGTCGGGCTTTCCGAGCGGCCAGCACAATGATGACGGTCTTCGGGTTGCCGCACCTACGGCCCATGAACATCGATCGACTCGGACGCATCGATCTGTCGGTGCTCAAGTACGTGGAGACCGACAAGGGCCATCGACTGGCCGCTGGCGACATTCTCTTCAACAACACAAACAGTCGGGCGTTGGTCGGCAAGACGGCCCTTTTCGACCGATCCGGAGACTACGCTTACTCCAACCACATGACGCGCCTTCGGCCGCCCGATGGCATCGATGCCAAGTTCCTGGCGCTGCAGCTCCATCACCAGTGGGCCCTTGGGTTCTTCCGAGAGATCGCCAGCAACCACGTCAACCAGGCAAGCGTCTCTTCCGGGCGTCTACTCGAAGCCGTCTCGGCCCGTATCCCCCCCTTGACCGAGCAGCGTCGGATCGTGGTCGCTCTCGATGAACAGTTGTCCCGTTTCTCAGACGCCGCGACTGCCGCGTTGAGGAGAGCCGCTGCGGAGGTAGTCGCTCGTCTGCGGAGCAGTGTGCTTTGGACGTCATTCGCGGGCCTCGGCCCGGAGTTGGCGCTGGTTGAGTTAACGGCCCCGAACCGTCCGATTTGTTACGGAATCCTCAAGCCACGAACGAGCGGCGATCTCGTGGTTCCCTACGTTGAGGTGAGGAGCATTAGAAACGGCCGGATCGATGCCGCTGCGCTCCCCAAGACGACAGAGGCCCTCCACCAGGAGTTCCTTAGGTCGGAGCTTCGGCCGGGGGACGTGGTCCTTGCGATCCGAGGATCCTTCGATCGCGCCGCCGTGGTTCCCGGCAATCTCATCCGCGCGAACGTCAGCCGCGACGTGGCGAGGATCAGCCCGGGCGATCGCATCGATTCCGCCTATCTCGCCCTGTACCTCGGGAGCCCTGGGGCCCTCCAGTACTTCGCGCGTAACGCGCGCGGAGTCGGGGTCCGGGGGGTCAACATCGGCGATCTGCGCCGCATGCCCGTCCCGGCTCCGTCACTCGCCCAGCAACGCCGCATCGTTGCCGATCTCGAGCGACAACTTTCTGTCATCGACGAAGTCGGTACAGCGATCGACGCCACCCAACGCCGAGGGAGTGCGCTCCGCCGGTCGATCCTTGAGCGAGCCTTTCGGGGAAGCTCGTCCCTCAGGATCCCTCCGACGAGCCTGCGTCGGTCCTCCTCGAGCGCATCCGCGCCGAGCGGGCATCGCAGGAGAAGCCCCGCCGCGGGGGCCGCCGAGCAGGAGTCGCGCCGACCTCGTAGTATGTCTATAAATCAGTGACCGCTGACGGATAGACAGTCATGAGAGGTTCGGTCCTGCGAACCGAGGCGCCACCTCTGCTTCCCCTCTTCCGCTCCGACGGCCAGGGCCGCCTGCTGGCGCGGGTCTACCTCTCGCCCGATCGTCCCGAGCCGATCGCGACCCTTGCGCGGGAGCTCGACCTGGACGCCGGTGGCCTCACCCGAGAGGCCGATCGGCTGGAGCGGGCCGGGCTCGTCCGCTCGGAGCGCATCGGGCGCCAGCGCCTGCTGAGGCCGAACACCGACTCGCCCTACTACGCGGATCTCCACGGTCTTCTCCTCACGGCCTTCGGCCCGGCCATCGTCGTGGGGCCTGCGCTCGGTGCGGTGAAGGGGGTGGAGACGGCCTTCATCTTCGGCTCCTGGGCCGCCCGCTACAGAGGGGAACCAGGGCCGGATCCCGCGGACGTCGATCTCATCGTTGTCGGCCGCCCGGCTCGTGGCGCTCTTGCACGAGTCACCCGCGGGTTGTCAGTACGGGTCGGGCGGGAGGTCAACGCGACCATCGTCTCCTCCGACCGCTGGCAGAAGGGGACGGAGGGATTCCTGCGGAGCGTCAAGCGAGGAGCCCTTGTCGAGGTCGATCTGGGGCGTCCGTCGCAGGGGGTTGGGCATCCGGACCGGGCGGCTACCATCGACACCCCGGGCAGGAGGGCGTGACGATCGACGACAAACGCTTCAGTGAGCCGCTCTACACCGTCGCCGAGGCGTCGCGATTCCTCGGTGTTCCCTCGACGACCGTCGGGACCTGGGCTCGCGGTTACACACGACGCCCGAGGGGGCGCAGCGTGGTCGTCGGCGCGCCGATCATCACGAGCACCACGGCCGAGCACGGTCGTCCCACGATCCCGTTCATCGGCCTGGCCGAGGGAATGGTGATCGCCGCCTTTCGCCGCGCGGGGGTCAGCATGCAGCACCTCCGCAAGGCCGTTGACGTGGTGGAGAGGCAGATGGGAATGGAGCACGCGCTCGCGTCAAACCGCCTCTCCACCGACGGGGCGGTCGTCTTGTTCGACTACGCCGAGCGTGCGGGAGACGAGGAACTCGCCGGACTCACGGCCGTTGTGTCCCAGCAGCGGGTGTTCTCGGAGGTGGTACGCGACTACCTCACGCGCATCGAGTTCGACTCTGACGAGTGGGCCGTGCGCCTCGTGTCGCCCGCGATGGAGGAACGGATCGTGATCGTCGATCCGACACGCTCCTTCGGGCAGCCGATCTTCCTCCATGGCGCCGCCCGCGTGGAGGACGTCATCGATCGCTTCCGGGCGGGCGATCGCCTCAACGACGTCGCGGACGACTTCGGCGTGCCGGTGGCGCATCTGGAGGACTACCTGCGCGTCGCGCTTCCGGCCGCTGCGTGAGCTCTTCGTCGATCGGAGTCTTGGACGGCTGGCGGTTCCCGCCGGCCTGCGGGCCGCGGGGTGGGACATCCGAACGCTCGCCGAGGTCTACGGCGACGACGAGGAGACGGTTGCCGATACCGAGTGGCTCGAGCTCTGCGGGCGTCGCGGCTGGATCGTCCTCGCCAAGGACAAGCGCATCCGCCACCGCCCGGCGGAGATCGAGGCGATCAGGCGATTCGGTGTGAAGGCGTTCGTGCTGACCAGCGGGAATCTCACGGCGCCCCAGCAGGTCGAGCGTTTCGTCCGCAACGGTGCCCGCATCAGTCGTGAGTGCGATCGAGAGGGCCCCTTCCTCTGCGCCGTACATCAGGCCAGGGTCGAGAGGATGTACCCGGCGTG
>CAVPWJ010000218.1:0-3367 GCA_963708955.1 uncultured delta proteobacterium
CGCGGCACTGTGCTTTTCCTGCATGCGCTTCTCCTCACATCGTCGGCGGCGCGCGGCGAATCCGCTGGGTCACCTGCCCCCCGGAAACCGGGTGAAGCCGACGCTGAAGAAATACGTGTTGAGACCGCGATTGGGGTCATTGATTCCGGCGTTCGAGATGTGGCGGAAGCGAACCGCGAAGGTCACGGCATCTTCGGCGTTCACGAACAGGTGAAGCCCACCGCCGACCTGCGAGCTGAACTCGAACGGGCCGCCGATGGCGAGATCCTTCAGCGTGGTGAGCACGATGCCTTCGCCGCCCTCGATGAACGGCACGAGCACGCCGCCGGTGTCGTAGCGGTAGTCGAAGATCAGCGGGCTCAGCGCGAACTCGCCCTCGTGGCCGCGATGATCGCCGTGGATGATCGAGCCCATGGTTTCAATGGCGATGCGAAAGCGGTTGCCGGCCAGCGCCGGCACGAAGTCTGGCAGGTCGTAGGCCACCCGCGGCCCGAACGTATAGAAGCGCAGCGACTCTCGATTGCCGATGCCGTAGGCGAAGCGGAAGGCGATCTCCCGCGGCGAGAACAGCGAGAAGGGAGTGCTCGTTGGAGGCTCGGGGACGCCCGCCAGCGCACGGCCGGAACCGAGCGTCGACACGACGAGGCAGGCGACGCCGAGCAGGCGAACCGCACGACGGCCCACGTGTTCCCCCGCGCTGTTCATCGCCCTCACCCTCCCCGAATCGGCGCTCTGGCAGGCCGGTGGTGCATCTCGTCGGTCTGAGGCGCGGAGCCTACCACGGTTCAGCCATCACGGTGCGCAAAGCGAATTCCAACTCCTTAGGCCTCTTATCGGGGTGAATTCCCGAGCGTCAAGGTGGTCTAACTTCTGGACGGCGCCGCTTCGAGCCTTTCGAGGCGCGTCAAGAGCGAATCGTGATCAAGCGCTATCTTTGGGGCGAGTCGGCCACGGTCTTTACGCTGCTCGCGGCCGCCGCGGTCACCTTGTTCGCCAAGCTCGGCGCCGCCGAGCTGTGGACCCAGGAGGGCCGCTGGGAAGCGATCTCCGCCCACATGATCAGCTCGGGAGACTTCCTGCACCCGTACCTCTACGGCAGCGCCTACTACGACAAGCCGTTGCTGTCGTACTGGTTGATGCTCGCGGCTTCGTGGATCGGCGGACGGCTAGACGAAGCCGCGCTGCGGGTGCCGTCGGCGCTCTCGGGATTGTTCGCGGTGTGGTGCATCTATCGGCTCGGCACGAAGCGCTTCGACCGCTCGACCGGCCTGATGGCGGGCTTCCTGCTCGCGAGCTGCTACATGTTCGTGTTTTGGTCGCGGGTGGCGAGCGCCGACATGCTGAACTTAGCGGGCATCCTGGCCGCCGTGATCTGGTATTTCGAGCGGCGTGATCGGCCCGGTCTGCTGACGTCGACGGTCTTGTGCGTGATCGTCGCCGTGGCTTGCCTGACAAAGGGACTCGTCGCCGCGGCTGTGGTCGGCGTGGTGCTGCTCCCCGATCTCCTGCGCGACGGATATTGGAGGCGCGTGCTTCAACCGTCGCTGGCGATCGCCGCGCTGTTCGGTCTGGCCGTCTACCTCGCCCCGTTCCTGGCCTCGAGCGCTCATCCGCCGCCGGGGTACTCGGAGAGCGGGCTGTCGACGATGGTGCGAGAAAACGTGGTCCGCTACTTCGCGGCCTTCGACCATCAGGAGCCGGTCTACATCTACCTGCTCTACCTGCCGGTCTATCTGTTGCCGTGGTCGCTGCTGTTGCCGTTCGTGGTGTGGAGCGCGTACCGGCGCTGGCCGAGTCTGTCGTCCGAGGCGCGCTGGCCGATCGGGGCGACCGTGCTCGTTTTCGCGCTGTTGACTGGCAGCGGCTCGCGCCGATCGTACTACATCTTGCCGATTTTGCCGTTCGCCGTGCTGATGATCGCCGAGTGGCTCAGTCGCCAAAGCGAGAGAGGGCGGGCACAGCGTATCGCCGGCTGGGGAGTGGCGGGCGCGCTCGGCAGTATGCTGCTGTGGTTTGGTCTGATCGTGCCAGCGGGCTTCCGGCACGGAGGCGAGCGCCTACTGGTGCGCGAGGTGCGCCGGTACGTCGAGCAGCGGGCCCCGTGGAAGGACTGGCGGATCGTGATCTGCGGCGCTCCGCCGGCCGCCGGCTACTACTTTCGCACCGCCGCCGAGGCGACGGTGATTTCGGCCAGCGACGCGCGGTCGATCGCGCCGCTTCTCGACCGCAATTCCCACACCATCGTCGTCACCAAGCGGAGATTTCTCGAGGATGTCCGCGCCGTGATACCCGCCGCCGCTGTCTTCGAGGAGCCGTCACTCACCCCCCGGTTTTTGCGCTCGCGGCAAGCCTCAGAGCGCGACGTGATCGCGCTCGTTCCTTCGAATCCGGCGTCGTGTCGACCAGCCGCGTGGCCGGCGCGTCGCCGATGCGAAGCAGGCGAATACCCATCGTTTTGCGGGTGAACACGCGCCCGCGCCCCGTTGCGACGGTCTCGGCGGCCTCCAGCCAATCCGCGGGCACGTCGCGGGCGAGCGAGTCGGGGACGATCAGGAGGAAAGGCCGCTCGGGGGGTGCCGCGGCGTCGCGGAGCGTCGGGATGCGCCGTTCCGCATAGAGGGCCACGGCCGGCAGCGGCAGGCGGAAGAAGAACACCCGCTCGCCCGGGCCGGCCGCGGCCGCAACCTCGCTCGCGAACGGTTTGAGGGACACGCAGTCGTCGAGCGGGCCGTCGAGCCGATCGGCGAGCCAGAGAACGCCTGCCACGGCGCCGATGGCGCATCCGACCGCTGCGGCCCAGCGCCGGCGGCGAACCGAGGCGACCAGCGCGACCGCTCCGGTGAGTGCCATCCAGAGCGCGCCGACGGCGAAGAAGGGGTGGGCGCCGATCCCCGTGGCGAGCGCCTGCCTCCGGCAGCCGCCGTCGCCGGCGACGAGCGTCGCCAGCCAAACCGCCGCGGAGAGGCCGAGCAGCCCGAGCATGGCCCGCTTGCCGAGGGGAAGCCCGAGCGGCCCACCAGCCAGCGACTCACGGACGAAGGGGAAAATCCACGCCGAGAGGACGATCGACACCGCCGGGGCAAGCGGCAGCAGATAGTACGGAGATTTTCGCGAAGCGAGGGTAAAGAACAGCAAGCCCGCGGCGATCCACACGACGAAGAACCGCGCCGACCGCCAGCGCTCCGCGTCGCGCCACAGCCCGACGAGGGCGGGGGGCAGCAGCAAGCTCCACGGCAGCATGGTCGTGAACAGGCCCTGCGGGTAGTAGGCGAGGTGGTAGGTGAGCGGGAGGGTTCGGGTGCCCTGATCGGAGATCCCGGCTCCGCCGAGCAAGTGGCGGAGGTTCTCGCCGATGATCTGTTCGTCG
>CAVPWJ010000219.1:0-26891 GCA_963708955.1 uncultured delta proteobacterium
GTCGGTGAGGCGCCGATCGAGCGATACCCGGATCCGACGGCCTCCGCGGCGCGGCAGGCGCTGGCGAAAACGTGCGCCGTGGATGCCGACGAAGTGGTGCTCGGGAACGGTGCGGCGGATCTGCTCTGGACGCTCGCCCGGGTGCTGCTTCGGCCGGGCGCCACGGTAGTCGTAGTCGAGCCTACTTTCTCGGAGTTTCGTAGCGCGGCGCTGTCGATGGGAGCGCGCGTCTTCGAGTGGCGCGCAAGAACAATCGACGGCTTCGCGGTCGACTTGAAGGCGGTGGCGAAGCTGGTCGACCGGACGCATGCCGGCGTCCTCTATCTGTGCGCGCCCAATACGCCGACCGGTGCGCCGACCGCGGTCGGTGAGATCGCCGCGCTGGCCGAAGCGAAGCCGGCCCTCGCGGTTGTTCTCGACCAATCGTTTCTGAGCCTCAGCGATCGCTTCGCGGATGCCCGGTTCCGGCTTCCCGCGAATGTCGTCTGTGTTCGTTCCCTGACGAAGGACCACGCGATTCCGGGCGTTCGAGTCGGCTACCTGATCACCTCGCGCTCCGCGGCGCGCACGATCGAGCACTCGCGGCCCCCTTGGACCACGAGCGCTGCCGCCCAGGCGGCGACCGTCGCCGCTTGTCGAGACGCTCGCTTCGTCGAGGAGAGCCGCCTTCGGCTCGCGGCGGACCGGGGTCGGCTCGCGGACTCGCTCCGGGCTCTCGGGCTCGAACCCGTGCCGTCGAGCGCGCCGTTCCTTCTGGTGCGGGTCAGGATGGTGAGCGGGCTACGACGCCGACTGCTCGCATCCCATCGGATTCTGGTGCGTGACTGCAGGTCCTTCGGCCTTCCCGAATTCATTCGCCTCGCCGCCAGGCCTGCCAGCGACCTCGAGCTCTTGAAGGCCGCGCTCGGGGAGGAGCTCCCCTGATGGCGGCTCGGACGATCATGGTTCAGGGGGTGCCCTCGTCGCTCGGTCGCGCCGAGACAAGCGCGGCCGGCTACCGGGCGTACCGACACTGCGCCCCGGGCGGCGTCCGAGTCGCCCAGCGCGGCGCACACTCCGAGGGACGAGATCGGAACCTCCGTTGGCGTTCGAGCTGAAGGAACGAAGTCGCTTGAGCAAACGACGTTTTCTGTAGTTGCTGCGCCTCCCACCGGCTAGCAACAGCGTTCTTCAAGCGCCGGCTTCACCGCTTAACTGGCGAACCCAACGATATTTCTTCGTGGTTTGACAGTGCTCCCCGAAGCCTTTAGGCTTGCGCGGTTTTCGGATCGTCCTCTGGGAGGTGCCGCGTGCAGCGAGAGAAAACAAACTACGTCATCCAATCCGTCGCACACGCGCTCGATGTTCTCGAACAGTTTTATGGCGAACTCGACGAGCTCGGCGTCACCGAGCTCAGCAAGCGTCTCAAGCTCCACAAGAACAACGTCTTTCGCCTGCTCGCCACGCTCGAGTCGCGCGGCTACATCGAGCAGAACAAGGCGACCGAAAACTACCGCTTGGGCATCCGCTGCCTGCAGCTCGGTCAGACGTACGTGAGTCAAATGGGGCTGCTCCGCCAGGCGCGCCCGATCCTCGAAGACGTCTCGCAGCAGAGCCGCGAGAGCACCTACGTGGCGATCATGCGCCGCGCCTCGGTGGTGCCGCTCGACGCCGTCGAATCGAACCTGCCGGTGCGCATCATCTCGAACGTCGGCGAGGCGCTGCCGCTGCACTGCACGGCGATGGGCAAGGTCTACCTCGCCTACGAATCCGAGGAGGCCCTGCGCCACCTTCTCGGCAACAGCCTCGAGAAGTTCACCGAGAAGACCATCACCGACGTTGGCGCGCTCAGCGAGCATCTGAAGGGGGTCGCCGAGCGCGGGTTCGCCGTCGACAACGGCGAGTATCTCGTCGACGTGCGCTCGGTCGCCGTACCGATCCGCGACTACACGCGCAACGTGGTCGGCGCGCTCGCCGTCAGCGGCCCGGCCTACCGGCTGCCCGCCGAACGAATCGACAATGAGATCGTGCCGTTGGTCGTCAAGGCCGGCAAGGATCTCTCGAGCCGGCTCGGTTTCCACGAATAGCCCGTTGATTCGCTTCCGGAAAAACGATACCCACCGCGAGTTGACGCAGCGGCCAGCGCGACCGCCCCTGCCCTGCATCGCAGCCCGCGCAGTCCGCCGACAGGAGGTATGACGAGGTGAAGATCCTAGTGCCCACCAAACGGGTTCCCGATCCCAACTCGACGATCAGGGTGAAGCCCGACGGATCGGGAATCGTGACCGACAATCTGAAGTGGGTGATCAATCCGTTCGACGAGATCGCCATCGAAGAGGCGCTGCGCATCAAGGAGAAGCTCGGCGGCAGCGAGGTCGTGCTGGTCGCCATCGGCTCGAAGGCGTCCTCGGAGCAGCTGCGCACCGGCCTCGCCATGGGCGCAGACCGCGCCGTGCTGGTGGTGACGGACGAAGCGCTCGATTCGCTAGCGGTGGCGCGCGTTCTCCACAAGCTCGTCGACACCGAGAAGGTCGACTTGGTGCTGATGGGCAAGCAGGCGATCGACGCCGACTCGAACCAGGCCGGACAAATGCTCGCAGAGATGCTCGGCTGGCCGCAGGCGACGTTCGCCTCCAAGGTGGAGCTCGCCGGCGACCAGAAGAGCGCGAAGGTGACGCGCGAGGTCGACAGCGGCCTCGAGGTGATCGAGGTGCCCCTGCCCGCGGTGATCACCGCCGACCTGCGCTTGAACGAGCCGCGCTACGCATCGCTGCCGGGCATCATGAAGGCGCGCAAGAAAGAGCTGAAGGAGATTCCGCTCGCCGACCTCGGCGTCGACACCGCGCCGCGCCTCAAAGTGGTGAAGATGGAGCCGCCGGCCAAGCGGCACGGCGGGCGCAAGGTCGAGACCGTGCAGGAACTCGTCAACGCTCTGCACTCCGAAGCCAAGGTCATCTGAGCAAAGCTTCGAGCCGAAGGAGACCTCTCCGATGGGTGACGTTCTGATATTTGCCGAGCACGTGAAGGGAAAGCTCCCGAAGACGACGCTGGTCGGGATCGAGGCGGGCAAGCACGCGGCAAGCCGCACCGGCGGCGCCTGCCATGCCGTCGTCCTCGGCAAGGGCGTCGACGCGGTCGCCGCGGAGGTCGCGGGCTACGGAGTGAAGAAGGTATTCGTCGTCGAGAACGACGTGCTCGAGCACTACGTGGCCGACGCCTACACCAGCGCGATCACCCAGGTCGTGAAGGACAAAGGCATCGAAGTCCTGGTCGCGACTTCCACGGCGGTCGGCAAGGACCTCTTGCCGCGCGTGGCGGCATCGCTCGGCGCGGGAATGGCATCCGACGTCGTCCACTTCAACGAAGACGGCACGCTCACCCGCCCGATGTACGCCGGCAACGTCATCGCCACGGTGAAGCTCGAGGGCTCGCCGCGCGTGGTGTCGGTGCGTGCCACGGCGTTCGACGCGGCCAAGAAGGAAGGAAACGGCGAGGTCGAGAAGGTGTCGGTAAGCCTCGATGCCGGAAAGCTCAAGACCAAGTTCATCGAGTTCAACGAGACCAAGTCGGATCGGCCGGTCTTGACCGAGGCCTCGATCGTGGTTTCCGGCGGTCGCGGGCTCAAGAACGGCGAGAATTTCATCACCTACATCGAGCCACTCTGCGAGGCGCTCGGCGCGGCGATGGGCGCGAGCCGCGCCGCGGTCGACGCTGGCTTCGTGCCGAACGACCTACAGGTCGGGCAGACCGGCAAGGTGGTGGCGCCAGCGCTCTACATCGCGGTCGGCATCTCTGGCGCGATCCAGCACCTGGCCGGGATGAAGGACTCGAAGACGATCGTGGCGATCAACAAGGACGCCGAGGCGCCTATTTTCCAAGTTGCCGACTACGGCCTAGTGGCCGATCTGTTCACGGCGGTTCCCGAGCTCACCGAGGAAGTGAAGAAGCTCAAGCACTGATCGCCCGGGCGGTGGCGGGACCAGGGCAACGCTTCTTGCTCTGAGTCGTACGCCTTTCCCACGCGCTTCTTGACCGCTACCGGGGCACGTTGCCGAGCGTCTCGACGAGACGCTTTCACGGGCGGTCGGATGCAACGATGCGTTTCACCCGGCGGCCGGCTCCGCCGCTGGATCGGCGTGCGCATCGAGCTCTGATATCGCCCGGAACCGGACAGGCACGTCCGATTCCGGCTGTCGCATCCGGACAGCCCCCCCGCAGTTTCTGGCGATTGCCTCGCAAGGATCGCGGCGCCTTCGTGCGGAACGGTGCTTGCTTCCGGCAATCCCTGCGAGAGGAGCACCGAACATGGGTTGGAGAACGACCGTTTCCATCCGTCGCAGACGACTGCTGGTCCGAGCGCTCGCCGTGGTTCTCGTCAGTGCGGCGAGCGAATCATCCGCCCGTCCGCCGAACCGCACGCCGACGCCGACGCCGTCGGCCACCTCCACACCGAGCCCCACGCCGACGCCCGCGCCACCGGGGTCCGTGAGCATCCTCATCACCGATCCGGCGCCGGGCGTGACGATCGATTCCGACCGGTACAACGTGCGCGGTACATTCCAGGGGCCGCCGAATACCGGAGTCGTCGTGAACGACCAGGTGGCCTATGCGGCCGGCGGAGAGTTCGCGCTCAATGCTCTCGCGCTCGCGGCCGGCGCGAACACGATCACGGCGACCGCAACCGCGCCCGACGGGCGCTCCGCGACGACGTCGGTCGCCGTGACTGCCACCCGCAAGCCGCCCGACCTGATCTTGAAGGTCGACGCGTCGCGGGGAACCGCGCCGCTCACGGTCACCTTCTCCTACACGCGAACCTCGCCGTGGGCGATCAACAAGCTCTACATGGACTTCGACGGCGACGGCCGCGAGGACTACCACACGAACAAGGCACCGGCTTCGGTGCAAAACACCTATACGCAGCCCGGACTGTACCATCCCAGGCTGACCATCACGGACGTTGCCGGGGTCACGGTGAAGGCGGATCTCGCCATCGAGCTCACCTCGCTCGACAGTCGCGATGCCCTCTTCCTGAGCGTCTGGGATCCGATGAACGACGCGCTGGTGCGCGGCGACGTCGCCGCGGCGCTCGGCTACCTGAACGCGAACGCTCGGGAGAAGTACGCGCCGATCTTCGAGGACCTCCGGCTGGACATGCCAGCGATCGTTGCTTCCTATTCGCGGCCGCAGCGCGTCTCGGCCCAGGCCGAGATCCTCGAGTACGCGATCAACCGCACAATCGACGGCGTGAACCAGATCTTCTTCGTCTACCTGCTCCGCGACGCTGACGGCGTGTGGCGGCTCGACAGCATGTGAGGAGGCCGATGAAGCGCACGATCTCGCCGACGTCTCTTGCGATGCTGACGATGCTGGCCCTCTCGGGATGCGTCTTCGCCCCGCCCTTCTATTGGGCCGAGTCGATCCACGGGCGCGTCGTCGACGCCGACACCGGCGAGCCGATCGAGGAAGCCGTGGTCGTCGCGGATTGGAAGCTCTACGGCGGCGGGATGGGACATGGCGGGCATCGCAATTCACTTCTGGTCGAAGAGACGCTGAGCGACACGAACGGCGAGTTTCGCTTCGGCAAGTGGGGACCGAAGCTGCGGCCGGCGAGGGAAGAACCGGTGTATCGGCCATGGCCAGGGGACGGGCCCGCATTTTTCAACCACGTCCGCGCATTGCTGGCGCGCGCAGAAGGAAAAGCCCGATGATTTACGTACTGCTTGCTCTCGCACTCACGATGGTTTCCACCGGCCCCAGGGACACGTTCGCCTATGACCTCGACACACATGCGAGGATGTCGCGGGCCGCATCAGAAGCGTCGTCCCTGAGTCGTGTGCTCGCCGACTTGCAGCTGACGGCCTTCTCCCTGTTGGATGCCGCTGCCGTAAGTCGGAACGTCAACGACGGTTCCGCCATCGGCTGGATTCAAGAAGGCGCCGTCCGCGAGGACGGTGATTCGCTATGCGACACGCGCGTCCGCAACCACTTCTACAATCCGCTGAACAATGCCGGATATTTTGGTGGCGTCGTCCAGGGCGAGCCTTCTGTCGATTGGGGCCTCGAAGAGACCACGGACTACGGGGACCAGGATTTCTCGTACAAAGACGCCAAGAGCTACTTCTGGAGCGCGCTGCGGCCCACGAGCGAGGAGCAGCGGCAGCACGACCTCGCATTGACCTTCCGCAGCCTCGGTCAGGTGATCCATCTGGTCCAAGACGCCGCCCAGCCACAGCACACGCGGAACGACTCGCACGCCGGGCTGAAGTGCCCGTGGACGCTGGGACTGCTGGGACCGAAGAGCCTCTACGAGGAGTACCTCGAAACCAATGCAGGCGGGCTCAATTACACAGGCTACCCGGCGGTCAGTCTTCCCCATCTCCGCGATTACTGGGACGACGAGCAGGGCCGAGGCGTCGCCGAGTTCTCCAATCGCGGCTTCGTCAGCGAGGGAACGAACTTCCTGGGCCCGGCCGATGCCATCCAGCCGGCTCCGGATTTTCCGTCCCCCGACGGAACCGGCGCCGAGCTGGTGGAGGAAGACGTCCAGTCACTGCTTTCGGGCAGCCCGCTGACCGGCAAGATGACGTTCATCAGCACTCCGTTCGAAGACCGCTATACGGGCGCTCTCGGCCGCAATCCGCGCGCCAGTACCTACTCGATCTTCACCCGCGACCTGTCGCTGCGCTCGTTGCTGCGCCGCTATTCGCTCAACCGATTCAACTTCGACGCCGCGCAAGCGATCCTCGTTCCGCAAGCAGTCGGCTACAGCGCGGGCTTGCTCGACTACTTCTTCCGCGGTCGGCTGGAGATCGCCGCGCCGGACCAGTTCGCGTACATGGTCGCGCCCTATTCCGACGGCTCGGGTAGCTTCACCAAGCTGAAGCTCAAGGTGCGAAACGCGAGCGCAGTCGGCGAGACCGGATCGGGGACGATCCAGGCAATCGTGCGCTACCGCGTGCCGCCGTGGGGCGATCCGCTGCTCTACCCCGGATATGACCCGCCCGGAACGGTCACCTACACGGTCTCCGAGCCGCAAGACATCGCCCTCACCCGGGAGCTCCAGCCGCTGACCTTCGACTTCAGCGAGAAACCGATTCCGGTGAAGATTTCCGACCTGTCGATCGTCCTCGCCTTCCACGGGCCGCTCACCACCGATGACTTCACCGAGAACGACGCGGTCCTCTTCGGCGGCAAAGACGTCTACGAGCCGCAGCTCTTCAGCGTCGGTAACTCGAGCGACTACGATTGCTATCTCGACACGCTGTACGACGTGGTCGGCCGCATCCCACAGCAACGCGACCTGGACGGCGACGGATCCCAAGACCTCTTCGGACCCTCGACCGAGACTCCCGCCCACGCGCGCGTGCAGTGGAACGACCCCCACTACACGGTTCCGGGCCTGTCCTTCGCCCAACATTTTCGATTCGTCGCGGTTCAGGACCGGAGCCAGTACCTGCTGATTCATGCGTCACCCGACGTCGTCGACGCCTCGACCGGGCAGCACACCTCGTACGCCGCTTCCGTGACTCTGCCGCGCAGCATCAACCGGTTCATCGAGCAGGACGGCAAGCTCGTCCACGAGGTCAGCGCCTATTTTGCGGCATCGTTCCGCGGCATCCTCGCGCCGATCCACTTCCACCTCGTGAACCTCCGCGTCGCGTACAGCGCCGAGTGCCGGAACGCGGTTCCGTACTTGCCCGGCCCCACGACCGAGATTCCTGGAACCGTCAACATCAACTGAGGGAGGGAGCGATGAACCTACGACGATTGTCGGCGGCAGCACTCGTGATCGTAACCGGAGCGGCGGGCGTCTCCTCGGCGCAAGTCTCGTACCGCGGCGCGGGCTCGCGGCGGGATACCGCGGTGGTCGTGGACGCGCGCGGGCAATCCAGAGAGCTCCGGGTCGGCGACACCCTGCCGGAGGTCGGCGAGGTGAAGCAGATCGCCGACGACGAGATCGTCTTCGAGCGAGGCCTCGACGAGGAGGAGCGCGCAGAGCTCGAGCAGAACGGCCTCCCCGCTCCCGACGTCCGCCGCCTCCACGTCCCCAAGCGCTTCGAGGCCGTGGCCGACGACGGCGTGCTCGGCACGCTCGTCATCGGCGGCGACTGAGACGAAGGCGCGCCGCGTTTCCGCACCCGGGGCCGCTCAAAGGTCCAAGCGCACCCCGTCTTCACAAGGCGATGACGAGTGTCTGCTGAAGCCACGCGTCCGACAGCACCGCCAGCCGCCACGGCGACGCGACCGGTCACCCTTGTGCTTTGGCCGCCGTGACCCGATCGACGATCTCCATCACGTCGAGCGTCTGCACCTGCTCCTCGAGATCCTTGGCCTTGATCCCGTCGGAGAGCATCGTCATGCAGAACGGGCACGATACGGCGATCGCCTCGGGATGGGTCGCGAGCGCCTGATCGGTACGCAGCAGGTTCACGCGCTTGTCGGGGTCTTCCTCGATCCACATGCGCCCACCGCCGGCGCCGCAGCACATGCCGAAGTGCTTGTGGCGATCCATCTCGACGAGGCCCGCACCCGACTTGGCGAGCACGTCGCGGGGCTCGTCGTACACGTCGTTGAAGCGGCCGTAATAACAGGAGTCGTGGTAGGCGGTCTTCTTGCCGAAGCTGCCGTTCATCGTCAGCTTGCCCTGCGCGATCAGTCCCTTCACGAACTCCGCCGCGTGGATCACCTCGTACTGCCCGCCGAACTGCGGGAACTCGTTCTTGATGGTGTTGAAGCAGTGCGGGCAGTTGACCAGCACCTTCTTGGTCGGCGCGGTATTCAGTCCCTCGATGCACATCTGCGCCATCGTCTGGTAGAGATACTCGTTGCCGAGCCGCCGCGCGGTCTCGCCGTTGCAGAGCTCGTGCTTGGCGAGGCACGCGAAGTTCACGCCCGCCTTCTTCAGCACGCGGGCGAAGGCCTGCGTGGTCTTCTTGTTGCGGTCGTCGAACGAGCCGGCGCAGCCGACGTAGTAGAGGTACTCGGGCTCGGGGTTGGTCTCGAGGGTCGGCACGTCGAGGCCCTCGGCCCACTCGAAGCGCTTCTCGGCATCAATGCCCCAGGGATTCGACTGTGTCTCCATGTTCTTGAAGACGCGGCCGAGCTCGCTCGGGAAGCGCGACTCCTCCTGCACGAGGTGGCGGCGCATGTCGACGATCTTGTCGACGTATTCGATCAGCACCGGACACGCCTCCTCGCAGGCGCGGCAGAGGTTGCAGGACCACAGCGTCTCGTCCTTGATCACGGGTCCGACGATGTTCTCGCCGACCTCGGCCGGCTCGGCGCCCTCGCCGTTCGACTTGGCGTGGATGCGCTTGTCGGCCACCTCGTCCTGGTGCTCGTAGAGATAGTCGCGGAGGTCGAGCAGGAGCTGGCGCGGCGCGAGCGGCTTGCCGGTGGCGGTCGCCGGACACTGCGACGAGCACCGGCCGCACTCGGTGCAACTGAACATGTCGAGCACCTGCTTCCAGTTGAAGTGGTCGACACGCGAGGTGCCGTAGCGCGTAGCGTTCTCGAGATCCTGCTTCGACAGCGCGCCGAGCGGCTCGAACTTTCTGAAGAACACGTTCGGCAGCGCGGTGATGACGTGGAAATGCTTGGCGACCGGGAGGAAGTTGAGCAGCACGAGCACCGAGAGGTTATGCGCCCACCAGCCGAGGCCGGAGAGCGCGAGCGCGGTGTCCGGCGAGACGCCGCTGAGCGCCGCGGCGAGCAGGCGCGAGACCGGCTCCCAAGCGATCTCCGCGGCCGCTTCGGCGTCGCCCGGCAGACCGAGGTAGCGCCCGGCGTTGTAGAGGAGGCCGCCACACATGATGGTGCCGATGCACGAGAGGATCAGATACGCCTCCCAGTGCGAGTGCCCGCGCAGGCGGTTCTCGGCCGGAGCGTAGCCGAACAGGCGGCTCGGTCGCGTCACCAGCCAGCGGGTGAACGCGACGCCGAGCGCCACCAGCACCGCCACCTCGAGCAGATCCTCGAGCAAGAGCACCGGTCCGCCGAGCAGATGCGGCGAGAGGAGCGGTAGCGAGAAGCTCGGGCTGTAGGCGCGGGCGAACAGCGTGACCACCTGTAGCCCAAGCACCGTGAAGCCCCAGAAGATGAAGAAGTGCATCCAGCCCGCGACTCGCTCGCGAACGATCGACACCTCGCGGCGCACGAACTTCTTCTGCCCGAAGGCGTAGACCAGCACCGCTCGGATGCGCTCGGGAATGCGATCGAAGAGGGCGGCGGGCTGCGCCGCACGCAGCAGGTTGAAGCGGCCCCAGATCTGATAGAAGAACAGCCCGAGTGCCGCGAGCAGGCAGAGGCTGAATCCGATTGCCGTGGCCATGGGTCCTCCAGGATGGATGCTTCGCGCTTAGGAGCCCTAGCTAGACCACGCTGGAAAGCGTTGCAACCAAGGCTCGTGCTGCTGGCCGCGCTGCTCGCGGCTCTGGCCGCGCTCTGCGCCTGCCGCGATCGCCGCCCGGCGATCGCGATGCACTCGCAGGGCGGCCAGCCGGTCACCGTGTTCGTCGAGATTGCCGACACGCCCGACACGCAGACCCTCGGGCTCATGTACCGCCAGCACCTCGACCCCGATCACGGCATGCTGTTCGTCTTCCAAGACGAACGGCCGCACGCGTTCTGGATGAAGAACACGTCGATCCCGCTCGACCTGATCTTCATCGCGCGCGACGGCCGGATCGTCGGCATCCATGCGAACGCCGAGCCCTTCTCGCTGGCGCCGATCGACGTCGGCGCTCCCTCCCGGACGGTGCTCGAGGTGAACGCCGGATTCGCCGCCGCGCACGGCCTGGCGGTCGGCGACGCCGTTACCTACCGCAACGTGGCTTCCAGCAAACTGCCTTGAAAACCCGAAGCCCGTAGCATAATCACGGGGTTCCGCACGGCAGAGCAGCACCGAACCCGACGATGGGAGTCAAAGAGAACCTGGAAGAGCTGGCTCGACGCAGCCGTGAGGCCGAGCTCGGCGGCGGCGAAGAGCGCATCAAGAAGCAGCACGAGGCCGGCAAGCTCACCGCCCGCGAGCGCATCGACGTCCTGCTCGACCCCGGCACCTTCGTCGAGGTCGACAAGTTCAAAACCCACCGCTGCACCGACTTCGGCATGGAGCAGCGGAAGATTCTCGGCGACGGCGTGGTCACCGGCTACGGCAAGATCGACGGCCGCCTCGTCTACGTGTTCTCGCAGGACTTCACCGTGTTCGGCGGCAGCCTTTCGGGAGCGTTCGCCGAGAAGGTCGTCAAGGTCATGGACCTGGCGATGAAAACCGGCGCGCCGGTGATCGGGCTCAACGACTCGGGTGGCGCGCGCATCCAGGAAGGCGTGGTCAGCCTCGCGGGCTACGCCGACATCTTCCTGCGCAACGTCCTGGCCTCCGGCGTCGTGCCGCAGATCTCGGCGATCATGGGCCCGTGCGCGGGCGGCGCGGTGTACTCCCCGGCGATCACCGACTTCATCTTCATGGTCGAGAAGTCGAGCTACATGTTCATCACCGGCCCCGAGGTCATCAAGACGGTGACCCACGAGGAGGTGACCAAGGAAGAGCTCGGCGGCGCCCGCGCGCACAACACCAAGAGCGGCGTGGCCCACTTCGCCGCGCCCGACGAGAAGCAGTGCCTGGGGATGATCCGCGAGCTGCTCTCCTTCCTGCCGAGCAACAACCTCGAGGATCCGCCGATCGTCCCCAACGACGACGCTCCCGACCGGCGCGACGAGGCGCTCGACTCGCTGATCCCGCCGAACCCGAACAAACCCTACGACATGAAGGAGCTCATCACTTCGGTGGTCGACGAGAACTACTTCTTCGAGGTGCAGCGCGAGTACGCCGAGAACATCATCATCGGCTTCGCGCGGCTCGGCGGGCGCTCGGTCGGCATCGTCGCCAACCAGCCAGCGCACCTCGCCGGCTGTCTCGACATCGGCGCCTCGGTCAAGGCGGCGCGGTTCGTGCGCTTCTGCGACTGTTTCAACGTTCCGCTGGTCACGTTCGTCGACGTACCGGGATTCCTGCCGGGCACCGCCCAGGAATACGGCGGCATCATCACCCACGGCGCGAAGCTGCTCTACGCCTACTGCGAGGCGACGGTACCGAAGGTCACGGTGATCACCCGCAAGGCCTACGGCGGCGCCTACGACGTCATGTCCTCGAAGCACATCCGCGGCGACGTGAACTACGCCTACCCCGGCGCCGAGATCGCCGTCATGGGCCCCGACGGCGCGGTCAACATCATCTTCAACGACCAGATCAAGAAGTCGAAGACCCCGGCTCAGGAGCGCACCGACCTCGTCGACGAGTACCGCCACAAGTTCGCCAACCCCTGGAAGGTCGCCGAGCTCGGCTACATCGACGACATCATCATGCCCGAGGACACCCGCCCGAAGCTGATCCAGGCCCTCGAGATGCTGCAGAACAAGCGGGACAAGAATCCCCCAAAGAAGCACGGGAACGTTCCCTTGTGACGACTCTCGCCTGCGCCCCGAGCCTGAGCCCATGTTCAAGAAGGTTCTGATCGCCAACCGCGGCGAGATCGCGGTGCGCGTCATCCGCGCCTGCCGCGAGCTCGGCGTGACGACGGTAGCGGTCTACTCCGATGCCGACCGAGAGGCATTGCACGTGCGCCTGGCCGACGAGGCCTACCGGATCGGCCCGCCGTCCTCGCGCGAGAGCTACCTGGTGGTCGAGAAGCTGCTCGACGTCGCCAAGCGCTCCGGCGCCGAGGCCGTCCACCCGGGCTACGGCTTCCTCTCCGAGCGCGCGCACTTCGCCCAGGCCTGCGCCGACGCCGGACTGGTCTTCATCGGGCCGTCGCCGACGGCGATCGACGCCATGGGCGACAAGGTCGCGGCGCGCAGCCGCATGATCGCCGCCCAGGTGCCGGTGGTGCCCGGCTCGGGCGGCACGCTCGACAGCGAAGGAGAAGTCGTCGCGAGCGCGCTGGAGATCGGCTTCCCGGTGATGCTCAAGGCGGCCGCCGGCGGTGGCGGCAAAGGCATGCGCCTGGTTGCTTGCGAAGACGAGATCCGTGCCGCGGCGCGAGCAGCGCGCAGCGAGGCGAAGAGCGCGTTCGGCGACGACCGCATCTACGTCGAGCGCTTCGTCGACTCGCCCCGTCACGTCGAAGTACAGGTGCTCGGCGACCGCCACGGCAACGTCGTCCACGTCTACGAGCGCGAGTGCTCGATCCAGCGCCGCCATCAGAAGGTGATCGAAGAGTCCCCCTCTCCGGCGCTCGACCAGAAGACGCGCGAGGCGATGGGCCGGGTCGCCGTGCAGGCGGCCAAGGCGGTCGACTACGTCGGCGCCGGCACGATCGAGTTCCTGGTCGATCCCAAGCGCAATTTCTACTTCCTGGAGATGAACACGCGCATCCAGGTGGAGCATCCGATCACCGAGATGGTCACCGGCATCGACCTCGTGCGCACCCAGATCGAAGTGGCCTCCGGCGCGCCACTGCCGTTTCGCCAGGAAGACGTCCACCAGCGGGGCTGGGCGGTGGAGTGCCGGATCTACGCCGAAGACCCCGAGAACGACTTCCTGCCGGCGCCGGGGCGAATCACCCGCCTGCGCGAGCCGGGCGGCCTCGGCGTACGCAACGACACCGGGGTCTACGAGGGCGTCGAGGTCTCGATCCACTACGACCCGATGATCTCCAAGCTGGTCGCCTGGGGAGCGACGCGCAACGAGGCGATCGCCCGCATGGAGCGGGCGCTGTCCGAGTACGTGATCCACGGGCCGACGACGAACATCGAGTTTCACCGCTGGATCCTGCGCCATCCGCGCTTCCGCGCCGGCGACTTCGACACGCGCTTCATCGAGCAGGAGTGGAAGGGCCTGCCGGCGGGAGCTGAAGGTCTCGAGCAGATCGCCCTCGCCGCGGCGGCGATCGCCGCGCTCGACGGCAACGGAGAGAGCGAGAGAGCCGCGTCCACCGCCGCGCCGGCCTCGCGCTGGCGTACGGCCGCGCGACGCGACGCGCTGCGGAGCTGAGGAAACCGAATGCCGCGCACGTTCGTCGCCAGGCTGCAGGATCGCGAGGCCTCGATCGAGGTCGAGCCGGCCGGCCCGTCGCTGTATCGGGTACGCGTGGACGGCGTCGAGCAGACCATCGACGCCCGCTGCTTGACGGGCGGCTTGTCGATGTTGATCGACGGCAAGAACCGGGAGGTCAGCCTATCCCGCACGGGCGACGACTTCGACGTCCTGATCGAGAACCGCCGATTCCGCTTCCGCCTGCTGACCGAGGAGCGCGCCCGGCGGGCCGCGGCCCGCGCCGGAGCCGAGATGACCGGGCGGCGCGAGGTCAGGGCATCGATGCCGGGCAAGGTGATCGCCGTGCACGTCAACGCGGGCGATTGCGTGGAAGCGAAGCAGAGTCTGCTCGTCATCGAGGCGATGAAGATGGAGAACGAGATCAAGAGTCCGGGCGGCGGCGAGGTAAAGGAAGTGCGCGTTCAGCCGGGACAGGCCGTCGAGTCGGGCGAGGTTCTGGTCGTTCTCGAGTAGCGCCGCGGCCCCCGGATGCCTGAAGGGCCCCGGGGGCCGCTTTCCCCCAGAGCGCAATCGAGGCCGCACCAGTGGTCTCCCGCGGGTACTGAGTCTCTCCAGCGTTTCCTCGCTCGCGTGAAACCGCTACAAGCCTCTCGTCGATGAAGGGTGCGACGTCAGAACGCGTGGTGACCCTCGGGCTCGTGCAGATGAGCTGCGGGGAAAAGCCGAAGGAAAATCTCGACAAGGCGATCGAGCGGGTGCGGGCGGCGGCGCGCGACGGGGCCCAGGTCGTCTGTCTGCAGGAGCTCTTCCGCTCCCGCTACTTCTGCCAGAGGGAAGACGTTGCGCTCTTTCGGCTGGCCGAGACGATCCCCGGCCCGACCACCCAGGCGCTCGCCAAGATCGCCCGCGATGAGCGCATCGTCATCGTCGCCTCGCTGTTCGAGAAGCGGGCCGCCGGCGTCTACCACAACACCGCGGTGCTGCTCGACGCCGACGGCAAGATCGCCGGCAAGTACCGCAAGATGCACGTCCCCGACGATCCGCTCTATCACGAGAAGTTCTACTTCACCCCGGGCGACCTGGGCTTCCGCAGCCACGCGACCCGGCACGCGAAGATCGGTGCGCTGGTCTGCTGGGACCAGTGGTTTCCCGAGGCCGCGCGGCTCACCGCGCTCGCCGGCGCCGAGATCCTCGTCTATCCGACGGCGATCGGTTGGCTCGACGGGGAGAAGGCCGAGGTCAACGAGTCGCAGCGCGACGCCTGGGAGACGATGCAGCGCGCCCACGCGATCGCCAACGGCGTGTTCGTGGCCGCGGTCAATCGCGTCGGGCGCGAAGGCAACTTGAACTTCTGGGGCAACTCCTTCGTCGCCGATCCGTTCGGACGCGTGCTGGGGCGTGCCGCGACCGATCGCGAGCAGACGCTGATCGTCCCGTGCGACCTCGGACGCATCGACGAGGTGCGAACCAACTGGCCGTTCTTGCGGGACCGAAGGATCGACGCCTACGCGCTGATCACCCGCCGCCTGCTCGACGAATGACTCCGCGCGCGCTCGGCTATCGCATGCCGGCCGAGTGGGAGCCGCACGAGGCGACCTGGCTCGCGTGGCCGCACAACCCCGAAACCTGGCCCGGGAAGTTCGAGCCCGTGCCGGCGATCTTCACCGACATGGTGGCCGCGCTTCACGAGCACGAGGAGGTGCGCATCCTCGCCGGCAGCGACGAGCTCGAGGCCTCGGCTCGCCGAGCGCTGCGCGCGCGCGGCTGCGAGAGCCCGAACGTCCACTTCTTCCGCATCTCGACCAACGACGCGTGGGTGCGCGACCACGGGCCGATCTTCGTCGTCGACGACCACGGCGTGGTGGCGATGACCGACTGGCGCTACAACGCCTGGGGCGGCAAGTATCCGCCCTACGACCTCGACGATCGGGTTCCCGAGCAGATCAACGAAACGCTCCGGCTCCGTCGCTTCGAGCCCGGCATCGTGCTCGAAGGCGGCTCGATCGACGTCAACGGCGGCGGCACGCTGCTCACCACCGAGTCGTGTCTGCTGAACCCGAACCGCAACCCGACGCTTTCCCGGCGGGACATCGAGGAGTACCTCGAAGAGTACCTCGGCGTGCGCAACGTGATCTGGCTCGGCGACGGCATCGCCGGCGACGACACCGACGGCCACGTCGACGACCTCACCCGCTTCGTCGGCCCGACGACGGTGGCGACCGCGGTGGAGGAGGATCCCGCGGACGAGAATTACCGCGCCCTGCAGGACAACCTGCGCCGCCTGCGGGCGGCTCGCGACGAGAACGGCCGGCCGCTGGAGATCGTCGAGCTGCCGACTCCACCGCCGATCCATTACGAGGACCGCCGGCTGCCGGCGAGCTATGCCAACTTCTACGTCGCCAACCGCTCCGTGCTGGTCCCGGTGTTCGATCACCCGCGCGACGAGATCGCTTGCAGCACGCTGGCCAGACTCTTCCCCGGACGGAGGATCGCGCCGATCGCCGCCACCGACTTGGTGTGGGGACTGGGCGCGTGCCACTGCCTCACGCAGCAACAGCCGAAGCGAGGTGCGCACTACAATTAACAGGCAAAGCCCGCGGAAGTGGTTTCCGGCATTATCCGACAGATCACTAGTGTCCGGCTTATGACCCGTGCGGCGCAAGAGTTTCCGATATTTGGGGTGTCAGTGAGACTCGGCGGATGAGGGATGGAATCTCCGAAGGTGCTTGGTTCCAGGTGAAGGAGAGCTGCGCGGGTCGAGCAATTCCCTTTGGGCGGTACGGTGCGGAGATCTGTTTGGCGAGAAGGGATCGAAGGTCGACGCGATCGAACAAGCTGACCTCGATGCGCTTGGCGACGGCATACAGGGTCAGTGGCGAGCGGGAAGAGAATTTCAGGTACGAGAGCAGGAGATAGGTGGTCATCGCCACATAGACCTGACTCATCACGGCGTTGGGAGTGGTGCCGAGGAAGGTCTTGATCCGCAGGTGCTGCTTGATCCACTTGAAAAACAGCTCCACCTGCCAGCGAGCCCGATAGATCTCGGCGATGGTCTTGGCGCTGAGTGTGAAGAGGTTGGTGAGGAAGAAGTAGCGATGGCCGGTGGCGGGGTCGAGGTAGCCGATGCGTCGCAGGTCGATGGGGATGCTGTCCGCTTTAATTCCCGAAAGCCGGATGGTCTGGTCGGAGG
Source organism: uncultured delta proteobacterium (assembly GCA_963708955.1). Classification (GTDB taxonomy): domain Bacteria; phylum Desulfobacterota; class Binatia; order JACPRU01; family JACPRU01; genus JACPRU01. The sequence goes on from CAVPWJ010000219.1 coordinate 17,166, forward strand.
TGACCCCGGACAGCGCCGGAGGATCTCGGCGCTCGACGACGCGGAAAACCGTGCCCCGCTTGAGTCTGGTGACGAAGAAGGCATTCTGGAGATGGAGCCGGTAGAACCAGGCGTAGTCGTGGTACCCCCGGTCGAAGGTGACGATGCTGTCCGGTTCCAGGACCAGATTTCGGGCCTGCTGGATGTCATGGGTCGAGCCGGTGGTCACGCGGAGGAAGGACGGGCTGTGGCCGTCGTGGTCGAGCACCGCGTGAAGCTTGATGGCTCCCTTGGTCGTTCGGAACTTTGCCCACGGGAAGATGCTGAGGCAGAGATCCACCACGCTAGCGTCGAAGGAGTAGAGCTTGTTGCGGAACCGGAACCGGTGCTCGGGAGCCTGGATCGAGCACTGCTGATAGAGTCGGATGAAGAGCGACTCGTAGATCTGGTAGGAGCGGGATTCATTGGCGTCGGCGAGTGTCGACCGACGGATCTCAGTTGCACCGAAGCAGTGATAGAGGAATGGCTTCTTGGTCTCGATGGCGAGCTCGAGATCGCGAAGGCTGGTTTGTCGGCTGAGCTGGGCGTAGATGAGGCACGCGAACTGGGTCCAGCAAGAGAAGGAGCGAACGTGTTTTTCGCCTCCATGTCCCCGAGCCACCTTTTCGAACTCCCCTCGCGGAACGAGGCTTAGAATCTGGCTCAGAACCGTGCGCGTCGCTGCCATCCTTGTGCCCCCGGGCTTTGCGAAGGCCCACCCTCGCAGATCCGCGCCGATCCAGCATCAGCGAAGTCGGCGTTAGCCCGATGGGGACGAAGGGACAGCGAAAACGAGGCGATCGAAAACGATATCTCCCGCCTCGGCCATGCCCCTCAAACCCGCTCAGCACAAGGCTTTGCCGCGCCTTCGTGATATTTAAACCGGACAGCAGTGCCGACAGATCTCGCCGGATACTCGCTAACTACTTCAGCCCACCAATGAACTTACCCGAGAGATTTCGCAGAGCTGCCGGCGTGGACTCCTGGCGGCGGCCCAATTATCAGGTCCGGGTAATCCAGATCCGTGGAGTTCCCGCTCGCAGGTGAAGTAATCGTTAGCCCGCCACGTCGAAAACTGTCCCGGGGACAAGACGTTTGAGCACTGCTCGGAGCTTCGGAACGAGAGGTAACAAGTCGACAATGCGGTTCGTCTTTGCGTGGAGAACGAGAACCGCGAACGGCCTGTGTGAGAGCGCCTGCTGATGTGGAATGCTCTTGTCGACCGTTATGAAGGCCTCAAAACGCCCTGCGGCCGCGTCCAACAGCGGACCGTCGTCCAGATCGCCCCAGCCGAGTTCCGTTGCATGCTGGACCTCGAAGCCGATGAGCTCGCGGGCGAGCCGCTTCGGTACGCAGGCGTCGAGCAGAACTCGCGTCTGCGTTGCTGTCATTCGCTAGGCCGCGACCGCCTTGGCAAGAAGCGCCGACTTGGCCACCTCAAGAACCGCAATCGCGTGTTCCCGAGTCACGCTGGGAAAATCCATGAGAAAGTCGTCGAGTGAGTCGCCACCTTCGAGATAATCCATGAGCGTCTGCACGGGTACGCGCGTTCCCGCAAAGACCGGGGTTCCCCCCAAACGCTCCGGGTTGGTCGTGATCAGCGGATCGGTTACTGGCATGGCGCGTCTCCGATTCAAACCCTACCATGGCCGAGGCAGGCTGGCTAACCAATTGGGGCTTCTTGTCGCGGGCCGGGATGCGCTCCGGAAGCTTAAATCGCAGGCCGCCGCGACAAAAGCCTGGGTTGGACTGAATGCGTCTTGCGGCGCGGCACTTGGCAGGGCCACAAGGAATTTATGGGCGCTCAATGAGCCGCGGGGGCCACAGGTAGTCGCGCCGACGATCGACGCTCTCGGATTCGGAGGCACTGTGTCGGCGGTGGCCGGCGGCGCTTGGGGGCTTCGCAATGCCGCAACGGGGAGTGATGTGCTCCGCCGGCAACACGAGTGCGAGGCAGTCTGAAGACTGCGGTCGGGAATCCACGGAGAAAGCGAGCACGGCGCCGAGCGTCACGGCGGTCTCCCTCGGGCACGTCGCGGGCGCGGGATCACCTCGGTCACGACGAGACGACCGACCTTGCAGTAGCGGACAGCGAGCCGGGTCGCGCTCCGCGTTTCTGCGGCGAGTCGGCTGCGATGCCGTCTGCGGCGCAGGTTTGTGATGTCGCGACCGGCGTCGCATTCGTGGGCGGCGCGAGCAGCGCGCGCGCGGCTTCGAGGCGGTGTCGGTTGCAGGAGCTGAAGAGGCCCGAGTAACGCACCTTGGTGAATCCCTCGGGGAGCACGTGGGCGAGGAAGCGGGTGAGGAACTCCTCGGCCGAGACGGTGGCGGTCTTGAGCTGGCGGGTGCGGTTGTCGCGATAGTGGAACGAGACCGTGCCGTCGTCGTCGAGACGATCGAGGCGGCTGTTGGCGATGGCGAGGTTTTCCTGGATGATGCTCGGGATCTCCCTTCGCGGGAGGGAAGTGCGCCGCGGCACCACTGCCGCGTCGTGTCTCCCGCAACCCCAGATCTTGACCCGCCGCGGACCTCCACTGCGACAAGATCCAGGACGACCCGAGACACCCCCTCCGCCTCCCACGCTATCCGCCGCAAGGCAGATTCAGCTCAACCCGCCGATGCAGCGGACGTCCTTCGGCCGCCGCTGATTGGCAATGCGTTGACCGCTTCAAGAGCGCTTCAAGAGCTTGACGCGACGATCTCGACCGTGCTTACTTCGTAGGCACGATGAAAGCCCGTATCGTTCGTATAGGCAACTCTCGAGGCGTGCGCCTTCCTAAGCCGCTTATCGAGGAAGCCGGTCTTCCCGAGGAAGTAGAGATCCAGGCGCGGGACGGGGCGATTATCATCGCTCCCGCGGTTCGACCCAGAGCCGGTTGGCGGGAGGCGGCGCAGCTCCTCCGAAAGCGAAACGACGATACGCTCCTCGAGGCTCCCACGCGTACCCGGTTCGATGAAACGGAGTGGAGGTGGTAAGCGGAGAGGAGGTGCGGCGTGGCGAGGTCTATCTCGTCGATCTGAAGCCCACGCGGGGTGGTGAGATCCGGAAGACCAGGCCATGCGTTGTGGTGTCTCCCGAGGAGCTCAACGCCGACCTACGCACGTTCATCATCGCGCCGCTGACCACGGGCGGTCATTCATACCCTTTCCGTATCTCATGCCGCTTTGGCGGGAAGGCGGGGCATGTCGTCCTGGATCAGATTCGAACGGTCGATCAGGAGCGGCTCGTGCGAAGGCTCGGTCGTCTCTCCCCCGGCACCCTGAGTCATGCGTTGGCAGTCCTACGGGAGATGTTCGCGCCGTGACGCGGTTCAACATCGCCCGCGGGGATTCGGTGACCCTGGACGAAGTCCACCATGAACTGGGAACTGCTCCTCGCCGGGCCCGCAAGAAAAGCGCCTAAGCGGATTCTCTTCGACGTGAAGCCAGAACAGCGGCGCGTGCTTGTGCATGACAGCGTGCGGCGGACGTCGACGACGTGCTAAGCCTATGACCCGGACATCTCGAGTGCGTGCCACACCGCCACCCGGGCCCCTTTGACTCCCTTAGCCCCGCATCTTACCCTTCGCGGATCATGAACGATCCGAAGGAGATCGAGCACGCGCGCGCCGCCTGGGAGGAGCGAGCGGTCAGCAAGACGCTCAAGAAGTCCCCGGAGCGGCGCGAGAAGTTCGAGACCAGCTCGGGCATCGAGGTGAAGCGGCTGTATACCCCGGCGGACGTCGCCGACCACGACTACCTGCGCGATGCCGGCTTCCCCGGCGAGTATCCGTTCACGCGCGGCGTACAGCCGACGATGTACCGCGGCCGCTTCTGGACGATGCGCCAGTACGCTGGCTTCGGCACCGCCGAGGAATCGAACCAACGCTACCACTACCTGCTGTCGCAGGGGACGACCGGGTTATCGGTCGCCTTCGACCTGCCGACGCAGATGGGCCTCGACTCCGACCACGCGCGCGCCGCCGGCGAAGTCGGGCGGGTGGGCGTCGCCATCGACTCGCTCGAAGACATGGAGCGGCTGCTGCACGGCATCCCGCTCGACGAGGTCTCGACGTCGATGACGATCAACGCGACGGCGTCGATCCTGCTGTCGCTCTACCTGGCGGTCGCCGAGAAGCAAGGCGTGCCATGGGACAAGGTGAACGGCACGATCCAGAACGACGTGCTCAAGGAGTACATCGCGCGCGGCACCTACATCTATCCGCCCGGCCCGTCGATGCGCATCATCACCGACATCTTCGCGTTCTGCACCGAGCGCGTGCCCAACTGGAACACGATCTCGATCAGCGGCTACCACATCCGCGAGGCCGGCTCGACCGCGGCGCAGGAGGTGGCCTTCACGCTGGCCAACGGCATCGCCTACGTCGATGCGGCGATCGCCGCCGGACAGAGCGTCGACGACTTCGCCTCCCGCCTCTCCTTCTTCTTCAACGTGCATAACAACTTCTTCGAGGAGATCGCCAAGTTCCGCGCCGCGCGGCGGCTGTGGGCGAAGATCATGCGCGAGCGCTTCGGCGCCAAGCAGCCGAAGAGCTGGATGCTGCGCTTCCACTCGCAGACCGCCGGCTCGACGCTCACCGCCCAGCAGCCCGACAACAACGTGGCGCGCGTCACCGTCCAGGCGCTCGCCGCGGTGATCGGCGGCACGCAGAGCCTGCACACCAACTCCAAGGACGAGGCGCTGGCGCTGCCGAGCGAGTCATCCGCCAAGCTCGCGCTGCGCACGCAGCAGGTATTGGCCTACGAGTCCGGTGCCGCCGACACCATCGACCCGATGGCGGGAAGCTACTACGTCGAGCGCCTAACCGACGAGCTCCAGAAGCACGCGGAAGAATACCTCGAGCGCATCGACAAGATGGGCGGCGCGGTGCGAGCGATCGAGGCCGGCTTCCAGGCGCGCGAGATCCAGAACGCCGCCTACCGCTTCCAGCAGGACGTCGAAAAGAAGCAGGAGATCGTCGTCGGCGTCAACGAGTTCGTCGAGTCGGAGGCCGCACCGATCGACATCCTGCGCATCGATCCCCAGCTCGAAGAAGCGCAGAAGGCGCGCGTGCGCGCCGTGCGCGCGCGGCGCGACGCCAAGCGGTCCGCCGCGGCGATGGAAGCGCTCGACCAGGCCGCGGGCGGCCGCGACAACCTCATGCCGTTCATCGTCGAGGCCGTGCGCTGCCACGTGACGCTCGGCGAGATCTCCGACGTGCTGCGGCGGCGCTTCGACGAGTATCGGCCGCAGATCGCCGTGTGAGCGCCCGGTCTCGGTCGCTGAAAGTTCACGGTCCGGCCGTTTACACCCGGGGCGCGACGCGCTATCTCGGCCACGTCGATGGTGACTCTCGAGACTCCGTGGAGCAAACGCGATGCGCTGAAGACGTACAACGTGCGTCGCTGGGGCATCAAGTATTTCGACATCAACAACCAGGGCAACGTGACCGTCTCGCCGCTGAAGGAGAAGGGCGGCGCGGTCGAGATCGTTCACGTCGTCAAGGAAGCGGAGCGGCGCGGCCTGCGGCTGCCGCTCGTGCTGCGCTTCCAGGATCTGCTGCGTAACCGCGTCGAAGAGATCAACGAGTCGTTCCGCCGCTCGATCGCCGAGCTCGGCTATCAGGGCCAGTACCAGGGCGTGTTCCCGATCAAGGTGAACCAGCTTCGCGAGGTGGTCGAGGAGATCCTCGCCGCCGGAGCGCCGTATCGGTTCGGCATCGAGGCGGGCAGCAAGCCCGAGCTGTTCGCGGCGCTGGCCATGGTGAGCGGCTCCGAGCGGCTGATCATCTGCAACGGCTACAAGGATCCGCTGTTCATTCGCATGGCGCTAAACGGCAAGCGCCTCGGCAAGCGGGTGATCCTCGTCGTCGAGAAGCTCTCGGAGCTGCGCCAGATCCTGCTGGTCGCGCGCGAGCTCGGCGTCGAACCCGACCTCGGCATCCGCGTGCGCCTGCACTCCAAGGGCCGCGGCAAGTGGGAGGCGTCGAGCGGCGATCACGCGAAGTTCGGCCTCTCCACCGCCGACCTGCTCGCCGCCGTCGAGCTGCTCCGCGCCGAGGGGTGGCTGCACTGCTTCCAGCTACTGCACTTCCACGTCGGCTCGCAGATCTCCGACATCCGCGCGATCCGCCAAGCGGTCACCGAGGCGGCGCGCATCTACGCCAAGCTCCAGAAAGGCGGCCTGTCGATCACGTACATCGACGCCGGCGGCGGGCTCGGCGTGGACTACGACGGCAGCCGCTCGGTGTTCGACAGCTCGACGAACTACGGTTTGAAGGAATACACGGACGACGTCGTCCTGGCGATCCAGAAGGTCTGCGACAACGAGCAGGTACGACACCCCGACATCGTCACCGAGAGCGGGCGCGCGATCGTCGCCCACCATTCGGTGCTCGTCGTGCAGGTGTTCGGCTCGATCGAGAAGGGCAGCGAGGTGCCGGCGGTGCCGCCGCCCTCGGAGCGGAAGGAGCACGAGGTCGTCACGGGGCTGCGCGAGATCCACAAGAACCTCCCCGGTATGAACCCTCTGGAGGCCTATCACGACGCGCTCGAGCAGAAAGACCAGGCGCAGTCGCTGTTCGTCCACGGCTATTTAACGCTCGACGACAAAGCGACGGTGGAGACGCTCTTTTGGGAGATCTGTCGCGGCATCGTCGCGCTGCGCAAGACCGACGACGAGTGGCCCGAGGAGCTCGAGGCGCTCGAGACGCAGCTTTCCGACCAGTACCTCTGCAACTTCTCGGTCTTCCAGTCGCTGATCGACCACTGGGCGATCGGCCACCTGTTCCCGATCATGCCGATCCACCGCCTGAACGAGCTGCCTTCGCGCCCCTCCACGCTGGTCGACATCACCTGCGACTCGGACGGCAAGATCTCGAGGTTCATCGACGTCAAGGACGTCCGCGAGACCCTGCCGCTGCATCCGCTGCGCCCCGGCGAGCCCTACTACATCGGCATCTTCCTGATCGGCGCCTACCAGGACATCATGGGCGACCTGCACAACCTGTTCGGGCGCTCGACCGAGATCCACTGCTTCCTCGATCCCACCGAGCCCGGCGGCTACTACATCGAGGAGGTCATCCCCGGCAGCACGGTCACGCAGGTGCTCGGCGACGTGCAGTACCACGAGAACGATCTCATCAAGTCGATGAAGGAACAGGTCGAGCGCGCGGTCAAGGAAGGCCGCCTGAAGCCGAGCGAAGGAGTGAAGCTCCTCGACGACTACGAGGCGGGCATGAAGGAGTATACCTACCTCGACTGCAACGGCCTTCCCGTACAGACGCGGGCCGGCGTAACCCCGCCGCCGCCGGTCGCGGCCAAGCCGCAGCGCAAGGAGCGCGACAAGAACGGCGTGGCCAACGGTGACACGCGCCACGAGGCCGTAGAGCGAGGCGCCAGTTTGGTTGCCGCCCCTTCTCCGAGCGGCAGCCGATCGGAGTGACTCCGCGCGCGCCGTTGCGCGCTGGCGTCGCGCCAACCCGCCGGCGCGCAACGGCGCCATCGGAGGAACACTCATGGAACTCCACGTCACCGCTCGGGCGAGCGTCTCCCCGCTCCGGAGCGCGGTGGCGCGCTGCGGCTCCCACCGGGTCGTCCATGGACACGATGGACACGATACCAACGAGCGCGGAGAGGTGGTCAGGAAACGGAATCTCTCCGGGTATGTGCTCGGGGAACTGCAAGACGCTACACGGCACTCTCCGAGGAGGCACGACCTACGCGACGCCAAACGGCGCGCGCAACCAGGAAAGGGCCGACCAGAAAGACCACCCATCCAGACAGAAGCACGGGGGGCTGAAGGAACGAAGGCAGCACGGAACTGTGCGGACCCGCGAGAACCAAGACGGCGAAGAAGCACCCCGGGGCCAGCAGTGCCACCGAGGCGAGCCAAGCGAGAAGAGTGAGAAGCCAGCGCACGGTGGACCGAGCTTAGAAGAAGAACTGGCGGGCGAGCCAGGTCTTGCATTGATGCCACTGGCCCTCCCGAAGCTGGAAGACCTCGAGATAGAGATCGCGATCCGTGCGTTCCTCAATGGGAACGTTGAACTGGGCGAGATCTTCGCTCGAGAGCGGAACACAAACCGGACGGAGCGCGCAATACCCGGTGGAGACCACGAGGACGAGGGGGATCACGAGCCACCGGAGTCTCATTTGGCACCGCCCAATTGCGCCAGCAACTCGCACACGGTGCGCTGGCTGCCCCGGTGCTTCTTGCGGTTCAACTCGACGGCCAGACGGGTGGTACGCTTGCTCACCGCCGCGCCGTGATGCTGCTCGAGCTTCTTCCACTCCTTCGGCTGTGTGGCGAGCACGAAGTCCACCACGTCGCGCGGCAGCAGGCAGAGCGCGCGGTCGTAGTCCTCCGGCTTGCGCTTGCCGCCGCCCGGCGGCGTCTCGCCGTACGGCGGCGGCGTCTCGCGGGCAACTTTCGCTTCGCCAACGCAGGCGTCCGGACCCTGCTCGAGCAGCCCGCACTCGATCGCCTCCTCGAAGGAGCGCTCGGAGATCTCGGGGCTCATGGCCGCCTCCCGCGCGGGCGATCCGCCTGCCCTTTCCCGAGCTTCGGCAGCTCTTCGAGGATCTCGAGGAGAGCGCCCGCGCAGTAGACGCGGTTGCGCTTCGCGTCGCTGGCGAGCGCCACGATACCCGCCGACTCCAGCCGGTCGATCGTGCGCTGTGCCGTGGTGAAGGCTACGTCGAGTCTCTCGGCGAGCCGATTCACGGTCCAGTACGGGTTCTCGGCGAAGAGCTCGATTGCCTTCTCCGGCAGCCGCGACGGCGTCTTCGCGAGCTTCCCGCGCCAGCGCGAGAGCAGCTCGTCGATGCGCTGGATGCGCCCGAGCGCGTCTTCAGCCTGCCCGGCCGTTCCGGCCAGGAAGTAGCCGAGCCAATCTTCCCACTCGCCGCGCTCGGTGACGCCCGAAAGGCGCGCGTAGTACTCCGGGCGCGTGGCCTCGAACCGGGCGCTCAGGTAGAGGAGCGGCGAGGCAAGCACTCCCTTCGCGACGAGCAGCAGCGTGATGAGCAGCCGGCCCACGCGACCGTTGCCGTCGAGGAACGGGTGGATGGCCTCGAACTGCGAATGGGCGAGCGCGACGTGGACGAGCGGAGGCAGAGTATCGTCGTGCAAAAACTTCTCCCACGCGCCGAGGCAGTCCATCAAGTGGTCGGGGGGCGGCGGCACGAAGCTCGCATCGGCGAGCGCACAGCCCGCGGGGCCGATCCAGTTCTGGCTGCGACGGAGCTCGCCCGGCGTGGCCGTATCGCCACGCACGCCGCGCATCAGCCGCTCGTGCAGTTCGCGCACCAGACGCAGCGACAGCGGCAGCGCGCGCAGTCGCTCGACGCCGTACTCGAGGGCAATGACGTAGTTGCCGACCTCGCGCAAGGTCTTCCGGGCTCCGCTCGACCGCGGCGCCTGCCTCCGCGGCGAGTAGCTCGCCAAGGGTCGTCTGGGTGCCTTCGATGCGGCTCGAGAGCACGGCCTCGCGCCGGACGAAGGGGCGGATCAGGAGACGCGGATTCCCGAGCCGCCGCCCCTCGCCGGCCAGCCGGCCGACCGCCCGGTCCGCAGCCGAGAGCGCCGCCGCGAGCTCCGCGCTCCACCCGATCGGCGGCGGCAGGGGCGCGGGCACGTAAGCGCGGTATCCGCCTGGGCAGCGGATCCGGCGGCCGTGCTGGCGTCTACTGGGCATGGGATCCTTTGTTTGCGGCCGTGAAAACAAC
>CAVPWJ010000220.1:0-7230 GCA_963708955.1 uncultured delta proteobacterium
GTCGCGGCGTAGACCAGAGCGATGCCGAACAAGAGGAAGCCCGTGGCGAACGCTCCGAGCAGGAAGTACTTGAGCGCCGCTTCGTTCGAGCGCACGTCCTGCCGCCACACGCCCGCGAGGACGTAGACCGCGATCGACATCACCTCGAGGCCGAGGAAGATCACGATCAGATCGGTCGCCGCGGCCATCGTCATCATGCCCGCCGTGGCGAACAGAACCAGCGAATAGTATTCGCCGCCGCGGATCGGCGTCGTCGTCAGGTAGTCGACGGCCATCAGCACCGTGAGCGCGCTGGCGCCGCAGAACAGCAGGTCGAAGAACACCGCGTAGTTGTCCGCCACGAACGTGCCGCCGAGCGTCCGGGAGGAGTGTCCCCAGAGGACCGCCGCCACGATGCCCGCCACGACCAGGCCGAGGAGCGAGAGCCAGGCCAGCACCTCTCGCTCTCCGTGCAGAAAGAGATCGGCGACCAGCACGACGATCGCCGTGGTGGTGACGGTAAGTAGCGGCAGCAGCGGGACCCAGTCGACGGCCGGAAAGTTCATAGCGATTTGGCAGGCTCGTGGCGCGCCGCATTGGCCTCGATCACCGTCCGATGTTCCAGCGCGGTCCGTTCGGAAGCGGCGGCGCGCTTCTCGACCTGCGCGACGATGGTCTTGATCGACGGCTCCATTCGCGACAGCAGCGGCTTGGGGTAGATGCCCATGAAGAACATCAGCGCGACGATCGGGGCGAACACGGCGATCTCGCGCGGCGAGAGATCCGGCAGGGCGCGGTTCTCCTCGTGCGTCACGGGTCCGAAGATCACCCTCTGGTACATCCAGGTGAGATAGACGGCGCCCAAGATCACGCCGAGCACGGCCGGCGCGGCGAACCGCGGATCGCGACCGAAGGCACCGAGCAGGCAGAGGAACTCGCCGACGAAGCCGTTCAGCCCCGGCAACCCGACCGACGACAGCATGGCGACGAGGAACAGCACCGAGTACACCGGCATGATCTTCCACAGGCCGCCGAAGTCGGCGATCTGGCGGGTGTGGCGCCGCTCGTAGATGGCGCCGACCGCGAGGAACAGCGCGCCGGTCGACAGGCCGTGGTTGAGCATCTGGTAGACCGCGCCGGTCACGCCCTCGACGTTCATCGCCGCGATCCCGAGCATGACGAAGCCGAGGTGGCTGACCGAGGAATACGCGACGAGCTTCTTCAGATCCGGCTGCACCATCGCCACCAGCGCGCCGTAGACGATGCCGACGACGGCGAGCGCCATGAGATACGGCGCGGCGACCACCGCGGCTGAGGGGAACAGAGGCCACGCAAAGCGCAGAAAACCGTACGTACCCATCTTGAGAAGCACGCCGGCGAGGATCACCGAGCCCCCGGTCGGTGCCTCGACGTGCGCGTCGGGGAGCCAGGTGTGCAGCGGGAACATCGGCACCTTGATCGCGAAGGCGAGCGCGAAGGCGGCGAAGAGCCAGAGCTGGGTGTGGTGCGGGATCGACAGCTCGTAGAGCCGGAGGAGATCGAAGCTCAGTTCGCCGACCGTCTGCCGGTGCAGCACGGCGAGGTAGAGGATCGCCACCAGCATCAGCAGGCTGCCGAACATCGTGTAGAGCGCAAACTTGATCGCCGCGTAGACCCGCCGCGCCCCGCCCCACACGCCGATCAGCAGATACATCGGCACCAACATCACTTCCCAAAAGACGTAGAAGAGAATGAGGTCGAGCGCGAGCAGCGCGCCGAGCATGCCGGTCTCGAGGACCAGCATGAGGATCATGTACTCCTTGACACGGCGGTGCACGTCGCCGAACGCGGCGAGCACGACGAGCATCGTCAGCAGAGTCGTCAACAGCACCAGAAACAAGCTCACCCCGTCGACGCCCACGAGGTATTGCACGCCGAAATCCGCCAGCCAGACATGACGCTCGATCATCTGGAAGTCGCCGCGTGAGGGGTCGAACACGCCCAGGACGACGAGCGAAAGCACGAACGGAATCAGCGCGAAGCCGAGCGCCGCGCGGCGGACGACGGTGTCCTCGCGCGGCATGAGCCCGAGAACGACCGCTCCGAGGGTCGGGGTGAAGATCAGCGCCGTGAGCAGCGGATGGTTCATGTATGCCGTCGGCTCCTCAACGCATCAGGAAGTAGGCGACGATGACGATCACGCCGAAGAGAAACGTGAGCGCATAGTGCTGGACGTTTCCCGTCTGGAGCCGCCGCCAGAGCGCGCTCTGCGCCCAGAAGAAGCTCGCCACCCCGTTCACCAGCCCGTCGATCAGCAAGACGTCGACCAGCTTCCAGAAGCCGTTGGCCACGGCGATCGTGCCCGAGACGGCGGTGGCTCCGTAGATTTCGTCGACCCAGTACTTGTTGAGCAGCATGCCGTAGACGCCGCGGAAGCGCGCCGCCAGGTTCTGCGGGATCGACGGCGAGCGCACGTAGAAGACGTAGGCGAGCCCGATGCCCGACAGCGCGGCCGCCACAGAAGCGGCCATCAACGCCACCTCCAGCGCCGCACCAGCGTGCTCTCCGTGCTCCGCTTGGGCGAGCACCGGGGCGAGGAACTCGGCGAACCGATCCCCCCACAACCATCCCTCGGGGAGGCCGACGTAGCCGCCCACGATCGACAGCACCGCGAGAACGATCAGCGGCACCGTCATCGAAGCCGGCGATTCGTGGACGTGCTCGGCGGTGTGATGATCGGCGCGGCACTCGCCGAAGAACGTGAGGAACAGCAGCCGAAACATGTAGAACGCGGTCAACACGGCGCCGGCGAGGCCCATCGCCCACAGCGCCGGGCTCCCCTGCGGGCTCGCGAACGCGTTGAACAGGATCGCGTCCTTGCTGAAGAAGCCCGAGAAGAGCGGCACGCCGGCGATCGCACAGCAGGCCACGGCGAACGTCCAGAACGTGACCGGCATCTTGGCGCGCAATCCGCCCATCTTGCGGATGTCCTGCTCGCCGCTCATGCCGTGGATCACCGAGCCGGCGCCGAGGAACAGCAGGCCCTTGAAGAACGCGTGGGTCATGAGGTGGAAGATGCCGCTCGCCCACGCTCCGACGCCCATCGCCAGGAACATGTAGCCGAGCTGGCTCACCGTGGAGTACGCCAGCACCTTCTTGATGTCGTTCTGCACGAGGCCGATGGTCGCGGCGAAAACCGCGGTGGTCGCGCCGATCGCCGCTACCACGTGCAACGCCGTCGGCGACATCGCGTAGAGGAAGCTCATACGCGCGATCATGTAGACGCCCGCCGTGACCATCGTCGCGGCGTGGATCAGCGCCGAGACCGGCGTCGGTCCGGCCATCGCGTCGGGCAACCAGACGTAGAGCGGGATCTGCGCGGACTTGCCGGTGGCGCCGACGAACAGCAGCAACGCCGCCGCCGTGGCCACGGCCGGAGAGATCAGCTCCGCGTGCGCTTTGAGCTCGGCGAAGTCGAGCGTCCACACTCCCTTCGCGCCGAGACTCCAAAACAGCAACATCAGGCCGAGCAGGAAGCCGGCGTCGCCGATCCGGTTGACGATGAAGGCTTTCTTGCCAGCGTCGGCGTTCTCCGTCTTCTCGTACCAAAAGCCGATCAACAGGTAGGAGCAGAGCCCGACGCCTTCCCAGCCGACGAAGAACAGCAAGATCGAGTCGCCGAGCACGAGCAGCAGCATCGAAAGCATGAAGAGGTTCAGGTAGAGGAAGTAGCGAACCGAGTCCTCGTCGTGCTCCATGTAGCCGGCCGAGTACACGTGGATGAGGAAGCCGACGCCGGTGACGATCAGCGTCATCACCGCCGACAGCGCGTCGAATCGAAGCGCGGCGAAGACCTTGAGATGTCCCGTTTCGATCCACGGGAACATGCGATCGACGAGCGCCCCACCCTCCTCCACGTGCACAAGCTGCGCGAATGCCGCCACGGCGAACGCGAAGGCGATGCCGACGACCCCCGGCCCGACGATCGACGAGAAGCGGCGGCCGACCCGCGGTGCCACGAACGTATGGAACAGCACCCCGAGCAGCGGGAAGACGACGATCCAGCGCAGCATCGAGTCGTTCACCATTTGAGCAAGCTCAGCTCGTCGGCGTTGAGCGTCGCGCGGTTTCGGAACGAGGCGAGAATGATGGCGAGGCCGACGGCAGCTTCGGCGGCGGCCACCGTCATGACGAAGAAGACGATCACCTGGCCGTCCATCGATTGGAGCTGACGGGCGACGGCGACGAACGCCAGGTTCGCGGCGTTGAGCATCAGCTCGATCGACATGAACATGACGATCACGTTGCGGCGCAACACCACGCCGGTCGCGCCGATCGCGAACAGAACCCCCGCCAGCGCGAGGTAGTATTCGACCGGGACCATCCGCCTATTCCGCTCCACGCTTGGCGAGCACCACCGCGCCGACCACCGCCACCAACAGCAGAATCGAGGTAATCTCGAAGGAGAGGACGTGATCGGTGAACAGCGTGCGGGCAAGCGCGGTGACCGAACCGAAATCCGCCGCGGGGGATCCCGCGGCCCGCGACGACGCAGACACTCGGCGCAGGAAGAACCACGCGAGCTCGACCGCCAGCAGCCCGCCGACGCAGAGCATCCCGAGCCGCCACGAAGCCGTCGGCGGCACGGGCTCGCGCTCGACGTTCAGCAGCATGATCACGAACAGAAACAGCACCATGATCGCGCCCGCGTAGACGAGGACTTGCAGGAACGCGACCATCTGCGCGTCGAGCAGCACGAACAGCCCGGCGATCTGGAAGAGCGCCACCACCAACCACAGCGCGGAATAAACGGGATGCGGATGGAGGATCACCCCGAGCGCCGAGACGACGGCGACCGCGGCCAACGCGAAGAACAAGATCTCCTCGATGCCCATGATCACCGTGCGAGCAGGATCACCACGCTCGTTGCCACGACGTTGGCGAGCGACAGTGGGAGCAGCATCTTCCAGCCGAGCCGCATCAACTGGTCGTAGCGAAAGCGCGGCAGCGTCCAGCGAACCAGGATCTGGAACCAGCAGAAGAAGAAGACCTTGGCGAGGAACGCGACCACTTGCGCGACGACGATTCCGACGTGCGGCAGCGCCAACTGGCCGCCCCACGGGAACGCGAACCCTTCGCGGCCGAGGAACGGGATCTGCCATCCGCCGAAGAACATCGTGACCACCAGGGCCGAGACGAGCACGCACTCCGCGAAATCGGAGAACATGAACGTCGCCTGCTTGCCGCCGGAATACTCCGTGTAGTAGCCGCTGATCAGCTCCGACTCGCTCTCCGGCAGGTCGAAGGGGATCCGCTTGCTCTCGGCGATGCCCGCCGTGAAGAAGATCAGGAACGCGATCGGCTGATAGACGATGCCCCACGCCGGCAGCCAGTCGAGCACCGGGCGCGCGAAGCCGAGGAAGGCGCCGAGCGGCGCCCCTTGGGCGCGGGCCATCACCTGCAGATCGAGCGTGCCGAACGTCATCACCATCGACACCAGCGAGAGGCCCATGGCGAGCTCGTAGGAGATCATCTGAGCCGAGCCGCGCAGCCCACCGAGCAACGCCCAACGGTTGTTCGAAGCCCAGCCCGCCAGCACGACCCCGTACACCGCCATCGACGCGGTGGCGAGGATGTAGAGGACGCCGACGTTCAAGTCGGCGACCTGCAGCGAGATCGCGCGGTCGCCGATGCGCAGCTCGTCGCCGAACGGAATGCAGGCGAACGTGATAAAGATGGGGAACACCGAGAGAAACGGCGCGACGAAGTGGAGGAATCGGTGGGCGCCGCGCGGGACGAAGTCCTCCTTGGTGAACATCTTCAGCGGGTCGGCCATCAGCGTGTTGACGATGCCGGTGTTCCACGGCAGCACGCCGAAGATCGACGCGCGGTTGGCGCCGATGCGGTTCTGGATCAGCGCCGAGCCCTTGCGCTCCACCCACAGCAGGAAGACCGTCAGGTGCAGGACGACGAGGAGCACGACGAGGGCCTTGATCGCCGCGATGCCGAGCTCGAGTCCCATGCCGTCCTTCCCCCCCGCCTCGACGCGTCCGCCTAGTCGCGCGCCAGACGCTCGAGCAGAGCGACCGTCGCCTGCGGCGTCAGATTCTCGTGGCAGTCCTCGTTCACCTGCATCATCGGCGCCGTGCCGCACGAGGCCAGACACTCGACCTCGTCGAAGGTAAACTTGCCGTCCGCCGTGGTCTCGCCGAGACCGATGCCAAGCTGTTCTGCGATCGCGCGGACGATCTCGTCCGAGCCGCGCAGCATACACGAGACGTTGGTACACACCTGCAGGTGGTGCCTCCCGACCGGCTTCTTGTAGAACATCGTGTAGAAGGAGGCGAGGCCGCTCACCCAGGCGAGCGGGAAGCCCATCAGGTCCGCGACGTACTGTTGGACCTCGGTGGACAGGTAGCCGAACTCCTTCTGCGCGAGCCACAGCACCGGCATCATGGCCGCGCGCATCACGGGATACTTCGCGACGATGCGCTCGTACTCGTCGAGCGCGGGTTTCGAGAACTGGACCGCCATCGCTCCGCCTTACCGGTCGCACTCCCCGCCGATCATGTTCACCATGCCGAAGGTGGTGACGATGTCGGCGATCATGTGTCCTTTGAGGATGTCGCCGAGCGCCGCCATGCCGAAGAAGCACGGCGGACGCACGCGCACCCGATACGGCCGGCCGCTGCCGTCGCTCACCAGGTAGAAGCCGAGCTCGCCGTTGGCGCCCTCGACCGCCTGGTAGACTTCGCCGGCCGGCAGCTTGGCGCCCTCCATCACGATCTTGAAGTGGTTCATCAGCCCCTCGATCGAGTTGTAGACGTCGCGCTTCGGCGGGAGCGTGAAGCGGCTGTCGCGCAGCATCACCGGCCCCGGCGGCATTTTTCGCAGGCATTGCTCGGCGATCCGCATCGACTGCTCGATCTCGTGAAAGCGCACCAGGAAGCGATCGTAGTTGTCGCCGCGAGTCCCAACCGGCACCTCGAAGTCCACCTGGTCGTAGAACAGGTAGGGGCATTTCTTGCGCAGATCGAAGTCGGCGCCGGTGGCGCGCAGCAGCGGCCCGGTCACTCCGTACGAGATTGCATCCTCGCGCGAGCAGATGCCGACCCCCGACATGCGGTCGACGAAGATGCGGTTTCGCGTGAGCAGCTTGTCGCAATCCTTGATCACCGCGCGAATCTTCGCGAAGCGGTCGGCGAGGACGTCGGCGAAATTCGCCGGCAGGTCGTTGGTGAGCAATACGCTGAGCTTGAAGGCGTACATAAA
>CAVPWJ010000221.1:0-4657 GCA_963708955.1 uncultured delta proteobacterium
CCACCACCGCGATCGCCCGCCGGCTCGCGCCGACCACCCGCCACCTCGGCCTCGAGAAGGTGGTCGTGCGCCTGAACCTGCTCGCCGCCAAGGGCGCACCGTCGCGGACCATCGAGATCGTGCTCTCCGATCTCACCGGCAGCCGCATGGAGATCCAGTGGCGCGAGCCGCATCGCGAGCCGCTGCGCCCGGCGAGCGACTACGAGCGCAAGGTCGCCGAGGCGCGCCGCCGCGGTCTGGTCTATCCCTACGAAATCGTGCGCATGCTGACCGGCCGCGACCGCGAGACCGGCGAAGCCGCGATGACGCTGTCCACGGAGCTGCCAGTGGGCAGCTTCGAGGAGTACGACCTCGACCCGGCGAGCGCACGCCCGCGGGCCGCGAGCGTGGCCGGCCGGCCGCCCGGCGGCAACCGCTCGGCCGTGGTCTTCGGGATCGTCTCGACGCCGACCGAGAAGGTGCCGGCGGGCATGCGCCGCGTGCTCGTGCTGTCCGATCCCACACTCGACATGGGAGCGCTGTCGGCTCTCGAGTGCGACCGGATCGTCGCCGCGATCGATCTCGCCGAGCAGCTCGGGCTGCCGGTCGAGTGGGTGCCGGTGTCGAGCGGCGCGCGCATCGCCATGGACAGCGGCACCGAGAACCTCGACGCCACGGCGCGCGTCGTGCGGCGCATCGTCACGTTCACACAGGCCGGCGGCGTGATCCACGTCATCGCCTACGGCGTGAACGTCGGCGCGCAGAGCTACTTCGACGCGCTCGCCACCATGGGCATGCACACGCGCGGTGCGCTGATCATGACGCCGCAGGCGTCGATGGTGCTGACCGGGCGCGCGGCGCTCGCGGCCTCGGGGTCGGTGTCCGCCGAGGACGAGGTGGCGATCGGCGGCTTCGAGCGCATCATGGGGCCGAACGGAGAGGCGCAATACTACGCGCCCGACCTCGCCGACGCCTTCTGGCTGCTCTACGAGCACTACGGCTTCACCTACGTCGTCCCGGGCGAGAGCCGGCCGCGGCGCCTCGCCACGCGCGACCCGATCGATCGCGACGTCACCGTCTTTCCCACGCGCTCCGAGCCCGACCACGAGTACGAGACGCTCGGAGAGATTTTCGACGACGCCACCAACCCGGGGCGCCGCCGGCCGTTCTCGATGCGCGCGCTGATGGCGGGAGTGATCGACCAGGACGGCGGCCATCTCGAGCGCTGGCAGTCGATGGTCGGCGCCGACACGGCGATCGTCTGGGACGCGCATCTCGGAGGCTATCCGGTCAGCCTGATCGGCATCGAGAGCCGCAACGTCGTGCGGGAAGGCTACCGCCCGCCCGACGGACCCACGTCGTGGAATGGCGGCACGCTGTTTCCGCTCTCGTCCAAGAAGGTCGCCCGGGCGCTGAACGCGGCCAGCGGCAATCGGCCGGTGGCGCTGCTCGCCAACCTGTCCGGCTTCGACGGCTCGCCGGAATCGATGCGCAAGCTCCAGCTCGAATACGGCGCCGAGATCGCCCGCGCCGTGGTCAACTTCCTGGGCCCGATCTTCTTCGTGGTCGTGTCCCGCTACCACGGCGGAGCGTACGTGGTGTTCTCGCGGTCGCTGAACGAGAACCTGCACGCCTCGGCGCTGACCGGCGCGTACGCGTCGGTGATCGGCGGCGCGCCGGCCGCCGCCGTGGTGTTCTCGCGCGAGGTGCGTGCCCGTGCGCTCGCCGAGCCGCGGATCGCGACGCTGCGCAAGGAGCTGGAACGGCAGCCGAGCACGGAAGGGCGCCAGGCCTACGAGACGTTGTTGGCGCAATCGATTCTCGAACAACAAGCCAAGCTCGCCGCCGAGTTCGACGCCATCCACACCGTCGGCCGCGCCCTGGAGGTCGGCTCGCTCGAGCGCATCGTCTCTCCCGCGGAGCTGCGCCCGTTCCTGGTGCGCGAGCTGGCCCGCGCTCTCGGCGATGCCGGGCCGAAGCGCGACCCGCAACGAGACCACGAGATCACTCGCCGCTTGCCGGATGCGCGATGAGGATCGAGGTCACCCACCGGCTGAAGGTCGTCGAGGTCCACGCCCGCATGAGGGAGCTCGGCGCCTACTGGCAATCGAAATACGGTCTCGAGCCGACCTGGACCCGCGACACCGCCGCGGTCGCCGGCTCGTTCCTGGGCTTTCGAATCGACGCCAGGCTGACGATCGCCGATCACGTGGTCGCGGTGGAAGGCCCCGACCCGAGCTGGCTGCTGCGCAGCCGCGTCACCGAGTACGTCGTGCGGAAGCTCGGCGAATACCTCGATCCGCACACCTCTCTGGAAGCGCTGGCGAGGCGACGAGCCCAGACCGAGAAGAACACCGACGAATGACGGGAGCGACGCCGGCACGGCGTGACCGCATCCGCTGGATGAACCGCAGCCGCCCAGTCTCAAGACGGTCGACGCATAAGAGGAGGCGGGCATCGAGCGCGTGACATGCGACTGATTTTGACATCCTAAAGCATATGAATTACACGCAAATGTATGCGTACCACGCTGGACCTCCCTGAGGACGTGCTCGCAGAGGCAAAGCGCCTGCTCGGCTTCAAGTCGAAGACGGAGGTCGTCGTTACCGCGCTGCGCGAGCTCATTCGCCGGCGACGGTTGGAAGAGCTCAAGAATCTCGCCGGAGCCATCGACCTGGAGATCGATCTCGGAGCCTCGCGGCGCCGTCCGGGGCGCAAGCGCGCGAGATGATCTTCGTCGACACTTCGGTGTGGGTCGACTTTTTCCGAGGGCGTAGCGCGGGAGTGCGCAAGGGCTTGCAGGCGCTGCTCGACGCCGACCAGGTCGCGCTCGCCGTTCCGGTTCGCATCGAGCTTCTCTCGGGGGTCCGGCGAAGCGAGCTCGTGAGGCTGCGACGTCTGCTCTCTGCGCTACCAACCTACCGCCCGACGGACGCCACCTGGGCCACGATGGAGGAGTGGGTCGCACGAGGAGCCGAGGCAGGACAGCGCTTTGGCGTCTCCGATCTGTTGATCGCGGCGATCGCGGCCGAGCAGGAGCAGTCGCTCTGGTCGCTCGACGACGATTTTCGGCGCCTCGAGTCACTCGGGTTGGCAAAGCTCCATCACGTCCGCGGCGATTAGCAGATAGAAGTCGATCTTCGAGACCTCGCGCCGGGAGCGCCACGCTGATCATGACGCCGCGGGCGTCGAGGGTGCTGGCCGGGCGCCCGCGCTTGACAGCGCGCACGGCAAGGGCAGGAATGGAGCCCATGGACCGGCGAAAGTTCCGGCGCCTGGTCGCCGAAGCGCTCGACACCCTGCCCGGCGCGGTGCGCGTGCGCATGGAGAACGTCCTGGTCGTCGTCGACGACGGTCCGACCGACGAGCAGATCGCCGGCGCCGGCCTCGATCCGCGCCTCGACACGATCTTCGGCCTCTATGAGGGCTCGCCGCTCGACGAGCGCACGCACGATTTCGGCATGCAGCTCCCCGACCGCATCACGCTCTTTTACGGGCCAATGATCGAGTGCTTCCGCAGTCCCGCGGAGATCCGCGAGGAGATCCGCCGCACCATCGTTCACGAGGTCGCCCACTTCCTCGGCCTCGACGACGACGAGATCGAGAGGCTCGGATACTGAGCGCGAAAGGTCGCGCCGCGCGCGAGCCCGACCGCGGCAGCCCGCCGGCGCGCGCCCGCGCCGGGTGGGCGGGCCGCCTGGCGCTGGTCGCTCTCGGCATCGGCATCGGCCTGGCGGCCGGAGAGGTCTTCTTCCGTCTCGTGCCCTTCGAACGGGTGAAGTACGAGGTCCGCTACGGTCACTTCAGCGGCAACGTCGTCAGCCGCTTTCTCGAGTACGATCCGGTACTCACGTTCCGCAATCGGCGCGGCGCGTCCTTTCCCGACGCCGGCGTGCGCATCAACTCGCTCGGCCTGCGTGGCGCGGAGATCTCGCTCGCCAAGCGGCCGGGGGTGCGGCGCGTGCTCTGCCTCGGCGATTCGTGCACGTTCGGGGCCGCGCACCCCTATCCGGAGATCCTGCAGCAGATCCTCGACGCGCGCGCGCCGGGACGCTTCGAGGTGCTGAACGGCGGCGTCATCGGCTACACGTCGCTGCACGGCCTCGAATGGTTCGAGCGCGAGCTCGCGCCGCTCCAGCCCGACGTCGTGACGCTCTACTTCGGCTGGAACGACCTGTGGCGGGAGAAGGACTCGGCGGTACACGCCTGGTTCAAGAAGCGGGTGGCGGGCGAGGCGGGTCCGCGCTTTCGCAGCTACCTGTGGGAAGCCGCCTCGCGCGGCCTGACGTACGTCCAGAGCTCCTTCGGCATGTCGTCGCTGCAGGTGCCTCCCGACCAGTACCGCGCCGTGCTCGAGCGCTTCGCGAGCCGCGGGCGCGAGCGCGGATTCGCGCCCGTGTACCTGACGGCGCCCGCGGGCTTCGACGGCGACCGTACGCCGCGGTGGCTGGTTCAACGGGGCTTCGTGGCGCGCGGCGACAGCGCCGCCGAGCTCCGGCGCGCGTACAATCGCATCGTCGTCGAGGTCAGCCGCCGCGAGCACCTGCCCCTCGTCGACAGCGCCGCCGACTTCGAGCGCTCCGGCGGCCGCGCGCTATTCGGAGACCCGGATCACGACCCGATTCACCCGAACGACGCCGGCTACCGGCGGATCGCCGAGGCCATCGCCGACGAGCTT
>CAVPWJ010000222.1:0-4289 GCA_963708955.1 uncultured delta proteobacterium
G
Organism: uncultured delta proteobacterium; assembly: GCA_963708955.1. Taxonomy (GTDB): domain Bacteria; phylum Desulfobacterota; class Binatia; order JACPRU01; family JACPRU01; genus JACPRU01. The sequence continues at coordinate 2 of CAVPWJ010000222.1, forward strand.
GCGGAGTTGCGCAACCGATTGAGCTCCGCGCAAGAGCGCTCGGCCGACCGGAGTCGGCGTCGGGAGCAGCTCGCCGCGGAGATTGCCGCCGCCGAGGCCGAGACCGGGCGGCTCTCCGCGGACCTCGAGCGCCTGACGGCGGAGCGAAGCGGCCTCGAGGAGCGCGTCGCGGCCGCGACCAACGAGGCGATCCACGTCGCCGGCAGCGTCGCCGAGCTGCGCGCGGAGAAGGCATCGATGGAGCAGGCGTTCTTGTCGGTGGCGGCGGCCCTAGCCGAGGCGCAGTCGCGTTTGGCGGCGGCCGAGGAGGTCGAGCGCGGCTTTGGGCGCTATCACGAAGGTGTGCGGGCGGTGATGCGCAAGCACGCCGAAAAGCCGAACGGCGTTCTCAACTTGGTCGCGCAAGTCATCGACACGCCGCCGGAGTTCGAAAAAGCGGTGGCCGCGGTGCTCGGCGAGCGGCTGCAGTACGTGGTGGTGCGTACGCCGGAGGACGCACGGGAGGCGATCCACGATCTCAAGGAGGAAGGCACCGGTCGCGGCAACTTCATCCCAGTCGAACCGCGACGTCCGCATCTGGCGGAAGCGACGGCCGCTCCGGAACGCTGCACTCGTTTGCTCGACGTGGTCCGCGTCGAGGAGGGCTACGGACCGGTGGCCGAGAGCCTGCTCGGCGACGCGGTGCTGGTCGACAGCCTCGACCGCGGGCTGGAGCTCTGGCGGCGTAACGGCCGCTGGCGGACGCTCGTCACGCTCGAGGGCGAAGTCGTATATGCGGACGGCGTGGTCAGCGGCGGCAGTTCCGGGCCCTACGAGGAGCGGCTGCTCGCCCAGCGCCGCGAGATCCGCCGGCTGCGTGAGGAGGTCGAGCGGCTGCGGAGCGACGTCACCGATCTCTCCCGGCGCCGCTCCGAACGGTCGGCCGCGTTGGCGGCTGCGGAGCGACAGATGGGCGCGGTCGACGAGGCGCGACGCGCGCTTACCATCGAGTGGGTGACGTTCGGCAAGGACGCCGAGCGCGTGACGCAAGACCTGGCACGCGGCCAGAAGGCGCTGGAACGAGCGCGCGGCGAGGATGGCCGCCTCGCCGAGGAGCTGTCCGTGCTGGTCGAAGAGGCGGCGCGAGACGAACAGGCGCTTCTCGATGCCACCGATCGACTCGCGTCGGGCGACGGTCGGCGCCGCGAAGCCGAAGCGGGTCTCGCCGAGAGCCGCGCCGCGCTCGATAAAAAGAACAGCGCGGCAATGGAGCTGAAGATCGCCCTGGTACGGGCACGCGAGCAAGAGGAGGCGCTGCGGCAAGGCCAGCAACAGATGCAGGCGCAGTGTCACGAGCTCGAGCGGCGCCTCGATCAGCTCGGCGCCGAGGCCAAGGCTCTGCGGGTGCGCGCACAGGCCCGCGGCACCGAGCGACAGGGGCTCGCCGAGAGTCTCGAGCGCGGTGCCGCCGAAGAGGCGACGCGCGAGGCCGACGTCGACCATAGCCGCGCCCACGCCGAGGCGTTGCGGCAAGGCATCCAAGCCTCGGAGAACGGCCTCGCGAGCCTGCGCAGCGATCTCGACCGTGTCCGGCAGGAGCGCAGCGGGCAGGATCTCGCCTTCGCCGAGCACGACATGCGCCGCGAGCACGCCATCGGCGGCATGCGCGAGCGCTATCAGGTCGAGCTCGCCGAAGTGGTCATCGAGGAGGCCGACGAGGCGGAGATCGAAGCTCGCTGCCAAACGCTGCAGCAGAAGGTCGATCGCATGGACCGGAGCGCCGTCGGTCTCGAGGCAATGGAGGAGCTCGGCTCGATGGAGGAGCGCCGCGCCTTCCTGGCGAAGGAGAAGGAGGATCTCGAGCGTTCGATCGCCGACCTACAGCGCACGATCTCGAATCTGAACCGCATGAGCCGCGACCGCTTCGCCGAAGCCTTCGCAGCGGTTAACGAGAAGTTTCAGGAGACCTTCCCCAAGCTCTTCCGCGGCGGCCGGGCGCGCTTGATGCTCACCGACGAGAACGATCTGATGGAGACCGGCGTCGACATCCAGGTCCAGCCCCCGGGAATGAACTTGCGCGCGCTGAGCCTTCTGTCCGGCGGGCAGAAGGCACTGACGGCGGTCAGCCTGATCTTCTCGCTCTTCATGTGCCGTCCGAGCCCGTTCTGCGTGCTCGACGAGGTCGATGCTCCGCTCGATGACGCCAACATCGACCGCTTCAACCAGATCGTCGCCGACATGGGCGGCGGGTCCCAGTTCCTCATCATCACGCACAACCAGCACACGATGGAGGTCGCCGATCGGCTCTACGGCGTGACGATGGAAGAGCCGGGAGTCTCCAAGATCGTGTCGGTACGGCTGCAGACCGAGCAGCCTGCCGCGTAGACCGCCACTTTCCTTCTCCGCCATCGCACTAAGGGCATTCTGCATGCAACTCTGGCCGATGTCACCGGAGGCGGTGCTGCTCGTCGTATTCGCGGTCATCGCCCTGATCGTCCTCGTGCTTGTTCGGCGACGGGGCCGGCAGCCCTGCATCGGGCCGGCGGAAAAGAAGCCCGAGCGGGCGTTGCCCGTCGCCGAGAAGCCCGAAGAGGCTGCCCCCGCCCCTCCGCTCTCGCCGGCGGCGCGCTTGCGCGCCGCGCTCGCCGAGAGCCGCGGCATCTTCCGCCAGCGGCTGGCCGACGTCTTCGGCCGCAACCGCGAGCTCGACGCGATTCTCGCTTCGCTCGAGGAGGCGCTGCTCAGCGCGGACGTCGGCGTGCGGACGACGACGCGGATCCTCGCCGCGGTCCGCGAGCGCTGCGCCGATGATCGCGAGCCCGCGGAGAGTAAGGTGCGCGCGGCGCTGCGCGGCGCGATCGAGGCGGCGCTCGGCGACGGTCCGCCGAAGGCGCGCAGCGCCAAGCCCTGGGTGGTCCTCGTGTGCGGCGTCAACGGGGTCGGTAAGACGACGTCGATCGGCAAGCTCGCCGCTCTCTTCCGGGCCTCCGGAGACAGGGTTCTGCTGGTCGCCGCCGACACCTTCCGCGCCGCGGCCATCGACCAGCTCGGCGTGTGGGCCGAGCGGGTCGGCGCCGATCTGGTCCGGCATCAGAGCGGAGCCGATCCCGCGGCGGTCGCCTTCGATGGAATGAAGGCGGCGGTCGCGCGCGAGGTGGACGTCGTATTGGTCGACACGGCCGGCCGGCTGCACACCCGAGAAAACCTGATGGAAGAGCTGCGCAAGGTGAGCCGGGTGATCGGCAAGGCGATCCCAGGCGCGCCGCACGAGGTCTGGCTCGTGCTCGATGCCACGACGGGCCAGAACGCGTTGCATCAAGCCAAGGTGTTCTCCGACGTCCTCGGGCTCACCGGCATCGTTCTCACCAAGCTCGACGGTACGGCCAAGGGTGGCACGGCCCTGGCGATCCGCGCGGATCTCGGCGTGCCGATCCGCTACGTCGGCGTCGGCGAGGCGCTCGACGACCTGCGCCCGTTCTCGAGCGCAGAGTATGCGCGCGCTTTGCTCGGCGAGGAGTGAGCCGGCGCTTCTGGAGCCCCTGGAGCGCTTTACAGCGAAACCTCGGTATGTTAACCAGGCCGATGAAGAGAAAACGGAGGAAGAATGGAAGCAGCGCAGGGCCAAGCCCAGGAAATCGTCACACAGTACCGACTCCACGCGTCGGACACGGGCTCGCCTGAAGTACAGGTCGCGCTGCTGAGTGCGCGGATCGGGCACCTCACCGAGCACTTCAAGAGTCACGTCAAGGATCACCATTCCCGCCGGGGGCTACTGAAGCTCGTCGGTCAGCGCCGTCGCCTCCTCGACTACCTGCGGCGGCGGGACTTCAACCGATACAAGGGTTTGATCGAGCGGTTGGGGCTCCGAAAGTAGCTGGCGGGCGCAGTCTTTCTTTCACCTTCCCTCCGACTTTTCTTTTCGCAAAATTTGACCGCGGCGCGCTCGGTCCTCGATGGCGAGGGCACGGCGCTCCAAGACATCTGTTGATCGGCCTGCTCGGCTTTTCCTGGTGGAGCGCGGAAAATGGCGCGATGGATTGGCACCGCCTGTCGGGCGCAGTGCTGCTCGGGCTGCTGGTCTTTCGTCTGATCTGGGGCTTCATCGGCGGCAGCACCGCACGCTTCGGCACCTTCCTGCGCTCACCCGCCGCGGTGCTCACCAATCTCCGGCCGGGCAGCCCGGAGCGAGCAACAGCGGGGCACAATCCGGTCGGCGGCTACAGCGTGGTCATCATGCTGCTTCTGCTCGCTGTGCAAATCTCCACCGGCCTGTTCGCGGTCGACATCGACGGGCTTGAATCGGGGCCGC
>CAVPWJ010000223.1:0-8129 GCA_963708955.1 uncultured delta proteobacterium
CTGGCGCTCTTCTCGACCGTTTTCCTCTACCTGCTGCGCGGCTTTCTGCGTGCACCGACTCGCTTGCGCTTGATCGCCGCAGGGGTGGGCCTCGGTCTGGCGCTCGGCACGAAGTTCTCGGCGGTGGCACTGATTCCAGCCACGATCGTCCTGCTGGCCTTCGCGGGATCGGGCCGAGACGGGCAACCACCGCGGCATCTCTCCAGCGCTCTCGTGCTCGCCATCTTGTTGCTCGTTGCCTACGCGGTGCTCTGGCTCATCTACCTCTGCCCGAGCGACCCTCTCTTCTACTGGCGAGGCATCGAATCGCTGAACGCGGATCAAAATTCGACGTACGCATACTTCTTCGCCGGCCAGTTTCGCCGCGATCACTCGGTGAGCTACCTGCCGGTGGCGTGGCTCATCAAGACGCCGATTCCCGAGCTGCTGCTCATCGGCGCGGCGGTGGCGGCGCTCCTCTTCGGGGTGCGCAGCGCATGGCGAGAGGAAGCGTTCGTGCTGATCCCTCTCGTTTGTCTGTTTGGCGGCTATGCGTTGCTGGCCCGTCCGGTCGGACTGCGCCACCTTCTGCCGGTCTACCCCCTGCTGTTCATCTTCGCCGGTCGTCTAGCGATGACCATGGCGAGAGCTCGACTGCTCCCCCGCGTCGTCTTCGGCGGGCTGCTGCTGTGGTCAGTCGCCGAGTTCGCTCTCATCTGGCCCGACCACCTTTCCTACTTCAACCAGGCGGTCGGGGGCTATCGGGGCGGCCTCGCGTGGCTCGACGATTCGAACGTGGACTGGGGGCAGGGACTGATCCAACTCCGGCGGTATCTTCGCCGGGAGCCGCACCGGGACTACTATCTCTGCTATTTCGGCAATCTGAACCCCAAGCACTACGGAATCGACGGCCGCCTGATCTGGATCGAGGACGTGCTGGCTCCGCCAGCGCCGGGCACCTGGGTGCTGAGCTCGTTTTGCGTCGCGCGAGCTCGAGGCTGGCTGCATCATCTGTATGGCGACGGCCCGCAGAACTGGTTTGCCCATGTGGAGCCCAAGGCGATCGTCGGCCACGCCTACTGGGTCTACGACATTCCGCCCTCTCCCGACGCCGTACAGGCGTCCCCCCCGCGCGGCACCTTTCCCGGATTTCCCGATCCCTGAACGAGAGAACGGCTTCGTGTTCGCAATACGATCGACTCGCCGAGCAAAGATCGTCGAAGTGACGGTCGGGACACTGCTGGTGATCTTCGTCCTCCAGGCCGGCGTCGCCGCGCTCGACGATTCGGTGACCGTCGACGAGTTCGTCCACTTGCCGGTCGGCCTTTACATGATCCGACACCATGACTTCACGCCCGATCCGATCAATCCGCCACTCTCGCGAATCGCGCCGGCGCTCGTGATCGCGCCGGATCGGACCGTGGTCGAGCCGTCGTTCAACGCCAACCCCTGGGCGATGGGGCTCGATTTCATGGACCGCAACGTCGACGCCTATCAGCAGATCTTCGTCCGGGCGCGCTGCGTGGTGATCTTGATGGCGACGTTGCTCGGCCTGCTGATCTATCGCTGGTCGAGCGAGCTCTACGGCCCCGGGGCGGCACTGGCAGCCATGCTGCTGTTCACGTTTTCGCCGTCGTTCCTCGCGCACGGGCATCTCGTGACCGTCGACATCGCCGGCGCGTTGGGACTGACCGCGACCTTCTACGCCTGGTGGCGCTACCTGCAGGACCGCTCGATCGGACAGGCGCTGATCGTCGGGCTCGTGCTGGGTCTGGCGATTCTCGCCAAGCTCTCTTCGCTCCTCGCCGTCGCGGTGATGCTGGCCTGCGCCTTGGTGGAGATCGTGCGCCCGGAGCGTCCGGACAGGCTTCGTCTCACGGCCTCTCTGTTGCTCGGCTTCCTAGCGATCGGCGCAGCCGCTGTCATCGTCGTGGATGCCGGTTACGGATTCGACCGAGTCGGCGAGCGCCTCGGCGAAGTCAGCTTCCGCGGCGGCGGAGCGCTCGCCGCGCTCGGAGCCAGATTCCCGTCACTGCGGCTGCCGCTGCCGGCGACCTTCCTGGCCGGCGCCGACCTCGCCATGACCGGGAGGGACTCCGATCGCGCGGCCTACTATCTCGCCGGATCCTTCTCGGACGACGGTTGGTGGTACTACCACCTGGTCGCGTTCGCGCTGAAGACCCCACTGCCGATCGTCATCGGCGGCGGCATCGCGGTCGGCGCCTGGCTCGCAGGCCGGCGGCGCGCCCGAAGAGAGTATTGTCTCTTCGTCGCCGTTCTCGCCGTGTTCGTCGTCAATGGCGCATTCAACCGGCTGAACATCGGCGTGCGCCACGTGCTCGCCGCCGAGTCGTTGCTGCTGGTTCTCGTCGCGCCGCTGTTCGCGTCGCCGATTGCGGCATTCCTCTCCTCTCCTGCAAGGCCCGCGGCGACCCTTCGCGCGGTCGCGAGCGCCGTCGCGCTCGCCTGGACCGTGTCGGGCGCCGCGCGCGTGGCGCCGCTCTACCTCGAGTACTTCAACGAGGCCGCCGGTGATTCCGCCGGCGGCCACCGCTGGTTGCTCGACTCCAATCTCGACTGGGGCCAGGATCTGGTCCGGCTCGCTCGCTATCTGCGGGAAAAGCGCCTCGAATCCGTCCATCTCGCCTACATGGGCACGGTTCATCCGTGGTTGTACGGCATACGGTTCACGCCGCTGACGCCCTGGTCTCATGGGATCGCGGTGATCTCCGCCTCCACGTTGATGGGATCGACATACGCGATCTGGGCGGACACGCGCCGTCACGTGAAGCCGGAGCCCGGCAGCTTCGATTGGCTGCGAAGCGCCACGCCAATAGGCCGTATCGGCTCGCTGTTCGTCTACGATCTGCCGTGAGCACGCCATGAAGCATGCCGGGGACGCCGTCGACCACTCGGCGCGATCGATTCGAATGCCCCGCTTGCAGAGTGGCTGGCTGCCGCCACTGACTCTCGCTCTCGCGGTCGGCCACCTGATCCTGCTGCTCTGCCTCACGCAGCCGAACGTCTACTTCAGCGGCGATGCCGGCCTGAAAGCTCTCCTGGCCCGGCAAGAAGCGCAGGCTGGCGTGCTTGGTATCCGGCCCGACCTGGCGATTTCCGCCCCGTCCTGGGTGCACGAGCTGTGGGATCAGGGCTTGTATCCGTTTGGCCGGCCCTTTGTATACGAAGTGGGTGGACGGAGGTTCATCCAGTACCCGCTGGTCTTTCCGCTACTGACGGCGCCGTTCTATGCGTTGCTCGGTTGGCCGGGCTTCTACGTCCTGCCGTTTCTCGGCGTCACGGGAACCCTCGCCGCCATGCTGCTGATCTGCCGGCACCTCGGTCTGGGGCCGAGAGAGAGGTCGCTCTCCGTCTTGATCGCCGCGTTTGCGTCTCCGCTTGCTCCATACGGCGCAATGTTCTGGGAGCACGCGCCCGCGCTCGCGGCGGCGACCCTGGGAGGAGCACTGGTCCTCCACGGCGACGAACGAGCGATCGGCAAGCCGATCATCGGCGGCATACTCGCGGCATTCGCCGGAGCGATGCGTCCGGAACTGCTTCTCTTCGCGGCGATCCTCGGCTGCAGCCTCGTGGCATGGCCGCTGCCAGCCATCGGAAGGCGTCGAGCCGGCATCGCTCTGGCCGCCGGAGCCTTCGGTGCGGTGACGCTCCCGGGCGTCAATCTCCTGACCACGGGAACCCCACTCGGGATGCACGCTCAGCAAATGCTCCCAGGCATCGTCCCGTACCTCGAACCTCCGCTGGTTCGCTGGCGCATTCTTCTCGGACTGCTCGTCGAGTGGTTCCCGACCGCCCCATTAGCCTTGGGGCTTTGGCTCGTTCCCCCTGATGGTGCCATAGCGACTGCTCGCCGGCTGGTCGCGACGAGCGTGGTCTTCCTCATCGCCGTGCCCTTCACACTGCCAAGCTCTGGGGGCCTTCAGTGGGGACCGCGCTTTCTGCTGATCCTCGTCCCGGTTGCTGCCATCGGCATCGCGACCGCGGCGCAGGCGCTGACCGCGAGCGGTTCGCGACGGGCGATCAGCATCGCCGCGGCGCTTCTGATTGCGACGATCGGTCAGGGCGCGTGGAAGAACGCCGTGGGCGCGATCTCGGGTCTGCGGGACAATTATAGCTTTCGGGTTCTCCCCGTGATGCGCTTCGTGAAGGAGCAGCCCGAGCGTGTCGTTGCCGTGACTCACCAGTGGATCGCTCAAGACTTCGCCGACCTGATCCCCGAGCGCATCTTCTTCCGTCTCCAGGGACTCGATCTGCGGCCCACCCTGCGCGACAGAGACATTCAAGTCACCGCGCCCGATGACGCCCGCCGCCTCGCACGAGCGCTTCACGATCACGGGATCGACGGATACTTCCTAATCGCCTACCGTTCCCAGCCGATCCCGACACAGGTCGTGGATGGCCGCCTGGCGACACAGTTCATCCCTGCCGCGATCAATGGCGAGTTTGCGGTCTTCTACGCCGAGATCCGTGAGCAGCGATGAACGACTCGATGGGCCTTGCTTCTGGCGTGGCCTCCGGCTCGAGCGCCCATCCAAGACGACGCTGGTCGGGGACCTGCTTCCTTCTGATTCTCATCGCCTACGTCTTCTATGCGTGCGCCTTCATTTACCGCACGAGCTTCATCATCGATGGCACCAGATATTTCTGCTTGTTCGACGACGAGATGATTTCCATGCGCTACGCGGCGAATCTGGCGCACGGCCACGCACTGGTATGGAACCCGGGCGGGGAGCGGGTCGAGGGATTCACCAACCCGCTGTGGGTCGCGTACATGGCGCTGCTCCATCTCCTGCCGGTTACCCAGCCCAAGATCAGCGCCCTGGTTCAGCTCACCGGGATGTCGTTGCTGATCCTCAATCTGTTCGTGGTCAGGCGCATCGCCGAGGCGGTATCGGGCGGATCGGCCGTGGTCGCACTGTGCGCTACGGCGCTGACGGCCTCTTATTTGCCCCTCAACAACTGGGCGCTTCAAGGAACCGAGGTGTCTATCCTGGCTCTGGTGGTAAGCGTCTCGGCATGGTCGGCGATCCGATGCACCACCGGAGAGGAGCGTGGGGCGTGGTGGCTCTACGTCATCCTCGGGATCTCGACGCTGGTGCGGCCCGATATGGTCGTACCCGCAGTGACGGTCCTGGGATTCGTGATGGTCCACGAACCCGCGCACAGGTTGCGACACGTTTGCGCCGGTTTCGGCTTCTTGCTGCTCTGCGTTGCCGCGCTGACCCTCTTCCGACTGTGGTACTACGATGACCTGCTGCCGAACACGTACTATCTCAAATTGACAGGCTTCCCGTTCTTGTTCCGGCTCACGCGAGGCGCGTGGGTATCAATCGAGTTTCTCGTGACCATGAACCCGCTGCTGCCACTGCTGGCGCTGGGAACGATCCTCGCCCGGCAAGATTGGCGGCTGCGGTTGCTCGGGGGCCTCTGCGCGGCGCAACTCGTCTACAGCGTCTACGTGGGAGGCGATGCCTGGGAGCGCTGGGGTGGAAGCAACCGCTACGTATCGATCGCCATGCCGCTGTTCTTCGTTCTGCTCTCGTGCGCGCTTCGCGATTGCGCCTCGTACGTGGCCGAGCACCTTCCCCGACGGTGGGCAAAGGGCGAAGGTGCCCTGCTCATAGGGTTTGCGTTGCTCTGCGCGCTGAGCCTGAACCTGCCCGTGGGTGAGGCCGGGACGGCACCGTTCGCGGAATCACTCTTGATCGAGCGGCCGCTTCACGTCGTCGACAATGAATGGAACGTTCGGCGGGGGTTGTTGCTCAAACGGGTCACGGACGAGCGAGCGAAGGTCGCCGTCGTCTGGGCCGGCGCAGCTCCCTACTTCATGCAGCGCTTCGCGATCGACCTGCTCGGCAAGAACGACAGGACCATCGCACGCGAGAAGATGCGGATCCCGAGCCAAGCGAACCCGCTGACAGCGTTCTATCCCGGCCATATGAAGTGGGACTACGAGCATTCGTTCGGGTCTCTCAAACCCGACCTGGTGTCCGAGCTCGTGTTCCTGTCGCCGGGCGAGGCGCTCTCCTATCTCGAGAACGACTACCGAGCGGTCGAGGCACCAATCTTCCTGCCCCCACCAAACAACCGCCTCGCCTACGGCTTCTGGTGGATACGCAGAGACTCGAGCTATGTGCATCTGGCCCCGTAGGGTGGGGCCTTCTCTGCCGAATCAAGTCCGGCACATTGGGTCCATGACTCCGACTGGCGTCGCCACGAACAGCGAAGACGAACCCGCGCCGGCGGGTCATCCGGGCGCGACCACTCTGGCTCTTGCTGCACTCGTCGCGGTGTATCTCGCGCAGGCTTCGCTGTTCGCCGCCTACGTGAACGACGATGCGTACATCACCTTCCGCTACAGCCGCTTCTTGGCGCTCGGGCGTGGGCCCTACTTCAACTTCGGCGAGCACGTGGAAGGGTACACCAACTTCGCCCTCATGGTGGTGCTGAGCGGCGTGATCGCGGTCGGAGGAGCGGAGGCAGCGCCGTGGGCCGCCAAGGCAGTCGGTGTGCTGAGCGGCGCGTCTTGCGTGGTCGTCTCGTACCTGCTGGCACGGTTTCTCGCTCGCCGCAGCCCGCCGACAACGGCGTCTGCAGAACACGCGGGTTTACTGGCGGCCGGCCTGCTCGCCGTCAGCCCGGCATTCGCGCTCAACAGCATGAGCGGCCTCGAGACCACGCTGTTCGGCGCGCTGGTTTCGTGCGGAGTGCTGCTCGGCACAGCCAGCGCTGCACGGGGGCGCTGGCTGGGATCCGGCATCGCCTTTGGCGCGGCCGCGCTGACCCGGCCCGAAGGGGCGCTTCTCTTTGCGATCTACTGGTCGGCACAGGCTCTGTCGATTTCCCTTCAGACCGGGCAGGGGCTGCCGCGCTGGCGTGCCCTGCTACGGCAGCGAGCGTTCTCCAGGTATCTTCTTCCAGACGCATTGGTCGTCACCGTTGTCGTCGTCACCCACGTCGCCTTCCGGATGTTCGCTTACGATGGCGAGTTGGTACCCAACACCTACTTCGCCAAGGTCGGGGCCACCGAGCCGACGATATCAGCAACCGGATATGTTCTCGGCGGCTTGTTGCCACCGTTCCTCGGCGTCTTCGGGGCACTGAGCGCGCTACTCGGCTTGGCTTCCTCACGCGGAGAGCGGAGCGTGGCGCTACCGGCGACCGCGGTGGCGCTCACCGGAGCGCTGCTCCCGCTTCTCACGGGCGCGGACTGGATGCTCGGCTGCCGCACGCTGGTTCCTTATTTTCCAATCGTTGCGAGCCTTGTGGCGCTCGGCTGGTACCGCCTCACATCGACAATCACAGCACGTTACCCTAACGTTGCAAACCCATGACAGTGCGTGAGGCGTCAGGCCGCGAGATCAAAGGGCCGGAGGTAATGAAGGAGCTTGTCGCGCACGGCAGCATTGGCGCTCATCACGAGGGTGAGGCGACCTTGAGGGCGAATGAGCCGTGCAGCGCGCTGGAGAAGGTGACGGCGCAATGTGTGAATCTCCTCGAAGACCCAGCGCGGCGACCGCTTCTCGGTGGTGTTCCGATGCGGGAGCGACTCGGCCTGCATTTGCAACTCACGGGCGAGGTTGTGAGCCAGGATAGCGGAGCAGAGGTAGAGCTGATTGCCGACGCGAGTACGGACGGGGACGTAGTCCATCTGGCACTGGCTCTTGAGCTCGGCGAAGACCGCCTCCTGGGCGCCGCGGCCGTTGTGGAAGGCGAGGACTTTCTTCGGCCTCGCGCGCTTGTTGGTAATGATCACCTTGAAGTCGAAGCCGGTGACCGCCGGGACGAAGAGATCGAGTTGAATCGGCTCCTTGTCACGGATCTTGACCTGGTGGCGGACGAAGAGGAAGCGGAAGCGATTCTTCCAACTCTTGGGCTTCCATGGGGTCTCGAAGAAGGCGAGCTCAGAGCCGAAGCGGCGCCAGCGGAAGGTGCCTTTTTCGATCATGGTCTTGAGCTCGACGAAGCGCTCGAAGGGGACCGAGATGGTGAAGTCGACGCCTTCGTCGTCCAGGGCGGTGACGATCTCGTTGCTGAAGAAGGCACTGTCCATGCGCACCTCGATCCTCACCCAGGGAGCGCCTCGCGCACCGCTCGGATCGAGGCCAGGATGAAGACACGGGCGCCGA
>CAVPWJ010000224.1:0-22842 GCA_963708955.1 uncultured delta proteobacterium
CGAAGTGATCGAGCGCCACGCCCCGCCAGTAGAGCGTCCCGGGAATCCGCTCCGGCCGGTCGACCGTGACCCGCAGGGCGACGGCGTCGTCCTGCTTGAGCGCCGCCACTCCGCCTCCCCCGACCTCTTCCGAAAAGCCGGTGAGCACCGTGCCTCCGGAGAACGGGGCGGAGAAGTAGCCCGCGCCCATGCGCGGGAAGACAATGAAGATGACGAGCGTCGAGAGGAACAGCACGGTCGTCGTCGCGGCGATCGAGCGAAAGAGCGATGGCTCGACGAACGTCTCCTCGACGAGCCTCCAACCGCCGCCGGACTTCTTCACCTCGCGCCGCAGCAGGAACAGCACGAGCACGCACGGCGCCAGCACCAGGTAGCTCACGAAGACGAGCGCGAAGACCGGCTCGACGGTGAGCGCGGACGCCGCCAGCAACTGGAAGAAGGACAGCACGTAGATCTGCAACCAGTCGCGGTCTTCCTTCGCGGCGGCCCCCTTCAACGCCGCCAGCACGAGCAGGAATTCGGCGATGGCGCGCACCGGGGAAGTGCCCCGCAACAGCACCGGCGCGAGGATCAGCACCAGCGAGACGAGCATCGAAGCGTTGGCCGCTCGCGCGGAGATCTGCGGGCCGGTGCCGCGCCATTCCCGCCACGCGCTCCACGCCAGCCCGACCGTGGCAATCGCCACGAACACCGCGCTCACCTCGTGCGTGGTCGCCAGCGCGGCCACGCCGACCAGCGCCAGGCCGTGCCCAGCGAGCAGAAATTGGCGCTCGAAGGAGATCCTCATGCCACCCGCAGCACCGTGCCGGGCGGAAGCTCCGGAGCCTCTCCGGCGGTGACGAACGTGCCGCCGCCGGCGCGCTCGGCCTCGAGGCGCCATTCGCGGAACCGCTGCTCGGCGGGCGCGCCGTCCGCCGGCCGCGCCTCGACCTCGGCCAGGAAGCCGAGCGCGGCGCGCAGGGTCTGGGGCGCGTCGTCGCGAAAGCACGCCGCCCACGAGTAGAGATGCGCCACCCGCCCGCCGAGGCGGCTCTGCCAGAGGAGCGTCGCCGCCTCGGCAACCGCCGCCTCGAACGCCTCGCCGGCCGGCCCGCGGCTGTCGAAGAAGATCGCCAGCGGGCGGTCGATGGACACGGCTTGCTCCGTCACCATCAGCTCGCCGATCCGCGCCGATACGCGCCAGTGGACGCGCCGCGGGTCGTCTTCGGCGAGCTTACGGCGGAGCCCCATCAGCTCCTCGCCGGCGCGATGCTTGCGCAGCGCGTGTCCCTCGAGCCCGAGCGAGGCTCTGCGCCCGGCGCCGCCGGACACCGGTGGAAAGACCACGACCGGCGCTCCCGCCGGGACGATGCGCGTCTTTTCGAAGAGACCGAAGGGAAAGCGCGTGACCAGGTGGATGCTGCGAAAGCTCCGCTGGCCACGCCGCGGAAACGTCCGCAGCGAGACGAACGAGCGCTCCGCGTTGGCGTCGAGCCGGTCGACGAACCCGACGCGCCGGCGGTCCTCCCCTTCGACACCGTCGCGGACCTCCACGGCGTAGCTCGACCAGCGGCGGCTGCGGTTGCATACGCGGAGCTCGGCGGCGACCGCCGAGCCAGCGAAGATCTCCGCGGGCAGCCGGCGCTCGACCGCGAGGTGGCGGACCGCGCGCTCGGAGAGCAGCCCCGACACCACGATCAGCGACACCAGCATGGCGAAGACCAGATAGAAGAGGTTGTGGCCGGTGTTGAGCGCCGCCATGCCGACGGCGAGCGTCACCAGCAGGAAGAACCAGCCTTCGCGGGTAAAGCGGAGGCTGCGGTGCGGATAGATCCACTCGGTCCACGACTCGACGTCGCGGGCGCGCCGCCGGACCCGATCGAGCGCTGCCCCGAACCGCGTCGTCGCCGGGCTCACAGCGGAACCCGCACCTCCTCGAGCAGCGCGGCGAGCACCCGCTCCTCGCGCTCGAGATCCGCGCCGCCCTCACCGCGCAGTTGCAGACGGTGAGCCAGCACCGGAATCGCCAGCTCCTTGATGTGGTCCGGCCGCACGTAGTCGCTGCCCGCGAGCAGGGCCGCCGCTTGAGCGGCGCGGTAAAGCGCCTTGGCCGCGCGGGGACTCGCGCCGAGGGACACCGCCGGCGACTTCCGCGTGGCGTTGACGATGTCGAGAACGTAGCCGACCAGCGCCGGATCGACGCGCACCTGCTCGACGGCGTCCTGCGCGGCGCACACCTCGTCAGCGGAAAGCACCGGCGCGAGCTCGGCGCTCGTGGCCCGAGAGGTCAGGATCTCGCGCTCGGACTCGGCGTCGGGATAGCCGATCGAGATCCGCATGAGGAAGCGGTCGAGCTGCGACTCGGGAAGCGGAAACGTTCCGTGATACTCGCGTGGGTTCTGCGTCGCCAACACCATGAACGGCCGCGGCAGCCCGTACGTGTGGTGGTCGGAGCTGATCTGACCCTCGTTCATCGCCTCGAGCAGCGCGCTCTGCGTGCGCGGACTGGTGCGGTTGATCTCGTCGGCGAGGATCAACTGATGGAAGAGCGGCCCTTCCTTGAAGACGAACTCCTGGGTCTCCGGCCGATACACCGAGACGCCGATCAGGTCCGAGGGCAACAGGTCGCTGGTGAACTGGATGCGCTGGAAGGAGCAGCCGATCGATCGCGCGAGCGCCGCGGCGAGCGTGGTCTTGCCGACGCCCGGGACGTCCTCGATCAGCAGATGCCCGCGCGCCATCAAGCAGATCACCGCCCGGCGAACCGCGGTGCCCTTGCCTTTCATAACGCGCTCCACGTTGGCGATGAGACTGTGGATCCGATTCTGCACGCCTTGCCAATCCCCCAAGCCATCAAGCTACTGGATGGGCTGGGCCCCGTTCAACACGACCGGGAATTCGGTGGGGTTCCGAAAGGAGAGACGCAGCCCCCGGAGGTGTGGTGGATATAGCTGCGGCGAACACGGCCAACGCAATTCCGCCCAGACCCGAGCACTGGAGTGGAAGACCAGGCTGCCAGCGGAGAGTGGTAACTGGAGACAAGGCGCATCTCCTCCCGCTGGATCCCTACCGCGGGATTCGGGTCGTGAGGCAGCTCGGGATCGACCTCGCTGGATGGTGGTGGCAAGAGCCGGTATGGTGTCGGTCCGCGACGTTTGCTGACGGCTGCCAGCGGGACTTGGAGAGAGGTAGGTGGAGATGAATCGACAGGCAGCGGCCATCGCGGCCCTCGTCGGGACGGTATCGGGGATCGGGCTCTTCACCTTTCGCTACGCGGAGGGGCTCAGCTACTTCTCGACCGACCCGAAGGCCTGCGCCAACTGTCACATCATGAACGACCAGTACGCGTCGTGGAGCAACGGCCCACATCACGGCAACGCCACCTGCGTCGAATGCCACCTGCCGCATGAATTCGCGGCCAAGTACCTCGCCAAGGCCGAGAACGGCTACCACCACTCGAAGGGCTTCACCCTCGAGGATTTTCACGAGCCGATCATGATCAAACCGAGAAACGCGGCGATCCTGCAGGGCAGCTGTCTTCACTGTCACGGCGACTTCGTGCACGACATCGTCGCCGGCAGCAAGACGGACTCCGACGTCACCTGCGTGCACTGTCACCGGAGCGCGGGGCACGGCACATGACCGGCGATCGTCGCCGGCCGGGGCTGGTGGTCGTCGGGGTCGTCTGCGCGGCGATCGCCTTCGGGTTGTCCGCCCTGTTGACCAGCATCTTCACGCACAAGCAGGAGGCCAGGAACCCGTACGTGCGCCTCGTGGAGGTCACCGAGGAGACCACGGATCCAGCGCCGTGGGGCATGAACTGGTCGCGCGAATACGGCGCCTACCAGCAGACGGCCGAGGTGAGCCGGACGCGCTTCGGTGGCTCGGAGGCGCTCCCCGATGAGAAGATCGAGCGGGACCCCTGGCTCAAGCGGATGTTCGCGGGCTACGCCTTCGCGATCGACTACCGCGACCGGCGGGGTCACGC
Organism: uncultured delta proteobacterium; assembly: GCA_963708955.1. Classification (GTDB taxonomy): domain Bacteria; phylum Desulfobacterota; class Binatia; order JACPRU01; family JACPRU01; genus JACPRU01. Next base: position 3,968 of record CAVPWJ010000224.1, read on the forward strand.
CTACATGCTCGCGGACCAGGAGCACACCAAGCGGGTCACCACCCGCCCTCAGCCGGGCTCTTGTCTGCACTGCCACGCTTCGGTCATCCCGACCTACCGCCGGATCGGCGAGGGCGACGTGCTCAAGGGCTTCGTGGCGCTCGGCAAGCTGAGCTACGCCGACGCGCACGCCGAGGTCGACAAGACCGGCTCCTCCAACCCGGTCGCCGGCGGTACCCGCCTCAGCTTCCAGCACGTCCCCGGCGCGCACCCGATCGCCTGTCTCGACTGCCACGATCCGAAGACGATGGCGCTGCGGGTGACCCGCCCCGGGTTCATCCTGGGGATCGCGGCCCTCGCACGCAGCAACGAGCCCACTCCCCACATCCGCACCATCGAGCGCTGGCGCCAGGGCGATCGCAAGACGGCGTACGATCCGAACGCCGACGCCACTCGCCAGGAGATGCGGTCGTTCGTCTGCGGCCAGTGCCATGTCGAGTACTACTGCGGTCCGACGGTGACGCTCTTTTACCCGTGGGACCAGGGGCTGAAGGTCGAGGAGATCGAGCGCCACTACGACGGCTACAAGTTTCCCGACGGGCACCGCTTCTTCGACTGGAAGCACGCGGAGACCGGCGCCGAGGTGCTGAAGGCCCAGCACCCCGAGTTCGAGCTGTGGAGCCAAGGCATCCACGCGCGCTCCGGGGTCGCCTGCGCCGACTGCCACATGCCCTACAAGCGCGAGGGCGCCGTGAAGGTGTCGGACCACTGGGTCCGCAGTCCGCTCTTGAACATCTCGCGCGCCTGCCAGGCTTGCCATCCCTACGAGGAGAGCGAGCTGCGGGCGCGCGTCGACGTCATCCAGGAGCGAACGCACGCCTTGCTGACCCGCTCGGCGGCGGCGCTGACGGACATGCTCGACGCGATCGTCGCGGCCCGGCAGACCGGCGCGTCGCCCGAGCAACTGGCTCCGGCGCTGGAGCTGCAACGAAAGGCGCAATGGCGCCTCGACTTCATTGCGGCCGAGAACTCGATGGGCTTCCATGCACCCGCCGAGGCGGCACGCATCCTGGGCGAATCGATCGACTACGCCCGCCAGGGCCAACTGGTCGCCCGGGGCGTGGCCGGCGCACCCTGAGGCAGAAACGGGGTCAGGTTACATTTCCCCATCCCCGCGTTCTGGATGCCAAGAAATGTAGCCTGACCCCTTTCACTTCCCTTTGACAATATGTAGCCTTGTGGCTACATATTGTCACGTGCGTCAGATCCGCAAGACAGAGACTTTCGCCCAGTGGCTTGACGGGCTGCGCGACATTCGGGCACGGGTTCAGGTCAGGATCGAGCGCCTCACCGCAGGTAACGCCGGTGATGTCGAGCCGGTCGGTGAGGGCGTCTCGGAATTGCGGATCGATTATGGACCCGGTTAGCGGGTGTATTTCAAGAAATACGGGAGCGAAGCAGTGATTCTTCTGACAGGCGGTGACAAGCGCACACAGTCCGCCGATATCAAGACTGCATTGCGCCTCGCACGCAACCTTTAGGAGCACATGATGCGCAAGACGAAGACTACTCGCTACGATGTAGCCGAACACCTTCGAACGCCGGAAGAAATGGCGGCATATCTGGAGGCTTGCCTTGATGAGGCAAAGGGTGACGCAGCGTTCATCGCCAAGGCACTGGGCGATATTGCGCGCGCCAGGGGCATGGGGCAGGTGGCTCGTGACGCCGGCCTGTCTCGTGAAAGTCTTTACAAAGCGCTCTCCGGTGAACGTAGTCCCGACTTCGACACAATCCTCAAGGTGGTAAATGCCCTGGGGCTGAGATTGCACGCCGAGGCGGCTCATGGCTGATACAGCGGCCCAACTTTTAGTACAGGGAGTGCAGACCAGACGCCGGTTGGACACCGGCGAGCCTTCCTGGAGTATGGGAGAGCCGTTCGGCCGATCGATGGGAGGGAGCATGCGCGCCGTGGCCGCCGTGCTCTTTGCGCTCGTCGTCTCGGGGGGCGTGTGTTTCGCGGAGCAGCCGCGCCCCAAAGTGATCCTCATCCTCGACGCGTCGGGAAGCTGTGGGGCCACGTGCTCGACGACCGACCGCGTATCGCCGTCGCCCGCAAGGAAGGCGTGGACTTCGCCGCCCACGTGATCGGCTTCTCTCTGGTGAAGCCGGTCCAGCAGGATCAGCTTCGCTGCCTCGCGGAGAAGACCGGCGGGCGCTTCTTTCTCGCCGAGGACGCCGCCGGTCTCAAGGACGCGCTGCGCACCGCGATCCGCGTCGCGGAAGGAAAGAAGGAAGAGAAGCCGGGCGAGAAGACCGCGGTCGAGGTGAAGCTCGGCGGGTCGGAGTGAAAACGGTGAAAACGGGGTCAGGTTACATTTTTCCACCCCCTTTTCACCGGCCCGAAGAACGAAACCGGGATCGGGCCAGGATCGGGAAAGGGAAAGGATGGAAACCATGCGAACCCTTCATATCGACATCATCTCGGATACGGTGTGCCCGTGGTGCTATGTCGGCAAGCGGCAGCTTGAGCAGGCGATGGCGCGCCGCCCTGATATCCGTTTCGAGATCGACTGGCGGCCATTCCAGCTCAATCCCGGCCTGCCGCCAGAGGGCATGGACCGCATCGCCTATCTGACGGCCAAGATGGGCAGCGTCGAACGGGTCAAGCCGATCTACGAGCAGATTGCCGCGGTCGGCCGCGAGTTGGGGATCGCTTTCAATTTCGAGGGAATCAAGCAAAGCCCCAATACCTTGCGGGCGCACTGCCTGGTCCTGTGGGCGCGGCCGTCTGGTTCGCAAGACGCCGTGGTGGAGGCGCTGTTCAAGGCGTTTTTCGTCGAGAATCGGGATATCGGCGACCAGGATGTTCTGGTCGATATAGCGTCATCCTGCGGCATGGATGGCGCGGTGGTGCGCGATCTGCTCGACCGCGGCGCCGGCCTCGACCGGCTGCGGCAGGAAGAAGGCGTGGCGCGCGGCGCGGGCGTTGGTGGCGTGCCCTTTTTCATCATCGAAGGGCGCTACACGCTGTCGGGCGCGCAGGCGCCGGAGAGCTTCGTTCAGGTTTTCGATCGGGCGCTCGCGGCAACCCGGGACTCGGCCCTCTCGCCCAGCGTGGTCTGAGCGGCGGTCGCGACCTCGGCCAGCATCTCGACAAGCTGTGCGGCGCCCCGCGGCCGGTCATCCGGCGCGGGCTATTCGCGCCTGATAACCCGCGTCATGTCCGCCGGCATCCCCAAGCGCGCGACCTGCCACACCTTCCGCCATTCGTTCGCCACCCACTGCTCGAAGACGGCAGCGACGTTCGCACGGCCCAAGATCTGCTCGGCCACAAGAACCTCGCCACGACGATGATCTACACGCGTTGATCCCTCGGACGGCGAAGCCTAAAGTTCGCTCGCCATGTACGAGCGAATCCTCCGGCGGATGTGCCAGAAGGTCCGCGCCCTCGACTACGTGGTAACGGCGCACGCGGAAGAGGAGATGAACGACGACGATCTCACCATTCTCGATGTCGAGCACACGATTTTGAGTGGTAAGATTCTTGAGCACCAACGCGATGCCGAGACCGGGGGATGGAAGTACGTTGTCGGCGGGCCAACCTTGATAGATGACCCGATGGAGCTCGTCGGCCGGTTGAGCGTGTCCGGGAAGTTGGTTATCGTCACGGTGTATCGTGCGTAAGACCCGACCAATGGTTTGTGATCTCTGTGGGGCCAAGGCTGCCCGCGTCCACCGCGTTACGCGGAGCTACGGTCAGGGCCGAGACCTCCTTGTGGTCGAGAAGGTTCCGGTTCTTCGTTGTTCGAGCTGCGGGGGCAGCTACTTCACGGCTGCGACCCTTCATGAGCTTCACCGCATCAAGTCTCAGCGCAAGACGATCACGGCGAAGCGTCAAGTCCCGATCGCCCGGTTCGCCGCCGCGTAGCACGCCGCCCAACAAGGCGTTCTGCGGACAATGCGTGAACGGCCATGCTCTTGGTCATCCTCGCCGGTGTCGTAGCTCTCCAGGTGTGGGCGTGGCGTGAGCTCTCCGAGGGTGTGGCCTCTGGAGCGCTCTCAAAGGCGCACGCGGTGGCTTGGTACATCATCTGGGCGCTGATACCCACCGTCCTCTTCGTCGCGGCCTTCCTTGGTGCCGTCGGGCTTGAGGAGTGGCTCGGGGTAGCGCTCATTGGCGAGTCCATGGCGCGGGCAGCTCTGCCTTTGGGTATCTTTCTCCTTGGCCTCGCCGGGCTCGGCTCTCTATGCTTCGGAGTCAGGTGTACGCGGCTCAAGGGTGCGCCCGCCACGCGAGGGTAGGCGTGCCGCAGAACAAGCGATTGCAGCTGACGAAGCGCGATTCACTTGTAGGTGGGCGCGCTGCGCGCGCCCGGCCGCTGAACCGTCGGTCGTTGATATGACCAAGTCAGCCATCGCGGATTTCAGAATAGAGGGGACTTCGTGAACGCCAAGACTGAGGAAAGTCCGAGCAAGGTTCCAGAGGTCACCGTGCTCTTCTGGATGGTCAAGATTGCCGCCACCACGCTGGGCGAAACCGGCGGCGACGCGGTGTCCATGTCGATGAACCTCGGCTACCTCGCTGCCACCGGCATTTTCGCCGTGATATTCTTGCTCGCCGTCGGCGCGCAGATCGTCGCCAAACGCTTCCATCCATTCTTGTACTGGACGACGATCATCGCCACTACGACCGTCGGCACGACACTCGCCGACTTCGCCGACCGCTCGCTCGGCATCGGCTACGCCGGCGGCGCATCGCTACTGTTCGCATTGTTGATCGCATCGCTCGCCGCCTGGTATCGCACGATGGGGTCGGTGTCTGTGGACACCGTGAGCTCGCCCAAAGCCGAAATGTTCTACTGGGTGACGATCATGTTTTCCCAGACCCTTGGCACCGCGCTAGGCGACTGGACGGCCGATACGGCCGGGCTGGGCTACACCGGCGGCGCCGCCGTGTTCAGCGCGCTGCTGGCGTTGGTCGTCGTGGGATACTATTGGACGAACATCTCCCGCACTCTGTCGTTCTGGGCGGCCTTCGTCATTACGCGGCCATTGGGCGCCGTGGTTGGCGATTTCCTCGACAAACCGGTCAGCGCTGGCGGGCTGGCGTTGAGCCGCTACTCGGCATCCGCCGCGCTGCTGCTCTTCATCGTCGCCTGCCTCGTACTGTTTCGGCATCGCGCGGCGACCAAGAGCCATTGACGCAACAGATCATGCGCGCTCGCAGGAGTGAAACCGATGGCTGAAAAGGGGTATGGAACCTGACCCCTTTCATTATTCGAGAAGGGAGAAGTATGCCGATCATCCGAAACGAAGAACTCGAAACTCGCGAGCTTCCCGGCCTTCGCCACCAGACCATCGGCGGTCACGCGCAGGGCGTGAAGACGATGGAAGTCTGGCTGCAGACGATGGCTCCCGGGGCGGCCACGCCGATCCACCGTCATGCCTGCGAGGAAGTCATCCTCGTGCTGACCGGTTCCGGGATCTGCACTGTAGAGGGCCACACGTCCTCCTTCGGGCCGAATTCGACCCTGATTCTCGAAGCCGGCGTGGTGCACCAGATCGTCAACACCTCGGGCGAGGAGCTGAAGCTGGTGGCGGCCCTCGGGATGGCGCCGGTGCGCGTCAAAACCGCCGACGGCCGGCCGCTGCCGGTACCCTGGGAGGCACCGGGATGATCACGATCCGCAAGTCGGCTGACCGGGGACACGCCAGGCACGGATGGCTCGACAGCCGTCACACGTTCTCCTTCGCGGACTATCACGATCCGCAGCACATGGGCTTTGGCTCGCTGAGGGTCATCAACGAAGACGAGGTCGAGCCCGGCAAGGGGTTCACGGCGCATTCGCACCGCGACATGGAGATCGTCAGCTACGTCCTCGATGGCGCTCTCGAGCATCGCGACAGCATGGGCAACGGCTCGCTGATCCGCCCCGGCGACGTGCAACTGATGCGAGCCGGCACCGGGGTCACGCACAGCGAGTACAACCCTTCGACCGAGGCCCGAGTGCATTTCCTTCAGATCTGGATCCTGCCGGATCGCCAGGGTCTCGAGCCGGCCTATGGGCAGCGCCACTTCCCTGTCGACGAGCGACGCAACGCGCTACGGCTCGTCGCGTCCGCGGATGGCCGCGATTCGTCGCTGCGAATCCACCAGGACATCGCGATCTACGCCGCGATTCTCGACGCGGGAAAGGCCGTCACATACGCCCTCGCGCCGGGGCGCCGAGCGTGGGTGCAGATGGCCCGCGGCCAGGCCGCAATTGGCGGTGCTCGTGCGGCGGAGGGCGACGGCGCGGCCGTGAGCGACGAGGACGCCATCGAGATCACTGCCGAGAGCCCGTCGGATGTCCTGCTCTTCGACCTCGCCTGAGCGGTGGTCTCCGGCGCGCCGGAGTGCGGCGAGGAAACGGGAGCGCGTGAGCATGACGGTGAGGGAAAGCCGCGCGATGGCGCGGCGAAGAACGTGGTGAGCGCCGGCGCGATGCCGAACCAGGAGGAACGACAATGAACCATGCGAAGAACGCCGAGACCGATCCCGCGATCCATCCCCTGCTCGCTCAGCGATGGAGCCCCTACGCCTACTCCGAGCGGGCAGTCACCGAGGAGGACCTGCTGGCGATTCTCGAGGCGGCGCGCTGGGCGCCGTCGTCCTACAACGAGCAGCCCTGGCGCTACATTCTCGCGCGCCGTACGGACGCGGAAGCTTTCGCGAAGCTCCTCTCCTGTTTGGTCGACGGCAACCAGGCCTGGGCCGAGTACGTACCCGTGCTGATGATCGGGGTGGCGATGCTGAACTTCGCCCGCAACGCCAAGCCGAACAAGGCGGCCCATCACGACCTCGGCCTTGCCGCCGGCAACATCTGCGTGGAAGCCACGGCGCGAGGGCTGGCCGTGCACCAGATGATCGGCATCGTGCCGGAGCGCGTTCGCGAGCTCTACCAGGTGCCCGAGCACGCCGAGCCGCTCACGGCCATCGCGATCGGTTACCTCGGCGAAGGCGAGAACCTGCCCGAAGCGCTGCGAGAGCGCGATCGCGCGGCGCGATCGCGGCGGCCCGTCCCGGACTTCGTGTTCGAGAACTCCTGGGAATGGCCCGCCACGTTCCGCGTGAAAAAGTGAATGGGGGTCAGGTCACGTTTTCCCATCAAGAAGAGCCCCGCGTTCTGGATGCCAAGAAAATGTAACCTGCCCCCGTTTCACTCAATTTGAGTGCCCTCTCCTCCTGTGTTACGTGCCCTGAGATGAGCATCCGCCGCGAGGACGTCCATTACGTCGCCGAGCTCGCCCGCCTCGACTTGTCGCAGGAGGAAGAAGAAGCTCTGGTCGCGGAGCTCGGGGCGATCCTCAGCCACGTCGAGAAGCTCGCCGAGCTCGACACCGAAGGCGTGCCCGCCACCGCCCACGTTCAAGACGTCGGCGCGCCGTTCCGGGACGACGTCGTCAAGAACGCGCCGAACGTCGATGCCCTGCTCGCCAACGCTCCCGAGCACTGGCAAGGCTTCTTCCGCGTCCCGAAGATCATCGAGTGAGCCTCGATCCGTCTCGTCTCACCATCGCCGCGGCGGCCGAGAGCCTGCGCCGCGGAGAGCTGTCGGCCAGCGAGCTGACCGAGGCGTGCCTCGCCCGCATCGCGGCGACCGAGCCTCAGCTCCACGCGTTCCTGACGGTGAGCGGCGAGGAGGCGCGATCGCAAGCCCGACAGGCGGACGAACGACTGCGGCGCGGCGAGCCGCTGTCGGCGCTCGACGGGATCCCGATCGCGCTGAAGGACGTGTTCGTGACGCGCGGCATCCGCACCACCGCGGCGTCGCGGATTCTCGAGAACTTCGTTCCGCCGTACGACGCCACCACCGTCACCCGCCTGCGCGAGCGCGGCGCGGTGCTGATCGGCAAGACCAACTGCGACGAGTTCGCGATGGGCTCCTCCACCGAAAACTCGGCGTTCGGCCCGTCGCGCAATCCCTGGGACCTCGATCGCGTGCCCGGCGGCTCGTCGGGCGGCTCGGCGGTCGCGGTGGCGGCTGGACAGTGCCTCGGCGCGCTCGGCACCGACACCGGCGGGTCGATTCGGCTGCCGGCCTCGTACTGTGGCATCGTCGGCTTGAAGCCGACCTACGGCCGGGTGAGTCGCCGGGGAATCGTCGCGTACGCCTCCTCGCTCGATCAGGTCGGGCCGTTCAGCGTCGACGTGCGCGACGCGGCGATCCTGCTCGAAGCGCTGGCCGGCCACGACCCGCAGGACTCCACGTCGGCGCCGCTCGCCGCGCCTCGCTACCAGGACGCTCTGCGCCGGGAGACGAGCGGGCTGCGAGTCGGAGTGCCGCGCGAATACTTCCAGGAAGGGATGCAGCCCGAGGTCGATTCCAGCGTGCGCGAGGCGATCGCCGTGCTCGAGTCGCTCGGCGCCGCCGTCGAGATGGTCTCGCTGCCGCACGCGCAATACGCGATCGCCACGTACTACTTGGTCGCAACCGCGGAAGCGAGCTCGAACCTCGCGCGCTACGACGGCATCCGCTACGGCCGTCGCTCGCCGGCGGCGAAGACCTGCTCGAAACCTATCGCCGCTCGCGCGAGGAGGGCTTCGGGGCGGAGGTCAAACGGCGCATCATGCTCGGCACCTACGCGCTGTCGGCCGGATACTACGACGCCTACTACGTCAAGGCGCAGAAGGTGCGCACGTTGATCCGCCGCGACTTCGAGCGCGCCTTCGAGCGCTGCGACGTGCTGGCCGCGCCGACCGCGCCGACCACCGCGTTCCGCCTCGGCGAGAAGACCGCCGACCCGCTCGCCATGTATCTTTCCGACGTGCTGACGATCTCGGTGAACCTGGCCGGGCTGCCCGGCATGTCGATCCCCTGCGGCGTCGACGGCAGCGGCCTGCCGATCGGCTTGCAACTGATCGGCAAACCGTTCGGCGAGGAGCACCTGCTGCAGACCGCGTACGCTTACGAGCAGGCGACCGAGTGGCACAAGTCGAGGCCCGCGCCGCCGCTTTCCGCCGCGGAGAGGCCGGCCGCCGGGCGGGGCGAGGGGGAGCGGCGATGACGACCTTCGAGCCGGTCATCGGTCTCGAGGTGCACGCGCAAATCCTCACCCGCTCGAAGCTCTTCTGCGCCTGCTCGGCCTCGTTCGGCGCCGCGCCGAACTCCCATGCCTGTCCGATCTGCATGGCGCTGCCCGGAGTGCTTCCGGTGCTCAACCGCCAGGCGGTGGAGTTCGCCATCCGCGCCGGCCTCGCCACCGGCTGCCGCATTGCGCCGGTCAGCCGATGGACGCGCAAAAATTACTTCTATCCCGACCTGCCGAAGGCCTATCAGATCAGCATGTACGAGGCGCCGATCTGCATCGGCGGGCGGGTGCCGTTCACCGTGGACGGCGAGGAGAAGAGCGTGCGCCTGACGCGCATCCACCTCGAGGAGGACGCCGGCAAGAGCATTCACGACGCGCACGCCGACTCGAGCCTCGTCGACCTGAACCGCGCCGGAGTCCCGCTGCTCGAGATCGTCAGCGAGCCCGAGCTCGCGAGCCCCGCCGAGGCGGCCGCCTACCTCAAGTCGCTGCGCTCGATCTTGCAGTACCTCGAGATCTGCGACGGCAACATGGAGGAAGGCAGCTTCCGCTGCGACGCCAACATCTCGGTGCGCCCCGCGGGGAGCGACCGCCTCGGCGCCCGCGCGGAGGTGAAAAACATGAACTCCTTTCGCGCCGTCGAGCGGGCGCTCGAGTACGAGATCGCCCGGCAGATCGAGGTCGTCTCGGGCGGCGGAGCGGTGGTGCAGGAGACCCGCCTGTGGGACGCCGAGCGCGAGGCCACGCGATCGATGCGCTCGAAGGAGTTTGCGCACGACTATCGATACTTTCCCGAGCCGGATCTGCCGCCGCTGGCGGTGGACGAGGCCTGGGTGGAGCGCGTGCGCCGCGAGCTTCCGGAGCTGCCCGCGGCGCGGCGAGCCCGCTTCGTCCGCGACCTCGGCCTCCCCGAGTACGACGCGGAGGTTCTGACCGCCCGGCGCGACGTCGCCGACTATTTCGAGGCCGCGTTGGTTCGGCACCCGAACGCCAAGGCGATCGGCAACTGGGTGATGGAATCGGTGCTGCGCGTCGTTCGCGAGCGCAAGCTGGACGACGCGCTGAGGATTCGCGACTGGCCGGTGGCGCCCGAGGCGCTCGCCGAGCTGGTCTCGCTGATCGACCGGGAGACGATCAGCGGCAAGATCGCCAAGACCGTCTTCGACGAGATAGTGGCTTCGGGAAGGTCTCCGGGGGAAATCGTCGAGGCGCGCGGTCTCGTGCAAGTGACCGATACCGCGGCGATCGGCGCCGCCGTCGAACGCGTGCTCGCGGCGCACGGCGACAAGGTCGCGGAATACCGGTCGGGGAAGGAAAAGCTCTTCGGCTTCTTCGTCGGTCAGGTGATGAAGGCGACCGAGGGCAAGGCCAGTCCCAAGCAAGTCAACGATCTGTTGCGCTCGAAGCTGAAGAGCTGACGACCAACGGCATCGGATCATCAATGCGAGAATGCGGATGGAACTGCCGACGGCGACATCGCGCTCCTCTCGCAGGCTCGCGTCCGCGGTTCATCCCCCTGGCGCGCCGGCGTCGGGTGCCGTGGCCATCAGAGCGTTCCTTGGGGTCGCGCGCTTGACTCACCGGGTCGACCATCCGTTCCTTCCGAGACTTTGAGGGTGACCGCTACGCGATCCGCGGCGCCGATCGCGGCTTCCATGAGCCGGGCGGAGGCGAGAGTCGCCGCGGCGCTACTCGCGTTGCAGCTCGCGCTGCGCCTGGGGCTCGCGCTGCGCCAGCGCATCGACACCGACGAGCCGCAGCATCTGCACGTCGCCTGGGCTTGGACGCAGGGGCAGGTGCCGTACCGCGACTTCTTCGACAACCACACCCCGCTCTTCCATCTCCTGATGGCGCCGCTGGTGGCGGCGATCGGGGAGCGGGCGGAGATGCTGATCGCCGCCCGCCTCGCCATGCTGCCGCTCGCCGGGCTGTCGCTGTGGATCCTCTACCGCATCGGCCGGAGCCTCTTTTCGGCGCGCGTCGGCGCCTGGTCGGCCGTGCTCGTCGGGCTGATGCCGGCGTTCCTGTTCAGCTCGGTCGAGTTCCGATCCGACAACCTGTGGACGGCGCTCTGGCTCGGGGCGATCGCCGCAGCGGTCGGCGGCCCGCTGCGCGCGGGCCGCTCCTTCACCGCCGGGGTGCTGGTCGGCGCCGCGCTCGCCGCCTCGATGAAGACGCTCGTCCTTCTCGGCGCGCTCGTCGGCGGGGCGGTGGCCGCCCTCGCGCTCGACCCGCGCCGGGGCCGATGGCTCCACGACCGCGGGCTGCGAACCGCGCTCGCCGCCTCCGCCGCGGGGGTATCGCTCTGCTGCGCGGCGGGACTCGCGGCGCTGGCCGCGCTCGGGGCGCTGCCGCAGTTCGTGGATCGCGTGCTGCTGCACAATGCCGGAGCGACGGATCTCTGGGACTACCGCCTGCCGCGCGGCCTGCTGTTCGTCGCGGCGCTCCCGCTGATCGCCCTGGCGGCGCGCGAGATTCAGCACCGCTCCTCGTCGCGGCGGCTCGCGCGGTCGGCGATCTTCGCCGCCGCGATGCTCTATGCGGCGATCGTCAACGCGTTCTCGCCGTTCGCCATGCGCCAGAATTCCCTTCCGTGGTATCCGCTGGCCGGGCTCTTCGCGGTTGCAGGATTGCTCGCGCTGCTCGACGCGAGGCGCGGCGCCGCGCGGCCGAGCGCGGCCGCCCTGCTGGCGTCGATCGCCGCGGTCGAGGTCGGCCTCGCGCTGTGGTTCTCGCCGCTCTGGAACAACGGCACCCACGGCAAGATCGGCCTGGTCGCCGAGGTGCTTCGCCTGACCGGCCCGCAGGATCCGATCCTCGACCTCAAGGGAGAGACGGTCTTTCGCCGCCGGCCGATCGATCACGTGTTCGAGAACGTCACCGTCGAGCGCTTCCGTCGCGGCGAGCTTCGCGACGACATCCCAGCGCGGCTGATCGCTACCCGCACCTACGTGAGCGTTCCGGACAGTCCGCGGTTTCCGCAGGCGACACGGCAGTTCCTGCTCGAGAACTACGTTCCGGTCGGCTTCCTGCGCGTCGCGGGAAAGGTTCTCGAGACGGACGAGGCCGGAGCCTGCAGGTTCGAGATCGCGCTCCCGGGGCGCTATGCACTGCTTTCCCCGGCGGGTCTGGTCGGCGCCACGGTCGACGGGACGGCTCGAGCCGGCCCGATCTGGCTCGCGGCCGGCCATCACGAGATCGAGGGTGCCGCTCCGAGAGCGACGTTGGCCCTGGTATGGGCCGACGCGGCCGAGAGAGGATTCTCGCCGTTTCATCCCCAGCCCACCAGCCTGCCTCCGCGACGAAATGGGTAGGGGCGAGGAAGACCCGCTCCCTCGCCCCACCCAGCCACTTCCAGCGCCCCCGCTGAAGCTTCTAGTGCTTCTCCGCGCCGCCCGAGCTGGCGACCGCACCGACGGAGACCTTGTCCTTCAGGCTCTCGTAGAGATGGTCGCCGATCCCGCGCACGTTCTTCACTTCCTCCACGCTCTTGAAGGGGTGGGCGATTCGGTAGTCGATGATCGCCTTGGCCTTGGCCGGACCGACTCCCGGCAGCGACACCAGCTCTTCTTGTGTCGCCGTGTTGAGGTTGACCCCGCCGTCCGCAGCGCGCGACGGCGGGGAGACCGCCAGCACCGACAGCAGCGCGGCGACCCCTGCGATTCGAACCAACGTCTTTCTCATGCCTTGGCTCCTTTCTGGTCGAGTGCGTTCTCGGCTCTTGCCAGGAGCACGCGGCATGCCGCGACCACCGGCCACGCCCGGTCGAGTTTTTTCCCGGGGCGGCAGCCGGCGCGGAGAAACGTCCGGTCGCCCGCGCGGCTCGGCGCGGTCGACTCGGGCGTCAAGACGGGTAAACCGCGGGCGCTCGCGAAACGTAACCGCACGTTTCGCGAGCGCCCGAACGGCCCCGGGGGCAGGCTCTTCCCCGGGCCGCAAAATCATTCTCCTCGGCCGCTGCCTTTGCTATACGCTCTGGCGTGCTCGACAAAAATTACCGGTCCGCCGCCGCCCTCGTCGCACTCGCGGGCCTCCTGTCTCTCGGCGCCCCCGTGTGCGGCAAGACGCCTCGCTCGCCAAGCGGCGAGGCGCTCTACCGTCGCTACTGCGCATCGTGCCACGGCGTCACCGGACGGGGCGACGGCCCGGTCGGGGCGACACTGAAGACGCCGCCCGCCGATCTCACGCAGCTCGCCAAGAAGGCCGGCGGCCGTCTCGACGAGCCGAGGCTGCTCGCCTTCATCGACGGACGACGCTGGGTGAACGAGCACGGACCGCGGGACATGCCGGTGTGGGGCGCGGTGTTCGACGAGGAGCTGAAAGAGCAGCTCTACAGCGAGTACACGGGACTCCTGCAATCCCGGACCCTCGCCCACTACATCGAATCGATCCAGGAGAAGTGACGCGCTCTCGGCGCGGATGAGCATTCGGCGCCTGACGATCCGCGTGCCGTCCCCAATCTCGTCGGAGAGGTGAGCGAGGGCCGGATCCCCCCGCGGCGAGCCCCGAGCCACCGCGTCCCGCGGAGCCTCGACGTCGAGGACGGTGGCCGCGGGCTCGACGTCGGCGCCGAGTCCCGCGGCCCGACACCGATCAGGCCGGCGGCGTGCGCGGCTCCCAAACGGCGCGAAGCGTGCCGTCGGACTCGATCCAATCGTACGACACGCGCCCGCCGAAGGCCTTGGACAGCTCGCGAGCAATCCGGTGGGCGAGCTTCTGCGAAGTCGTGCGCACCTCGAGATCGTCTCCCTCCAGACGCACCGACACGAGCTTGCGCTCGGGCTGCGTGACACCGGCACGCCGGCAGACGTTGTCGATGCGGCGGCGGATCTCGGTGCCGTGGTCGACCACGTAGGCGCCGCTCGCCGTCACGCTGCCGAGCGCGTCCTCCCGCTCGACTTGCACGCAGGCCGGGCAGACCGCCGGCGGCACCGCCTTGCCCTTCCCGGCGGCGAGCCGGCCGCGCCGCCAGGTACGCCGCTCGTACTCGGCGCCGCAGCGGCGGCACACCGTGCCCTCGGCCGGCGCCGCGCCGGCCGAGGCTCCGTGCGGTTGCTTGCCCGACTCGCTGCCGCGGCGCACGAGCGAGCGAATGAGACCCTTGCCTGCCTTCTTCGTGATCGTGCTCATCGCGCCTCTCCTCTCGCGGCCGTCGGCGCGGTCGCGCCGCGCAGCCGCTCGTAGAGCTTGGTGTAGGCATCGAGCACGTCGCTGCGCGTGACGATGCCGACGAGGTCGCCGCCCTCGACGATCGGCACCGCGCCGATGCGCTCGCGGCGCATCAGTCGCGCCGCCTCGTCCACGGTGTCGGCGGGCGACAGGACGAGCACGTTGGCCGTCATCACGTCATCCACGGTGATGTCCTTGGGATCGAGAGCGAGCTTGCGACGAGGCCGGCGCGACGAAACCAACTCTTCGAGGACCGAGGGGAAGGCGTCGCGCAGATCGCGATCGGTGACGATGCCCACCACCCGGCCGTCGAGAACGACCGGAAGCTGATTGACGCGATGGCGCTCGAGCAGCTCACGAGCGTGCGCGATCGAGTCGCGGGGCTTTACCACGTGCACGGGGCGAGTCATCCATTCCTTGTTGGTCATGCGCACTCCTCTTCGTCCGATGCGTACGCAACCTCCCTGCCAGTGCGCGAGCCGCGTAGCAAGCGCAGCAACGCCCGGAAGCCCGTTTACTCGGCGCGCCGCCGGCCGGGCGATTCTCAAGATCGGGAAGCTGCAATCATAAGTCCCCCGCCGCCCCGTGGCGCTACCGCAGGCTCTCCCCGGAGGTCTCGGGCGGCAGCGGGGGGAGCGAGCGGAGGTAGGCGAGAATCGCCTTCACCTGCTGCGGAGAGAGCTCGGTGAAGTGCGGCATGCCGGGCTTCACGTCCTCGAGCATGTGCCAGATCTTGCCGCGCACGTCGTCCGGGTCGTGGTCGCGAAAATAGCCGGCGTCGAAAGCGAAGCGCGGCGCGCGAGCCTCTTCGAGCGCGCCGACTGCCCCCTCGCCTCGCTGGCCGTGACAGGTCGAGCACAATCGATCGTACAGCGTGAACCCGGGCGACAGCCGCCGCACGAACGCCGCGACGTCATCGGCTTGCTTCTCTCCCAAGCGCGGCAGCACGGCGGGCATGCCGCGCTTGCCGTGACGGACGAGCCGAGCGAGCGAGCGGTCGTCGGTCTCCGCCTGAAACGCCGGATCGGACAGATCCCGCGGCGGGCGCAGCACTCCCGGCGGATACGGCGGCCGGCCGCGGCCATAGAGACCGTGACACGGAGAGCAGCGCTCGTAGTAGACGAACGCGCCGCCCTCGACCGCCGCCCAGCGAACCGAGGGTAGCTCGCGCAGAAACCGATACAGCGATTCGGTGTCCTCGGCGTGGTGCGCCACCGCCGCGGGGCGAAGCTCGAGATGGAGACGCCGGGTTCCGCGGATGCGATCGACCAGGGTCTCGTCGTTGTAAGCGTCGAGCACCTCGCTGCGCCGCAGATCGCTCGGCTTGTCGGCGAACAGCGGCGCTTCGGAGCCGTCGCCGATGGCGGTCGGTCCGTGGCAGCGCGAGCAGTTCGACAGGTAGAGAACGCGGCCCTGCTCGATCCGGGCAGCGTCGGGATGTGGCGGCGCCGCCGTGACGGTGGTGAGCAGCAGGAGCGTGATCGGCAGGTTCATAGGGTCTCTTTCTTACCACGAGCGCGGGCGGAGAGCTTCATGCCATCGAGACGCGCAACTCGCGTGCCGAGCCGACGATTTCCGAACCGCCGAAATCGCCGCCGCCGCCCATCGCAATCGTCCCGCGCGACCGGTAAGGGAAGCCATCGTGCGCTTTCCGATCGCCAAGATCCTTGGGCGATCCGTCCTCGCCCTCGTCGCCGTGCTGTCGGTCCTCGCCACCGCGCTCGGCTGGCGCCTCGGCCGTGGACCGGTCCCGCTCTCCTTCCTCGATCGGCGGATCGAGCAAGCGCTCGCCAATCTCGCGCCGGACCTCGTTGCCCACGTCGAGCGCACGGAGCTCCTCTGGGCGGAGCTCCGGCCAGCCATCCGCGTGCTCGGGGTCGCCGTCGAGCGGCGCGACGGCTCGCCGGTGGCCTCGCTGCCGATGCTGTGGGTGCGTCTCGACTTGCGCTCGCTCGCCCGGGGGCGCTTCGCCGTCAGCCAGATCGGCTTGAGCGGCGTGCGCCTCGCGCTCGTCCGCACCGCGGAGGGAAACTTGGGGCTGGGAGGCGGCGCTCCCGGCTCCGCCCCCGTCGCCGAGAGCCTGCTGACGACACTGGCGGGCGCCGGGTCGGGAAGTGGCGGCGCCGGGTCGCTGCGGCGCGTGTACGTCCGCGAAGCCGAGCTGGTGCTCGAAGACCAAGCCTCCGGCACCACCTGGGCCGTGTCCGGCGCGGACCTCGACGTCCATCGGCGCGCCCTCGGATCGCTTTCCGGCGAGCTGCGCGCCGCGCTCGAGCTGCGCGCCGGCAACGTGGCCCACCTGCGCGCGCTCGCGCTGCGGATCTCGGCGCATGCCGACGCCTTGCTGGGTGACGACGGCCGCCTCGGTCGCCTGTCGCTGTCGATCGGCGGCGACGGCGGCCGCTTCGAGCTCGTCGGCGACGGCGGCGAGCCGGTGCCAATCCAGTCGGTTCGCGCCGACGGGCTATTCACCGGAGCCACGGCAAAGCTCGAGCGGCTCAACCTCGATGCCCAGATCGGCGGCGCCCGGGTCACGGCCGAGATCGACGCCACCCCCGGTCAGTCCGCCGAGATCCGCGGCGAGGTCCGCGCGCTCGCCGTGAGCGAGCTCCAGCGGCTGTGGTCGGCCGAGCTCGCCGGCGGGACGCGGGACTGGATCCGGCGAAACATCCGCGCCGGCGTCGTCTCGCGCGGCCGGTTCTCGCTGCGCGCGCCGCTCGCGCCCGACACGGTGCCGGCCGTGGACGTCGCCTTCGACTTCGACGGGCTCGAGGTTCACTACCTGGATAC
Organism: uncultured delta proteobacterium; assembly: GCA_963708955.1. Taxonomy (GTDB): domain Bacteria; phylum Desulfobacterota; class Binatia; order JACPRU01; family JACPRU01; genus JACPRU01. Next base: position 20,978 of record CAVPWJ010000224.1, read on the forward strand.
GCTGCCGCCGGCGCGCTCGATCCGCGGCTCGGCGACACTCACGGCGGAGCGCTTCGCCGCGCGTGTGGAACAGGCGGCGGTCGGCGGTCTCGGGGTGCCGAGCGCGCGCGTCAGCATCGCGCTGCGCGGACATCCGGCGCAGGCCGTCATCGAGGCCGACGTCGAGGGCGCGAGCGCCGACCTGCTCGACTACCTGGAGCAGTCGCCGCTGCGCGCCGCCAGCCGGATCGGCATCCCTTCCGCCGGCCTCGCCGGCCAGAGCCGCGCGCACGCCACCATCCGCTTCCCGATCACCGAGAAGTTGACCCACGGCGACGTGCGGGTGGCCGGCCAGGCCGAGCTACGCGACGCCAAGCTCGCCGCGTTGCTCGACGGCGTCGGCCTCGACGACGGGCAGCTCGAGGTGCGGCTTGCCGAAGACGGCGGCATCGAGGTGAGCGGCAAGACCGCTCTCACGGGGCTGCCGGGCGCGGAAGGCCCGCTCGACGTCCAGATCTCGTTCACGCCGGCCGACGGCGGCGGCGGGTACCTGCAGGCGGCGCTGCGCGGCACCGACGCCGCGGCCGAAGGCACGGCGAGCTTCGCTGCCGGCGAGCTGCAATCGCTCGCCTTGAAGCACCTGAGGCTCGGACGCAGCGATCTCCAGGCCGACGTCGTACGCCGCGGACACGACGGTTTCCGAGTCTCGCTCGCGGGAGAGCGCTTCGATCTCGAGCGGTTCCTCGAGCTCGCGCGCTCCGGGCGCGACGGCTCGAGCCGACTCGACTTCTCGTACGACCTCGATTTTCGCTTCGCCCGGGTGCTCGCCGCGGCGGGCCTCGAGCTCGCCGACGCGAGCGGCAGTCTGCAGAGCGACGGCGGGCGCGTGCACAAGGCCTCGGCCGTCGGCCGCCTCGCGCAAGGCGGGCAAGTCAAGCTCGATCTCGCGCCGGTGGCCGGCGGGCGCCGATTGAAGCTCGACTCCGACCGCGGCGGCGAGACGTTGAAAACGCTCGGCCTCTTCGACTACGCCTCCGGCGGGCACCTCGCGCTCGAAGCGACGATCGAGGACGGGCAGGCCGAGACACGCGCCGCCGGAGAGCTCGAGCTCAGCGACTTCCGCGTGCTGCGCGCCCCCATGCTGGCGCAGATCTTGAGCCTCGGGTCATTCGAGGGCATCGCCGGCATGCTCGACCGGGAAGGCGTGCCGTTCACGCGCGTGAAAGTGCCATTCGTCTGGTCGGGAACGACCGTGGAGATCCACGACGCGCGCGCCGCCGGGGCCGTCGGCCTCACCGCCGAGGGCGAGGTGGAACGCGCCAGCCGCCACGTCGAGCTGCGCGGCGACATCATCCCCGCCGACATACTGAACTCCGCGATCGGCAACGTCCCGGTGGTCGGCTCGTGGATCGCCGGCGGCGAGGGGGCAGAGCTGTTCGGCATCGAATACCGGGTCTCCGGCAGCCTCGATCAGCCCGAGGTCCACGTCAACCCGCTGACGGTCTTCGCCCCCGGAGCGCTGCGCAAGATGTTCGGCGCGCTGTTTTCCGCCGCCGGAGAGCCCACGCCGAAGCGGCGCTGAGCAGCCGCGCAATCGGCGGCTCGAACCTTCCCCGCTCGATCTCGCGTGCGACGGGACGAAGCCCCGATCGTCTCATTCGTCCACATCGCGACTTTCCAGCACCTGCATCATGCGCAGCTCGAAGTCGCGGTCGTTGGCGGCAATCGCCGCGTCGTAGGCCATCTTCGGCACCCAGGCCATGCTGAACGGCCAGAGAAGCCCCGAGGCGCCGAGCCGGCGCTCGCCGACGTAGAAGCCGCCGGCGCCGAACGGCAGGAAGCCCAGGCCAAGCGCCAGGCGCGGCGACAGCTTTCCGCGATACTCG
>CAVPWJ010000225.1:0-22021 GCA_963708955.1 uncultured delta proteobacterium
ATGAGGTCTATCGGCGCATCGAAACCGAGATCAACCCGCAGTTGCCACCCGGACTGAAGCTGTCGATCTCGTCCGATGACTCCGTATTCGTACGCGAGCTGGTGGCCGCCCTGCAAGAACACCTGCTACTCGGCACCCTGCTGACCGCACTGGTGGTATGGCTGTTCCTGAAAAATGTCCGCTCGACGCTGATCATCGCCGTCGCCATCCCGGTCTCCCTGCTGGGCTCGGTGGCCCTGATCTACTTCATGGGCTACACCCTCAACTCGATGACCTTGCTGGCATTGCTGCTGCTGATCGGGATCGTGGTCGACGATGCCATCGTGGTGCTGGAGAACGTTTACCGTCACCGTGAGGGCCTGGACCCGGATCCGTACAGCGCGGCCATCAACGGCACTCGCGAAGTGGTCTTTGCTGTATTGGCGGCAACGCTCTCGCTGGTGTCGATTTTCGTTCCCGTCATTTTCATGGGCGGGATCATCGGTCGCTTCTTCGAGTCCTTCGCCGTGGTGGTAGCGGCGGGCGTGCTGGTGTCCTGGTTTGTCTCCATGACCCTCACGCCCATGCTCTGCTCACGCTTTCTCGAGGTAGAAGAGCACCATCAAGGCCTCTACCACTGGCTGGAGCGCGCATTCCGTGCCATGGAAAATTTTTACACAAAGCTGCTCGCCCTCGCGCTGAGCTGGCGCTGGACGGTGGTTGGAATCACCTGGCTGACTGTGTTGGGCTGCGTATTTTTTCTCAAGGATATCGGCAAGGAATTCTCTCCGGAGCGCGGCAGGCAGCCTGGCCGACGGAGTGACGAAAGCCGCAGCGTGGGCTGAAGAGTACGTACGAAACTTCGCCCGCTATCAACAGCAGCACTTGCCGTGGCTACGAGGGAACACTTAACCTGACTGCGTGAGAAGTCGCCCTCAAGGGGCTTCGGGCCGCCGGCGTTGTCGCGCCGTCAGTATGGGATCGAACCGTCCGTTGGGCCCAACAGCTCAAGACCCAACTGCGCGGGAACGAAGGCGCCGTTCACCGGCTGGTTGCCGGCGGATCGTCAGGATTGGGAAGCATTGTGAAATGGTACTTAATTTCGTTCGATCTCATCCGGTTGATTGAGGCCGCATCGAGACGGGTCTTGATGTGCGTTGCGTAGTACTTCTCGATCATTTCGACGCTCGTCCGGCAATTCTTCGCGATCTGGTAGATGTCGGCGCCCTCCATCAGCCGGAGGCAGATGTAGGTGTGCCGCAGGCTGTAGGCGGTGCGCGGCCTGCCGTCACGGTCCGTCTTGAGGCCTTCTTCGTCCAGAATAGCGTTGAGCAGGTCGCGGTGGGTTCTCGGAAACAGCAGGTCCGTGGGGTCAGGGCTCCGCGGATTGGCGCTTTTCCGCCGTTTCTTGCCGGCCGGTGCCTGCGGCACGGCTGACGCGTCTTCGGCGGCAAGCGCGGCTTGTGCGCGCGCCACGTTTCTCGCCTTGAGCCGCTCGAACACGCGAACGGCGGCGGGCATGCTCTTGCAGTAGCCGACGCCGCGCTTTCCGCGGACCTCGATCTCCAGGATGTTTTCGTGCGTGCTGTCGTCGTGGACGACGGAGACGTCGCGGAACTGAAGGCTGGATGCCTCATCGGGCCGAAGCCCGGTATTGGCTCGTGGAGCTTTTCGTGCACCGACTCGTTGTTGAACCGCTGGATATCGGAGAGCGCCAACGAGAAATCGCTCAGGGCGTGCAGCCATCGGCCTATTTCCTCGGGGCTCGAAGCTTTGCCCCTCGCGCTCTCGATTCGCGACTCGGCGTCCTTGAGCCTCTCGACAGCCTGCTCCAAATGCTTTGCCAGTGACACGCTGCGGGCCTCCTCTCCACCCTCCCCTGCAAACGGCGATCCGCCCTCACGTTGCGCCGGCGGGACGCGAGCAGCGCTGGCACGCAAGCTGCTCTTGCACAGGGCCGTGGCCGCCAACGGGCGACAGAGCCGGATCGTGATCCTCGGCGCCGCCGGCCGGGATTTTCACAACTTCAACGTGCGATACCACAATGATCCGAGCGTCACGGTCGTCGCCTTCACGGCCGCACAGATCCCCGGTATCGCCGGTCGGCGCTATCCGCCCTCGCTGGCCGGGCCGCTCTACCCGCAAGGCATTCCCATCGAGCCCGAGGAGCAGCTCGAAGCGATCTGCGCTCGCCAGGACGTCACGCAGGTCGCCTTCGCGGAAGCCACCGGTCGGTGCGCCCTCATCACCACGATCGGCGGGCTGGAGGAGGCCGAGCGAGGAACCACGGGGACAGCGGTATGCCCCTGACGACCGCGCCGGGCCGGGCGGGGGCCTGAGCCATTGAAGCGCATCGGTCGGACAAGGTAGCTCTCGGGAATGGCAGAGGACTTCCTGGACGTTCGCCGCCACGGCTACGCGCGCGTCGCCGTTTGCGTGCCCGAGGTGCGCGTCGCCGATCCCGTCTTCAACGCCGAGGCGCATCTGCGGGTGCTCTCACGCGTGCACGACGAGGGGGCCCAGTACGCGCTCTGCCCGGAGCTCGGGCTCTCCGCCTACACCTGCGGCGACCTCTTCTTCCAGGAGCCCCTCCTCGAGGGCTCACTGGCCGCCCTCGAGCGAGTGGCCGCCGCGACGGCGCACTGGAACCTGCTGCTCTCGGTCGGCCTACCGCTGGCCGTCGACCACCTGCTCTTCAACTGCGCGGTCACGCTCTACGGCGGCCGGCCGGTGGCGGTGGCTCCCAAGGCCTTCCCGCCGAACTATCGCGAGTTCTACGAGCTTCGCTGGTTCCAGCCGGCGGCGGCGGCGCACGCGATGGAGATCCGCCTGCTCGGCCACACGGTTCCGTTCGGCACCGACGTGCTGGTGCGTGCCGCCCACCTTCCCGGCTTCGTCCTCCACACCGACGTCTGCGAGGACCTCTGGACTCCGATTCCGCCCGGGACCATCGCCGCTCTTTCCGGCGCGACGGTGCTCGCCAACCTCTCCGCCTCCAACGTCACCATCGGCAAGCGCGAGTATCGCCGCGATCTCGTCCGCTCCTCTTCGGCGAAGAACCTCGTCGTGCAGATGTACGGCGCAGCCGGGTTCGGCGAATCGACGTCGGACCTCGCCTGGGACGGGCACGGGCTGATCGCCGAGCGGGGCGAGATGATCGCGGAGACCGAGCGGTTCGCTCTGGAAGGGACCACGGTCGTCGTCGACGTGGATCCGCGCTCGCTACTCGAGGACCGCATGCGGCAGGGCTCGTGGGGGCAGAACGCTGCCCTACACGGGCGGACGTTACGCACGGTGGCAGTCGGCTCGGGTGACGACGCCCGTCCCGCGAGCCTCTACCGAAGCTTTCGCCGGTGCATCGACCCCCGGCCGTTCGTGCCCTCGGACCCCGCGGCACGCGATGCTCGCTGCCGAGAGACCTTCCAGATCATGACGACCTCGCTCGCCCGCCGCCTCGTGGCCCTGCCCGAGGATCTACGCCGCATCGTCGTCGGCGTCTCCGGCGGCCAGGATTCCACCGAGGCGCTGCTCGTCGCCGTCCACGCGGTCGACCTGCTCGGCCTGCCGCGATCACGCGTCCTCGGCGTCACGCTGCCCGGCTTCGGCACGTCGCTGCGCACGCGCGACAACGCTCGGGCGCTGGTGCGCGCGCTCGGCGCGACGCTCAGCGAGATCGACATCACCCCGGTCGTCCACCCGCTGTTCGCCGCGATCGGCCACGACCCTTCGACCGAAGACCTCGTCTTCGAGAACGTGCAGGCCTGGGCCCGCAAGTGGCTACTGCTCTCGATCGCCTGCCGAGAGCGCGGCATCGACCTCGGCACCGCGGACCTCTCCGAGCTCGCCCTCGGCTTCGCGACCTACGGCGGCGACCACATGTCGCACTACGGAATCAACGCCGGGGTGCCGAAAACGTTGATCTCGTACCTGATCGGCTGGGCCGCGGAGGCGGTGTTCGGCGACGAGCCGGAGGTGGCTCGCGTGCTGAAGGACGTGCTGGCAACGCCGATCAGCCCAGAGCTGCTGCGCCTCGACGCGAGCGGCGAGATCCGCCAGAAGTCTGAAGAGACCGTCGGGCCGTACGAGCTGCACGACTTCTTTCTTTACTATTTTCTGCGCTTCGGCTTCGGCCCCCGCCGCATCGCCCGCATGGCGCTGCACGCATTCGCGGGCCGTTACTCGCTCGCCGAGATTCGCCGCTGGCTGCGCGTCTTCCTCGAGCGCTTCTTCGCCAATCAGTTCAAGCGCGACTGCGTTCCCGACTCCCCCAAGGTCGGCTCGGGAAGCTCGCTGTCCCCACGCAGCGACTGGCGGATGCCCGCCGACGCCTCGGTGGCGGCCTGGCTCGCGGAGATCGAGACGATCCCCGAGACGTAGCGCGACGGCTACTCGACGTCGCGCACCACGAGAACCGGCGCCTCGGTCTCGGCGAGAAAATCGGCCAGGTCTTCGCCGGGCTTGGCCGGAAGCACGATGAAGCCAGGGCCCGCGGCGCGTAACGCGGCGAGCACCGTCTTGCGATCCGCTCCGATCACGCGGCGAAATCGAGCGCCGACGCCCTGCGCCCGCAGCCGCTCCGCGGCCTCGTGTTCGAGCCGTTCGGCGCCGCGGTCGTCGCTAGCCGCCACCAAGACGGTCGGCGTTCTTCCTTGCGCCAGGCGGCCGACCGCGTCGAGGCCGCGGCGCGCGGCCTTCGAACCGTCGTAGAGCGCGCACAGCGGCGCCGCCGCCCAGCCCCCCTGTTGCAACACCAGCGCCGAGACCTGTGCCTCGGCGAGAATCGTTCGCGCCGTCCGGCCGAGCTGGGCTGTGCTGAACCGCGACCAGCCGAGCCGCCCGAGACTGATCAGGTCGCGGCCGCCGACTCCCTCCACGACCGCGGCGGCCACCGATCCGCGCGCGACGCGGAAGGACCAACGCACGCGGGCGCGCTCGGCCGAAGCGCCGAGCACGCGGCGGGCGCGCTCGGCGACGGCGCGCAACTGCAGCCGCATTCGCTCGGAGTCGAGCGGCTGGATCGATGCCGAGAACGAGGCGACCTCGCTCACGAACCCGAGATCGGCGAGCCGCAGGAGGTCGGCATCCTCGACGAAAACGCCCAGCAGCTCGGCATGGAAGAGCGTGGCGAGATCCACCGCGGCGGCGAGGGCGGTCCGGCTGTGCGGCGAGAGATCGAAGGCGACGAGCACGCGTCCGAAAACCTCGGGCTCGCTCACGGCCCCTTCCTCCCGCTCTTCTCCCCCAGCACGGACCAGATCTCCACCAGCCGGGCGAGCCGCGACTCGACCCGGTGGTTGATGCTTCCCTCCGGGTAGTTTCCACGCTGGTCGCGCTCACCCGCCGGGAGGCCGGTGAGGATCTCCATTCCCCGGTCGACGTCGTCGATCGGATAGACGTGGAACCGACCCGCCCGCGCGGCCTCGACGACGTCGCGACGAAGCATCAGATGCTTCACGTTGGCGAGGGGAATGAGCACTCCTTGCTCGCCGGTCAGCCCTCGCGCCCGGCAGAGGTCAAAGAAGCCCTCGATCTTCTCGTTGACCCCGCCGATCGCCTGCAGCCGCCCGTGTTGGTTCATCGACCCGGTGACCGCCAGCGATTGGCGCAGAGGCACCTCGGCGACGGCGGAGAGCAGCGCGAACAGCTCTGCGGCCGAAGCGCTGTCCCCCTCGACCCCACCGTAGGATTGCTCGAAGACCAGGCTCGCCGAGAGCGACAGCGGACGCTCCCGCGCATAGCGTCCGCCGATGAACCCCGAAAGGATGAGAACGCCCTTGGAGTGGATCGGGCCGCCCAGCTCGACCTCCCGCTCGATGTCGACGATCTCGCCCTTGCCGGGTCGCACCTGCGCCGTGATCCGGCTCGGATGCCCGAACGCGAAGCCGCCGAGCTGGAGCACCGACAGGCCGTTCACCTGCCCGATCTCGCGACCGGAGGTATCCACCAGCAGGGTCTTGCGCAGCACCTCCTCCAGAAGCCGGCGGCGGACGCGGTCGGAGCGGGCGATCTGCGCGTCGATCGCGCGCTCGACGTCCTCCCGCGTGGCGGTCTCGCGGCCGGCCTCGCCGGCCCAATAGTCGGCCTCGCGGAGCAGGTCCAGGACGCCCTGCGTACGCGCCGAGAGCTTCTCAGCGTCGCCCGCGGCGCGCGCGCCCTGTTCGATCACGCGCGCCACCGCGCCGCGATCGAACGGCCGAAGCCGCTCCTTGCGCGCCAGCATCGCCACGAGCCGCGCGTAGTCGGCCTCGCTCTCGGGTGTGCGGTCGACGTCGTCTTCGAAGTCAGCGGCCACCTTGAAGAGCCGCGAGAAATCCGGATCCGCTTCGCAGAGCAGATAGTAAAGACGCCGATCGCCGATCAGAACCACCTTGACGTCCAGAGGCACCGGTTCGGGCTCGAGGGAGACCGTGCTCACCAGGCTGAGAAGCTGCCCCACCGACTCGATGCGCAACTGTCGCGATTGCAACGCCCGCTTGAGCCCTTCCCAGGCGAACGGTTGGAGCAGCACGCGCAGAGCGTCGAGAACCAGGTAGCCGCCGTTGGCGCGATGCAGCGCTCCGGACTTGATCAACGTGAAGTCGGTGACCAGCGCGCCCATCTGCGCCAGGTGCTCCACGCGGCCGATCAGGTTCTGATAGCTCGGGTTGTCCTCGTAGACGACGGGGGCTCCGCTCGAGGAGCCGTGATCCACCAGCACGTTGACACGATAGCGTCGAAACCAGGGCGGTTCGCCGAGGACGTTCGCCGCGCCGCTCTGCGGCCCTCCCGACGGCGGCTCGTCGGCCGCCAGCAAGCTGCGCGTGTTCTCCACGAGGTCGCGCTCGACGGCGTCGAGATAAGCGACGATCTCGGGAAGCTCACGGTGCCGCTCGCGCAGCTCGCGAATGAGGTGGTGGAAGGCCAAGCTGGCGATCTCGCGGTTCAGCTCACGCAGCCGCTCCCGCGCCTCGTGCTCCCACTGCGGAATCTTGCGGATGATCTCTTGCAGATCGCGCTGCAACAGTTGTAGCTGCTCCTCCCTCCGGCGGCGCTCGTCATCGGGCAGTTTCTGAAAGTCCGCCGGAGCGAGAATTTCGCCGTCGCGGAGCGGCGCGAGAACGAGACCCATCGGCGTGCGCAGCAGGGCGAAGCTCTGGGCCTTGGCGCGTTCCTCGACCTCGGCAAACGCCTTTTCCTGGCGCTCCTTGATCTCCTCCTCGATCACCTGCCGCCGAGTCCGGTACTCCTCGCTTTCGAGCGCGGCGGTCAGCGCCGGACGGAGCTCCTCGACGAGCCGCTCCATGTCTTTGCGGAAGCGAACCGCGACGCCGGCCGGGAGCCGCAGCGACCGAGGCCGATGCGGCTCGTCGAAATTGTGCACGTAGCATTGGTCCGGTGGCCGCACGCCCTTCCCCGCTGGTTGCTGGAGGACCTGCTCGACGAGGAAATGGCGACCCGTGCCCGACGGCCCGAGCGCAAAGATGTTGTAGCCATCGCGCGCCATGCCGACTCCGAAACGCACGGCATCCAGAGCCCGAGCTTGCGCGAAGAACTCGGTCGCGGCCTCGAGCTCGGCGGTCGTCGTGAACGGGATGCTCTCCGGCGGGCTGCTCCGGTAGAGGTCTTCGGGTCGCAGCGGCGCGCCCACTTTTACGCTGTATGCCATCGTCGGCCGTGTCCTCCACCCACGTCGAGACCTTGGGTCTTTCAGTAGATCAGATACTTCGCCCGCAGCGCGGAGAACTGCTCGAGCGGGCCTTGCCACCGCCGCACGATCGATCGCGGGTCTTCTCCTCGGCCGATCGCTTCGAGCGTCGCGCGGTCGCCGATCATTCCCAGCGTCGCGCCGAGATCGAACACCCCGCCGTACAGCCGCCGGAGCGCGCTGGCGATCTCGACCCCGAGCGCCGGCGCATCGAGTCGCTGGCGGTCGAGCAACCGGAGGCGGACTCCGTGACAGAGCGCGGCGCGAAAGGGCTGTTCGGCCGGCGTGAAGTCGAAGGGCTCGAAGCGCACGCCCGCGACGGACCGGCCGTTCAGGTACGAAGCCAGCGCCGCGCCGTCGATCCAAGGCGCGCCGACGACCTCGAACGGAGCGTCCGTGCCGCGCCCCACGCTGACGTTTGCTCCCTCGACCAGCGCGACGCCGGGATAGAGCGCGGCCTGGTCCACCGATCGCAGGTTCGGCGACGGACGAACCCAGCGCAGCCCGGTCTCGTCGTGCCACTGCGCCCGGCGGTAACCGCGCATCTCGATCACGCGCAGGTCGGCTCCGATCGCGTTCTCCGCGTTCAGGAAGCGAGCGAGCTCGCCGATCGTCATGCCGTAGCGCACGGGCAACGGATAATAGCCGGTGAACGACCGCAGATCCCGATCCAGGACCGGCCCTTGAACCACGGCCGCGCTGATCGGATCGGGACGGTCGAGCACGTAGAACGGCAGCCCGTGCTCGGCCGCCGCTTCCATGGCGTAGGCCATCGTGGTCACGTACGTGTAGAAGCGGACCCCGGCGTCCTGAACGTCGAAGACCAGAACATCGACACCGCGCAGCATGGCGGTGGTCGGCCGCTTCACCGCTCCGTACAGGCTGTGCACCGGCAAGCCGGTGGAGGGTTCCCGGCCCGACCCGACTTCGCCTTCGCGGTCCGCGCCGAGGCCGTGCTCGGGGCTGAACAGCGCGACGAGTTGGACGCCCGGCGCGCTTTCCAACAGCTCGATCGTTCGGCGACCCGTCGAATCCACGCCGGACTCGTTGGTGATCAGCCCGACGCGACTGCCAGCGAGCCGGGCAAAGCGCTCGGAGACGAGCACGTCGACTCCGCTCTCGACGGCGCTTCGGCCGTCGGCTGCGAAGCTGCGCGCAAGCCCCGAGGTGAACGCTTCGGAGGCGAGAGCAGCGACGCGCTGCCGGATCGGTCGCGCGTCGCCTCGATCATCGGGATGGACGCGGTTGGTGAGAAGAACGACGAAACTCCGCGTCGCGGGATCGATCCACAGCGAAGTCCCCGTGTACCCGGTGTGTCCGTAGGACGCGGAACCGAGCCTCGAGCCTATCTCCCACCCGAGCCCGCGCCTCGGCGGCGCCGCGGAACCCTGCGGCCGCGTCATTCTTCTCACGGTGGCGGGCTTCAGGATCTGCGCCCCCCGTGCCGCGCCGCCATCGAGCAGCATCTGCGCGAAGACCGCGAGATCGCCCGCGGTCGAGAAGAGGCCCGCGTGCCCCGCCACGCCGCCCATGCGCTGCGCCGTCGGGTCGTGCACTTCACCGCGACGCAGCCGGCCGCCGACGTAGGTGGTGGGAGCGATGCCAGCGCTCCGTGCGGCCGGCCGGAAGCCGGTGTCTCGCATGCCGAGCGGCTCGAAGACGCGCGCGCGGCAGTAGACGTCGAGCGGTTGGCCCGAGACCCGCCGAACGAGCTCGCCGAGCACCTCGAAATTGATGTCGCTGTAGAGGAAACCCGATCCCGGCGGCCGGAGCGGGCGCTCGGCGGCGATCCTCGTCAGCGCCTCGCGGTAACCCGACCACGACGAGCGAAGATCGATGTCGGCGCGCAGGCCAGAGCGATGTGTCAGCAACTCCTCGACCGTGATCCGTCGCTTGCCGTTTCCACCGAAGGCGGGCCAGTAGCGAGCGACGGGGGCGTCCAGGTGGAGGTCTCCGCGTTCGACGAGCTGCATCACCGCGGTGGTGGTGGCGACCACTTTGGTGAGCGAGGCGAGATCGAAGATCGTGTCGTCGGTCATCGGCTGACGCTCGGGAACGGTCTGGCGCGCGCCGAAGGCGCGGCGGTACACAATCTCGCCGTCGTGCCCGACGAGCACCACGGCACCCGGGATCCGCCCCGCTCCGATCTCCTCGTCGACGACGCCGGCGACGGCTTCGAGCGCGCGACGCACTTCGCCGGGCGGCGGCCGGCCGGCGTTGCCCGCCGGCGCCGCCGAGGCTCGCACGAGCGCCGCGCCGAGCACGAGCAAAGCGACAGCCGCCTTCGCACCGCGCCTCGCTCGGCGCGGGCCGGCGCTACTCCTCCGCCAGTCCGTCTCCTTGGTAAACGTTCCGGGGGTTCCACAGCATCCAGCCACTCGATCCGAAGTCCTCGGCTCCGCGGATCTGAGCGCGAATCGCCGCTCCGTCGAAGGCCCGCCGGTCGAATGCATAGTCTCGGAACGCTTGCAGCCAGGGGCGAAAATGGCTTGCGGGCAGTCCGGTCCGCCGCTGCGCTTCGGAGAGTGACGAGTGAACGATCTCGTAGGGATGCGCCACCGGCATGCTGTAGCCGGGAATGCCGAACTGGAACGAGGACGGGTAGAGCATCGGCGAGACGTAGTCGACGAGTGGGGCAAGATCCTCGATCCTCTGGCCGATCGTCGTATCATTCCTGTTCCAGCAGACATAACCGAAGACGTCGGCCGAGAGGAACACGTTGTAGCGGACGAGCCGGCGGCGCGCCTCGACGAGGAAGCCGTCGATGGCCTCGACGCGGCCCGACTGCGTGGCCGGCCGCGAGTAGCGCAGATCCACGGCGTCCGGGAAACGCACGTAGTCGAACTGGATCTCGTCGAAGCCGTTTCGCGCCGCCTCTTCCGCGATCTCGATGTTGTAGTCCCAGACTTCCTTGCGAAACGGGTCCACCCAGGCGCTCTCCTCGCGATCGTACCAGAGCGCGCCGCTCGCCATCTTGACCGCGAGATCCGGCCGGCCGGCCGCCAACAGACGGTCCTTGAAGACCACGATGCGCGCGATCACGTAGATGTGCTTGGCGTGGAGCGATCCGAGCAGCGACGGGAGGTCCTGGATCGTCCGCGGACGCTGCCCTCTGACTTCGGAGACGAGCGACACCGAGCTCCGATACGGGACCTTGCCGTTGTCCCCCTTGACGTCGATGACCACAGCGTTGACCTCCGTGTCGTCGACGAGGTCGAGGACTCGTTCTCGCAACCGACGATCGCCGATTCCGAAGAACGAGAGGTACAGCGCCTTGACGGAGAGCTTGGGCAGCGCGACCGCAAACGGCGCGGCGCCCGCCGCGGGGCCCGGAAGATCTAAACGGCCGTAGCCGAGCCCGCGAACCCGCAGACTCGGCCCCTCGCCGTCGATGACGAAGTCGCCGTTGGCGTCGGTTCTCACCACCCGGTCGCCGAGCGTGACGTAGGCGCCCGAGACGGGCTTCCCGTCGCCGGCATCGACCACCGTGCCGCTGTAAGCGGATGTCGCCGACGGTAGAAGCCCGAGCAGCAGCGCGCCGGCGCTTCCAGCCAGACGCCACCGGTTCTTCACGGGCAGACTTCCGCGAGGAGCCGCGCGAACACCGCGTTGCGATCGTGCTCGCTCACCAGATGGCGCGGTAGCGCCATGAGATCGTCCCGTGGTCGAGCCGGCCGCCCTTCGAGCGTGACGGCGGCAACGTAGCCGGCGGCGACGGCCTGCTCCTCGAGCTCGCGATCGTGAATCCCGAACGGCCAGGACAAGAGATCGACGGGAGCACCGATCTCCCGTGCGATGATCGTTCGCGACTTGAGCAGTTGGTCGGCCACGAAACGACGGTACGCGTCGGCGCCGAGCCGCCGCTTCTCCTGCTTGAAGTTCGGATGCCAGTAGCTGTGCGACTGGATCTCGAAGAGGCCGCTCTGCTCGAGCTCTCGGAGCTGATCCCAGGTTAGCGCGTAGTCGGCACGGGACACGGCGGAGGGATAGATGAAGAGCGTCACCGGCACGCCGAAGCGCTTCACTACCGGCAGCAGGTCGGAGTAGACCGAGCGATGCCCGTCGTCGACGGTAACCACCACCGCTGGCGGCCGCGTGCACCGGGCGGTCCCGCGACGGCACTCGACGAGGCTGCGCAGGGAGCCAACCGCGCAGGCATGGTCGGCGAGGTAGCCGAGCTGCCACTCGAGCGTGGAGGTCGTCACCGTCATCGCATCCGCCACCGTCGGGCCGAAACGGTGGTAGACGAGGATCAGCGTCGCGGCCTCCTCGGCCGAAGCCACGAACCCGCCTGCCCGCCCGAGAACGAGGAAAAGCGCGATGGCGCCACAGACGAGAATGCGGTTCGGCGTGGTTAGCCCGTGAGGCCCCATGGCCGTCGGGGATGACAGCAAGAGCCGGGCCGTTCGGAATTGCCTTCTCCACCACGCCGCGCCCCGGAATTGCTCCCGGAAACGAGAAAGCGCACGGGCGGGGCGAGAAGCGCTCACCGCGGTGGCGAGCGCTTCTCGCTTCGCCGAGCGCGGAAGAATTCCCGCAGGACGCCGCGGCACTCCTCAGCGAGCGGTCCCTCGTGGAACGGGATCCGGTGGTTCAACCGTCGGTCTGAGGCGAGCTCGTAGAGCGAGACCACCGCTCCCGCCTTGGGATCGCGGCAGGCGAAGCAGAGCGAGGCGATACGCGCCTGGATCATCGCGCCGACGCACATCGCGCACGGCTCGAGCGTGACGTAGAGGTGAGCGCCGAGCAGCCGATGGCTGCCGAGCCGCTTGGCCGCACGGCGCAGCGCGAGGATCTCCGCGTGCGCCGTCGGGTCGTGGGCGCGGATCGTCTCGTTGTGCGCGCGGGCGACGACTTCGCCGCCGACCACCACCACGGCGCCGACCGGCACCTCGCCGCGCCGCTGCGCTCGCCGCGCCTCGGCGAGCGCGCGCGCCATCGCTTGTTCGGCATCCGCCGCCGGTCGCTGCACCCGGCGCCCATAACCGATCGGCCAGCGCTCGGCAAATCGCGGTTTCCCTGCGCGCCGCAAGCGGCTACAAGATCCGCCATGCGAGCCATCGTGTTCGATCGACCGAGCGACGAGACGGTTCTCCGCCTGGGAGAAGTTCCGGCGCCGATCGTCAACGCTTTCGAGAAGCGCTTCGGCGGCGAGCTGCGCGCCGGGCGGCTCCGCCCGGTCGTCGACCGCGTGCTGCCGCTCGCCGAGGCGGGCGAGGCGCACCGCGTGGTCCAATCCAGCGCGCACTTCGGCAAGGTCGCGCTGCGGGTGCCGTGAGCTCGATCGGTGATCCGCGGCCTCCGGCTGTTCGCGGGCTTCCTCCTCGCCGTGGGCCTCTGCGGCTACAGGTCGATGATCGATCGCCTCGTATTCTTTCCGAGCCCCGACGTCGGTGAGCCGCCGCGCGGGGCCTCCGAGCTATGGCTCCGCGCCGCGGACGGCCCGCGTCTCCATGCGTGGTACATCCAGCCGCCGGGATCGACCGCCACGCTCCTCTGGTCGCACGGCAACGGCGGCAACATCGCCGACCGGGCAGACGTGCTGCTCGCCTTCGCCGCGCGCGGTCTCGGCGTGCTCGCCTACGATTACCGCGGATACGGCCGCAGCGAGGGCACGCCGACCGAGGCGGGCGTCTACCTCGACGCCGAGGCCGCCTACGATGCCCTGCGGCAGCGCGACGTCGCCGCCTCGCGCCTCGTCTGTTTCGGCGAGTCGCTCGGCGGCGCGGTGTCGATCCATCTGGCGACGCGGCGGCCGTGCGCCGCGGTTGCCGTCGTCTCCGCGTTCACCAACCTGCATGACGTCGCGCGGGTTCACTACGGCCCGTTCGCCATGCTCGCCGGCGATCGCTTCGATTCCTCGGCGCGCATCGCCTCGCTCTCCGTGCCGTTCTTCGCCGTTCACGGGGATCGTGACGAGATCATTCCCTTCGATCTCGGCGAGCGGCTGTTCGCGCTGGCGCGCGAGCCGAAGACGTTCTTGCGAGTGCGCGGCGCCGGCCACAACGACATCTTCGACGATCCCGCGGTGATCGATGGGGTCGTCGCGTTCGTGAGCGCGCACGTGCGCGGATGAACCGGAGAACCCCGTGCTTCCCCGCGAGCCCCGACCCAGCCGCTACCGCATGCCGGACCCGCGGGCCGCGCTGCCGAACGGGCTGCTCGCCGCCGGCGGAGACCTCGAGCCCGGAACGGTGCTGGCAGCGTATCGCGCCGGGATCTTCCCCTGGCCGGACCCGAGCGAACGCCTGCGCTGGTGGTCTCCCGACCCGCGCGCGGTGCTGCCCTTGGACGGCTTCCACGAATCGCGGAGCCTGCGGCGTAAGCGCCGGCGCGGCGCCTTCCAGGTCACGTTCGACCGCGCCTGCGCCGAGGTGCTCGCGGGCTGCGCCGAGCGGTCCGAAGGCACCTGGATCACCCCCGACATGAAGGAAGCCTACCTGACGCTGCACGGGCTCGGCTGGGTGCACAGCGTGGAGGTGTGGGCGGGAGAGCGGCTGGTCGGCGGCCTGTACGGCGTGGCGATCGGCGCACTGTTCGCCGCCGAGTCGATGTTTCACCGCGCGAGCGACGCCTCGAAGATCGCCCTCGCGGCGCTGGTCGAGCGGCTGCGCGCCAACCGATTCACCCTGCTCGACGTGCAGCTCCTGACCCCGCACCTCGCCTCGCTCGGCGCGCGCGAAATCCCCCGACGCGACTACCTCGCGCGCCTGTCCGCGGCGATTGCGTCGCCGGCTCGCTTCTGAGAGGCTGAGCCGCCTCGATGGCGCATGCGGATCTGACACGGGAGATCGTCGAAGGTCCCTCCGGAGCCCGCATCGGCGCGTTCTTCGACGTTGACCGGACGCTGGTCGCCGGCTTCTCGGTCGTGGAGTTCCTCCGTGACGCGATCGTCACCGGTCGCATGCGTGGCTCGGAGATTATCGAGACCGCGACGGCAATCGCCCAGTTCCAGCTCGGCCAGATCGGCTTCTCGTCGTTCGTCGCCGGCACGTCGAGCTTGCTGAAGGGCGTACAGGAAGGGGATTTCACCGCGATCGGCGAGCGCGTGTTCCGCGAACGGCTCGCCGCTAGCGTGTACCCCGAGTCGCGCGCGCTCGTGCAGGCTCACTTGAAGAAGGGGCACAGCGTGGCGGTGGTTTCGTCGGCCACTCGCTATCAGATCGCCCCACTCGCCGAGGACCTGGGGATCCGCCACGTGCTGTGCACCCGGCTTGAAGTCGAGCAGGGCCGATTCACCGGCGCGGTACTGAAACCGACTTGCTACGGCGAGGGCAAGGCGACCGCCGTCCGCCGCTTCGCCGCCAAGCACGGCGTCGACCTCGAGCAGAGCTACTGTTATTCCGACAGCGACGAGGACCTGCCGCTCTTGGCGATCGTCGGCCATCCACGCCCGACGAACCCGAACAGGCGCCTGCGCGGGATCGCCGTCAAACGCGGCTGGCCGAGCCGCGATTTTACCAGCCGCGGCACTCCGGGCATGACCGAGATCGTACGCACCTCGCTGGCCGTCGGCAGCCTCGTCCCCGCGCTGCTGCTCGGCCTGCCGGGGTTTCTGCTCGACGGCTCGTGGCGGCGCACGGTGAACGTCGCGACCAGCGTGTGGGGCGAGATCGGCACGGCGCTCGCCGGCGTCGACGTGCGGGTCGAGGGCGAAGACCATCTGTGGTCGCACCGCCCGGCGGTCTTCATCTTCAATCACCGGAGCGCGATCGACCTGCTGCTGCTCTGCAGGCTCTTGCGACGCGACTTCGTCGGCATCGCCAAGCGGGGGGTGCGGAAGAATCCGATCTTCGGACCGGTCCTCGCGCTCGCCGGTGCCGTCTTCGTCGACCACGCGAACCACGAGCGGGCGGTGCGCGCGCTCGAGCCCGCCCTCGACGCTCTGCGCCGCGGCTTGTCGATCGCCATCGCCCCGGAGGAACCCCGCGGCCCCGCGCTGCTGAAGCTCGGCCGCTTCAAGAAGGGCGCGTTTCGCCTGGCGATGGCCGCCCGCGTGCCGATCGTGCCGATCGTCTTCAAGAACGCACTCGACGCGCTGCCCGAGCACGCGATGTTCGTACGACCCGCGACCATCGAAGCGGTAGTGCTGAAGCCGATCCCGACCGACGACTGGACGCCGGAGAATCTGCCGCAGAAGATCGCCTCGATCCAACGGGCCTACCAACGAACGCTGCGGTAATGGAGGTCCCTGCGCTTCCCCCCGCCCGAGCCACACCTAGACATGTCCATCAAACCCGGTGGGCCAGGCAGCAGTCGTTTCCCGAGAATTTTTCTCCGGGGCCCTTGATCTCGGCACGATCGAGCTTATTTCTTTGGCGCCCGAAACCAAAGGCGAAAACACTTCTGCAGGAGGAACTTAGGGTATGGCCCAGCGTATCAAGCCGCTGCACGATCGCATCATCGTCAAGAGGCTCGCCGAGGAGGACAAGACCACGGGCGGCATCATCATCCCCGACACGGCGAAGGAAAAGCCCCAACAAGGCAAGGTAATTGCAGTCGGCCCCGGGCGCCGCGAGGACGGCAAGGTGCTGCCGATCGACGTCAAGGCTGGGGATACCGTGCTGTTCGCCAAGTATGCCGGGACCGAGATCAAGCTCGACGGCGACGATTACCTGATTCTGCGCGAGGACGACGTCATCGGCGTGGTCGAAGGCTGATCGCGCCACCACAAGAATTCTTTGAAGGAGAGGAGTCCATGGCTGCAAAGATAGTCAAGTTCAGCACCGAGGCGCGCGACAAGATCCTGCGTGGCGTCAAGACCTTGGCCGACGCGGTGACCGTCACCCTCGGGCCCAAGGGACGCAACGTGATGATCGAGAAGTCGTGGGGAGCGCCGACCGTCACCAAGGACGGCGTGACCGTTGCCAAGGAGATCCAACTCGAGGACAAGTTCGAGAACATCGGCGCGCAGATGGTGAAGGAGGTGGCTTCGAAGACCTCCGACGTCGCCGGCGACGGCACGACCACCGCGACGGTCTTGGCGCGGGCCATCTACTCCGAAGGCTGCCGCATGGTGGCCGCCGGCCACGACCCGATGACCCTCAAGCGCGGCGTCGACCGCGCGGTGGCGGCGATGGTCGAGGAGCTGAAGAAGCTCTCGAAGTCTACCAAGGACCCGAAGGAGATCGCCCAGGTCGGCACCATCTCGGCCAACAACGATTCGACGATCGGCGACATCATCGCCGAGGCGATGGAGAAGGTCGGCAAGGAGGGCGTGATCACGGTCGAAGAGGCGAAGAGCCTGGAGACCCCGCTCGAGGTCGTCGAAGGCATGCAGTTCGACCGCGGCTACCTCTCGCCCTACTTCGTCACCGACCAGGAGCGCATGGAAGTCGTGCTCGACGAACCCCTACATCCTGATCAATGAGAAGAAGATCAGCAACATGAAGCGACCTGCTGCCGGTGCTCGAGAAGATGGCGAAGTCGGGCCGGCCGCTCTTGATCATCGCCGAGGACATCGAGGGCGAGGCGCTCGCCACGCTGGTGGTGAACAAGATCCGCGGCACGTTGAAGGCGCCGCCGTCAAGGCGCCGGCTTTCGGCGACCGCCGTAAGTCCATTCTCGAGGACATCGCGATCCTGACCGGCGGGCGCATGGTGGCCGAGGAGCTCGGCATCAAGCTCGAGAACGTGACCCTGAGCGATCTCGGCCGCGCCAAGCGCGTGGTGAGCGACAAGGACAATACGACCATCATCGACGGCGGTGGGAAGAAGACCGAGATCGAAGCGCGCATCAAGCAGATCCGCGCCCAGATCGAGGAGACCACGTCGGACTACGACCGCGAGAAACTGCAGGAACGCCTGGCCAAGCTGGTTGGCGGCGTTGCGGTGGTGCGGGTCGGCGCCGCCACCGAGGTGGAGATGAAGGAGAAGAAGGCGCGCGTCGAGGACGCCATGCACGCCACGCGCGCGGCGGTCGAGGAAGGCATCGTGCCGGGCGGCGGCGTGGCGCTGTTGCGCGCCGCGGCGGCGCTCGACGACCTGCGCCTCTCGGACGAGGAGCAGGTCGGCGTCCGCATCGTGCGCCGCGCCATGGAAGATCCGGCCCGTTGGATCGCCCGCAACGCCGGCGCCGATGGATCGGTAGTGGTCGACAAGATCCGCAGCGGCAAGGGCGCCTTCGGGTTCAACGCCGCCAGCGACGAGTACGGCGACCTCATCAAGCAGGGCATCGTCGACCCGACCAAGGTCGTGCGCTACGGCGCTGCAGAACGCCGCTTCGGTGGCCGGACTCCTGCTGACGACCGAAGCCATCATCGCCGAGAAGCCGGAGGAGAAAAGGGCCGCGGCCTCGTCGCCGGCCCCGGAGTTCTGAGCAACCGTCCGACCATGGGCCGCGTGCGGCGGTCCGGGCGAGCGCGCCGCGTTTCCGCGAGGGAGCGTGGCGCGCTTGCTTTGACGGGCATCGGTTGAAAGCAGCCCGGCTCCGGGCGAGTATCGGTCTTCACGCAAACCATCCCCTCGACCCTGGGGCCGCCCTCATTGCGTCAGTTACGATGGTCCTGTGATTTCTTCAACGTGACGTCGCCGGCGATGGCGCGCAGCACCTCGCCGCGGCGGCCCCGCAGCCGCAGGCCCCCGTCGTCGTCGATGCCGAGAACCTCGCCATCGGTCGCCTCTCCGAAGCCCTCTACCGTCACCCACCGGCCGGTCAGCACCGAGTACGCCTCCCACCGCTCGCGAAGGCAAGCGAGGCCGCCGGCGAGGAACTCGTCGTAGAGCCGCTCGAAGCTCGCGAACAGATCCGCGGCGAACGCGGCTCGGTCCACCCGCCGCCCGCTCACCGACAGAACCGAGCCGGCCACCCTGCGCAGCTCGGCAGGGAACTGCTCGCCCGAAACGTTCAGGTTGATGCCCGCTCCGCAGATCACGTGCAGCACGCGGTCGGCTTCGGACTCCATCTCGGTCAAGATGCCAGCGACCTTGAGCTCGCCCAAACGCACGTCGTTCGGCCATTTGATGCCCGGGCGCATGGCGGCGTGCCGCTCGACCGCTTGGGCGACGGCAAGACCGGCCACCAGCGTGATCTGCGGCGCGCGGGCTGGCGGGATACTCGGGCGCAGGATCACCGATCCGTAGAAGCTCACACCGGCCGGTGAGAAGAACGAGCGGCCGAGGCGTCCTCGCCCGGCCGTCTGTGCCTCGACGATCACCGCCTCGCCCTCGGCGGCTCCGCGGCGGGCGAGATCCATGGCGTGGCGGTTGCTGGAATCGATCGACTCGAAGTAATGGACCACCCGGCCAATCCGCCGCGTGGCGAGGTGGCGAGCGATTTCGGCCGGCAGCAATCGGTCGGCGGCAGCTTCCAACCGGTAGCCGTGGGGGTTGGCGCTCGAGACGCGGTAACCTTGCGCGATCAGCCGCTGGACGTGCTTCCACACGGCGGCGCGCGAGACACCGAGCCGAGCAGCGAGGTCGGGGCCGCTCAGCGGCCGGTCGGCTTGCCGCAGGATCTCCAGCAACTGCGCCGCGGTCGACGTTTCGCTGGGTCGCATGCTGCGGACGCTCCCGTTCCCCACGGCTAGAGAGCGACGCGGGCTGGGTGTGCGCTGTGGCTCATCGGAGTCTCTCGCCGACCCCGAGACCATGCTCGGCTTTCCAAGAAGAGAGAAGCCGATACGGCCCCGCCCGTTGCTCGTCCTCGAAGGGGCGCACGACCACCCGCGCGCCGTCGCGGATGAAGAGGGCACGGATCACGTCGTCCCCGTCACGGTCGGCGCGCGAGTCGCTGGTCATCTACTTGCCGATCTGCTTCGAGCGCGAGATCCATCGCCAGGTCGACGGCCGGTGCGGAGTGCGTCAACGCGCCCACCGAGACGAGGTCGACGCCGGTCTCGGCGATCTCGCGCACCGTCGCCAGCGTGACGCCTCCCGAAGCCTCGGTACGCATGCGGCCGGCGATCCTCGCGACCGCGGCGGCGAGATCCGCCTTCGTCATGTTGTCGAGCAGGATCACGTCGACGCCGCACGCCACGGCTTCGTCGACTTCCGCGAGCGTCTCGCATTCCACCTCGATCTTCAGCAGGTGAGTCGCGCCTGCCCGCGCGCGCTCGACGGCGCGCGTGATGCCGCCGCAGGCGATGAGGTGGTTGTCCTTGATGAGGACGCCGTCGTCGAGCCCGAAGCGATGGTTCGTGCCGCCGCCGGCCGCCACCGCGTACTTGTCGAGCAGCCGCCAACCAGGCACGGTCTTCCGCGTGTCGACGATCCGCGCGCGCGTGCCGGCGATCGCTTCGACGTAGCGCCGCGTCAGGGTGGCGACGCCGGACATCCGCTGCAGGAAATTGAGCGTCACCCGCTCCACCGCCAACAGATCGACGGCCGCCCCGCGGAGCTCGAGGACGACCGTTCCGGACCCGACCGCCGTACCGTCGACCCGCGTCGACTCGATCTCCATCGACGGCCGCCCCGCTTCATCGAGGATCACCGGGACGAGCGAGAGCCCGGCGAGCACGAGCGGCTGACGCGCGACTACCTTTGCCGTGGCGCGCGTCGCCATCGCCACCGTGGCCTCGGTCGTGACGTCGCCGCGGCCGAGATCCTCGTCGAGCGCGAGCCGAACGAGCCTACGGACGCTCGCCGTCTCGAACGGCCTCACAAGCTCTCCAGCCGCTCGAGGTTGCGCTCGAGCGTCGCGCGCCGCTCGGCGAGATCGCGCTGCTTCGCTCTCTCCTTCTCGATGACGTCGGCCGGAGCCCGCTCGAGGAAATGAGCGTCGCCAAGCTTGGCGGAGAGACCGTACCTCTCCTTGTCGAGCTTCTCGAGCTGCTTCTTGTTACGGGCGATCTCCGCGGCCGGATCCTCGATCACGCCGCGCAGCGGCACGGCGAGATCGAGGCCGCCGACGACGAGGATCGCAGCGCCCTTCGGCCGCTCGCCGTCGCGGCGAACCTCGATCGAGCGGACCCCCGAGAGGCGCCGCACGTAGGCTTCGTTCGGCAGGAGACTTCCGGCAGCGTCGCCGAACGCCAGCAGCTCGAGCGCGGCGCCCGGGGCGACGTTCAGCTCCGCGCGCAGGTTCCGTACCGCACGGACGACCTCGATCACCGTGTCCATGGCACCGACGTCTGCTCCCTGCCACGCCTCGTCCGGCGCCGGATAGGGCGCGACCACGATGCTCTCCCGCGCCCGCCGGACCGGCAGCGCCTGCCACAGCTCCTCGGTGAGGAACGGCATGAACGGGTGGAGCAGGCGGAGAAAGCGCTCGAGCGTCCCGACCAGCACGCGCAGCGTCGTCGCGCGGCGCGCCGGATCGGCGAGCGAGATCTTCGCCATCTCCAGGTACCAGTCGCAGTAGTCCGCCCACAGAAATCGGTAAAGCGCGGAGGCCGCCTCGTTGAAGCGGTAGGCGTCGAGGGCGTCCCGCACCTCGGCCTCGGTCGCTGCCAGGCGATGCAGGATCCAGCGATCGGCGAGTGTCAGGTCGGCGCTCGGCGCCGGCAGGCCGGCGGAAACGTCGCCGGCGCCGGCGGCGTTCATCAGCACGAAGCGGGCGGCGTTCCAGATCTTGTTGGCGAAGTTCCGGTAGCCCTCGACGCGATCCTCGGAGAGCTTGATGTCGCGGCCCATCGCCGAGAGCGCGACCAGCGTGAAGCGCAGCGCGTCGGTACCGTAGCGATCGAGCAGATCGAGCGGGTCGATGACGTTGCCCTTCGACTTCGACATCTTCTGACCCTGTTCGTCGCGCACCAAGGCGTGCACGTAGACGTCGCGAAACGGCACCTCCTTCATGAAGTGGATGCCCAGCATCATCATGCGGGCGACCCAGAAAAAGATGATGTCGAAGCCGGTGACGAGCGTGGAGGTCGGGTAGAAGCGCGCCAGCGTCTCGGTCTTCTCCGGCCATCCCATGGTGCTGAACGGCCAGAGGGCCGAACTGAACCAGGTGTCGAGGACGTCGCTGTCACGCACGAGATCGCGGTGCCCTTGAGGGCACTCCGTGGGATCGGTCCGCGAGACGATCGGCTTCGCACCCTCGGTGAGCAGCAGGTTGCCTTCCTCGTCCGTGCCGAGAATGTCTCGAGCGTTGCATCGCCGACAGTACCACGCGGGAATCTGATGTCCCCACCAGAGCTGGCGCGAGATGCACCAGTCGCGGATGTTCTCCATCCAGCCGAAGTAGATCTTCTCCCAGTGCTCGGGGATGAACCGCGTCCGTCCCTCGCGCACCGCGGCGATCGCCGGCTCGGCGAGCGGGGCGATCTTCACGAACCACTGCACCGACAGCATCGGCTCGACGACCGTTCGGCACCGGTAGCAGTGGCCGACGGAGTGAGCATGCGGTTCGACGACGAGACGACGACGACGACCTTTCGGCACAAGAGAGAGAGAGAGAGAGAGGGGGGGGGGGGGGGGG
>CAVPWJ010000226.1:0-14493 GCA_963708955.1 uncultured delta proteobacterium
CTCCATCCTTGAAGCACAGCAAGTCAAAGTGGGTTTTTTCTTCGTCGCCGCACTTCATCAGGAGAGCTTGGTGCACCCCCTTGCCGTATGGAATCGCATTCAGATCATCGGCGCCACGGTCATCCACCGTGATCGGTTCACCCTCTTTTTCGAAACCAAGGATGTCATGGTACCACTGATAGGATTTCTCGAGGTCCTTTACGACAACCGCAACATGTGAAAGTCTCGTCGTCATAATCATTCGACTAAACTCCTCTTAATGGTGTGAAAATTCAGTTTTTTTAGCGGTACGCGCTTCTCAGCTCAGCCCATAGGCACGGCTCGGATTGTCCTGCAGGAGCTTTTTCTTCAGGGAATCCGACACGGCCTTGGTGTCCCGAATATAGTTGGTTGAGCCCGGAAACTTCCCGTCGAAATGCGGATAGTCCGTAGCCCACATGACACAATCCTCGCTCACGAGCTTAGCGGCCATCGGCAGGCTCTCCTCGTCCGGATCGAACGAAATGAAGCAGCTCCGCTTGAAGTACTCGCTCGGCTTGCGCTTGAGCCAAGGCACTTCGAACGCGAGCTTCTCGTAGTGCTCGTCCATGCGATAGAGCCAGTGCGGGAGCCATCCCCCTCCCGACTCTAGGAAGATGACCCTCAGTCGTGGAAATTTCTCGAGCACGCCACCGCAGGTGAACGTAAGACACGCGAGCTTCTCTTCGAAGCAATGAGACACGATGTGCGAGAAGAAATGACGGGAAGCCGGATCTTCGAAGTAGGCGTACCGATCGATGCCCGCGGTCGGCATGTCGGCGGTCGTTCCCTCGTGGATGGCGATCGGCACGTCGAGATCCTGCGCGGCTGCCCACAGGGGATCGTAGTCAGGGCTGTCGAAGTTGCGCCCCCCGTACGGGTTCGGCCGGAGGAATACGCCCCTGAACTTCAAGTCCGTAACGACGCGGCGCAGCTCCTTGACCGCCGATTCGACGTTCAACGGATGAATCGCCCCGATCCCAATCAATCGGTCCGGATAGGGTCGACAGTAGTCGGCCAGCCAGTTGTTGTACGCTCGGCACAAGGCGGCACCGAGCTCTGGATCCCGAACGCCGCCGAAGAAAAGGCCCATCGTCGGATATAGCACGGCCGCGTCGATCCCGTCGGTGTCGAGATCCTTGACGCGTATGTGCGGGTCCGTGGCGCCCGGCTGCGCGTCCGTATAGGGTATTCTCCGGCGCTCGTCAGCGCTCAACGCGGACAGATTGCGCGGACGCATTGCTGCCCCGATGCTGAATCCGCCCGCGGTCTTGCCGATGAGGCGCCCCTCCACCTTGACTCTTTCGAATCCATGCTCGTCATAGACGAGCTGTGGCGCGAGCGCCCGGTATTCCTTCTCGAGGTACCGTTCCCAGATGTCGACCGGCTCCACTATATGTCCGTCGGCGTCAATGACGCGGATCGATCCCAGCATCGTTTGGTTCTCCTTATTCAGCGCTGTGACCGGAGCAAGCGGCGTTCACCGCCTGTCCCAGCCAGGGAGTTTGGCAGCGGTATGCCGCGACATCCTAGGCGATTTTGCGTTGTTCCACTGTTGAGCTCCTCTTGAGCGAGGGCAATACCTCCTTGCCGAAGAGATCGATCGCCCTGAGGACCTTCGCGTTCTCTCCGCCGCCGAACTCGAACATGCCGAGGAGCACGTCGATCCCTAGATCCTGATAGGGCTTCAGCTGCTTGATGCAGTCCTCCGGGCTCCCGCAGATGATCCGGTTGGTCGCGATGAGCTCGTCGAAAGTCATCTTATCGAGGCCCGACGAGAACATCTTGTCCAGGTACCTCAGATTCTCTGGGCGCTCCTTGTGAAGTCCCTTGGCCACGATGGCAATCGAGCTCTTCATGTACCAGAGGATGAGATCCTCCGCGTCTTGTCGAGCCTGCTTGGAGGTCTCCGCGACGTGGACGGGAATCGCGGCACCGATCTTCAATTTCTTACCGTGCCCGGCATCGCGCGCCGCCTGGCGAAACATCTGGACGCCGACGGTGAAATCAGAAAGCGCTTGGAAGAACGAGAAGGTGAGCAGGCTTAGCCCCTTTCGTCCGATGAACTCCGGGGTCTTTGGGCCGAGCGTGGCGTACCAAAGGGGAGGATGGGGCTTCTGGAGCGGCTTGGGGACGACCGTCACCGGCTCGGTGACATGGAAAAACCGCCCCGAGAAGGTGAATTCGTCTTCGCTCCACGCCTTCAGAATCAGATCGAGGGACTCCTCCCACCGCTCGCGGTTCTCCTTGTAGGGAACCTCCATCGCGTCGTAGTCAGCCCGGTGACCGCCTCGTCCCGTGCCGAACTCGACGCGGCCGCCGGTCAGATGGTCCAACGTCGCGATGCGTTCCGCCGTCATCAGTGGGTGAGCCAATGGCAGAACGGTCACCCCCGTTCCAAACCTGATCTGCTTGGTTCGGGGAGCCGCCGCCGCGAAGAAGACCTCCGGCGCCGGCATGTGAGAGTGGCCAGCCATGATATGATGGTCCACCGACCACACGTAACGAAAGCCGACGCGATCTGCGAGCTCGACCTGCTCGATACACTCGGCGAACAGCTCCGATTCCGGCTTCGGCTTGCCCTTCAGCGGATTTGGTATGGGGCTCGTCTGGGGATGAAGAAATTCAAAAAATAGCGCGGCGTCCATGATTTTTCCGTCCTCCTTTTCTAAGGGCCTTCGAGGAAAGCATTGCCAAGTGCCTCAGCAAGAAATGAACCGGGACAAGGACCGCTCTGGTCCATTCCGCTACGCCCAACCGTTCGTCGGCCTGCTTCCTCATTTTCACGACGTTTTCACGACATCCGGCACGGCGATACCGTCCACTGGGTAATGGTACAAAACGAGACATCTGTTTCCTTTCGCGTCATCCGCCCGATAGCGAGCGAACGAAGAAGCGCGCGGGCTCAGAGTCACGGCATGCTTGATGCTTTCATGGGGGCATGACGCGCCAGAGCGCCATGAGGGCGACGAGCTTGGTGGTGAGCCGCGACCCGCAGCTCGTGGCGCTGGCGCGACGCTCGTGCTCCGCGCACTGGCGCGTCGAGGCGCTCCCCGACTGGCGGCGGATCGAGAAACTCGTCGACCGCCTGCACGTCGGGATCGTCGTCTTCGACGACGACGTGATACCGGAAGAGGACCGGAGCCAGTTAATCGCGAACCTCCACATGTGGTTTCCCGAAGGACTGATCATCTACGTCGCCGGGCAGCACAGCGAAGCGGTGGAGCGCGTGGCGCGCGTAGACGGCGTCCTCTCCTACACTTCGAAGCCCGTCGACACCGATCGCATCGAGAGCCTGCTCCGCAGCTTGTCGAACCGCGCGCCGGCCGCCGCGCGGCGTAGCGCGGACTAACGGGTGTGCCTCGACGAGACGGCGCGCGTCGCCTTCTCGTCGTGCTCGAATACGGGAGTCACTTCCTCCTCTCGTGGCTCGCATGGCGACAGCGCTCGGCCGCCCGTCGCAGACGCGCGAGCGTGGCAACGGTGACGCTCAACATGGCGCGCTCGGCAACACTTCGCGTCACGTCTGGTTCGTTGCGCTCCACAACACACGGAAGTGGTGTGCCATCGGCGCGCGGCACGCGAAGTGCTTCTGTGATGCGAGAAGTTATTTCGTGGAGGTATGAGACGCAGAAGACCCGGCAAGAGAAGGAGAGCAACGAGATGTCCACGATTCCCGGAGATCCGGTCGACCGCGGGACCCGAAGGGTGATGAGGAAGGGCGCATTGGACGATCGTACGATCGCGCAATCCGGATGATCGCCGTGTTGGAGGCTGCTCTTGCACTGGCCCTTATGAAGCCCGGAGCCCTTCTGGCCGATTCGCTGAGTGAAATGATCTCACCGGTATCGGCACCGACGATCAACGAGGACCCACGCATCGACAGCGAGATCCGGCCGATGTTTCTGCACACGGACATCTCGAGCGACTTCGTGACCAACGGCGGCCACTACGACGTGGTCGCAATCCAGGCGCGCCTGGCGATCACCGATCGCTTCGGTCTCATCGCGACGAAGGACGGCTACATCTTCCTTCGACCGCGAAGCGTGGTCGAACACGCGGACGGCCTCGCGAATCTCGCATTCGGTTTCAAGGCGGCCTTACTTCGAGACACCGCCTCCGGCGCCATCGTGACGGCGGGACTGCGCTACGAGGCGCCGTCGGGGGAGCGCGACGTGCTACAGGGAAGAGGTGACGGACTGCTGAACCCATTTCTCAGCGCGGCCAAGAAGTTCGGCAACGTGCACCTGCAAGGGTACACCGGCCCGCGCCTAGCGATCTCGGAACGCGACTCGTCCTTCTATGACCTGAGCCTACACGCCGATTATCGCATCGAGCGGTTCTATCCGCTCGTCGAGTTCAACTGGATCCGCGTGCTGCGAGGCGGCGAGCGCTTGCCCATCGACCAGGAAGGGTTCGATCTGGTCAACATCGGCTCGCAGGAAGCCGGGGGTGAATCGGTGGCGACAGTCGCGTTCGGAGCCCGTTATCGCTTGCTCGATGCGGTCGATCTGGGAGCGGCGGCCGAGCTTCCCGTCACCGGCGGAGATCACATCTTCGGCTGGCGGGTGACGAGCGACGTCATCTGGCGCTTCTTCTGACGAGTCCCACAGGGACGCTGGCGCGTCCCAGAGGTCGCGGAACGCCCAGGGTGCGTCGGAAGAATCGCGCCGCGGGAAGCGCGCTACCGCCGGGCCGGTCATGTGTTTGCATGGCCAGCAAGGGGGGCATCCATGGGCTCGCGCAGGAGTCGGTCGGCTTACGCCGTGGCGCTCTTGGCCGTCACCGTCATGATCGGCTGCGGCGGCAAGAACGATTCGCCGGGGCCGGGCGGCAGCACGATCTTGGGCAACGTCGGCGCGGCCGACACCGCGGACGTCGGGCGCCGACGCAGCGTCTGGCTGGCGTGGCTCGGGGAGCATGTCCTCGGCGTGGCGCGCGCGGCCTACGCGCAGACCCGCGACAGCTCGCTCGGCGGCATCACCGTGATCGTCCGCGGCCAGGGCCGCGAGGTCAGCGACTTGACCAACGACGGCGGCGGCTTCACGGTGGCCGACGCGCCGACCGGAGACGTCGAGGTGATCATGCGCCGCGGCGGCTGCGAAGCCTCGCTGCCGCTCGGCCGGGTGATCTCGAGCTCGTTCATTACGCTCATCGATGCCGACTTCTCTTGTCCGGACGGCTCTAACGGCGGCGCGATCTCGGTCGCGGGCATCGCCGAGCGTTTCGTCGGCGTCACGCGCGAGGATCCGGACGATCGCGCCGACGTGCGGCTCTGCGTCCGCGAAGGCGACAACGATCAACTGCGCTCCGTCGACGTGCGCGGCGTGGTGTTCGACGACGAGGACGGTCGGCCGATCGACTTCGAGGACCTCGACCTGCACGACCTCGTGGAGATCGACGGCGACCGCTCCGGTCCGGGCCGCAGCTTCGACTTCGCGACGATCAGCGTACGCATCGCCGATCACGACGTGCGCGACGACTGCGTGCTCTGACGGCGGCCGGGGTCGGACCGCGTAGAGGCGGCGGGCATCCTTCTACCCCTTTGTCGAATATCAGAGTGCTTGACGCCTTTTATTTGAGCGCCGCGTTACTGACGCTGCTCCCGCTGGCCAAGTGGCCCACGCGGTCAGCGCGCGTGAGCACCCTCAGACGTTCAGGCCGTACTTCGCGATCTTCGCGTAGAGCTTCTTGCGGGAGATGCGCAGCAGCTTTGCCGCCTGCACCTTGTTTCCACGGGTCACCGACAGCGCGCGATGCAGGAGCTCGCGCTCGGCGTCGGCGAACGTTGGCAGCGGTCCGGCCGGCAACGCGAGCTTGGGGGGCGCTTGGTGCGAAATCTCGGGAGGGAGATGTCCGAGTTGGATGGTCTCGCTCCGCCCGAACGTGAACGCGGCCTCAATCGTGTTGGCAAGCTCACGGACATTGCCTGGCCAGGAGTGGCGCTCGAGGGCGGCGAGCGCCTCGCGGTCGATGCCGAGGACCGGAACCGTCGGGCAAAGCTTCTCGTTGAACAGCGTGATGAAGTGCTCGACGAGAAGCGGAACGTCCTCGCTACGCTCGCGCAAAGGCGGAACCGTCAGTACGTTCACGTGCAGGCGGTAATAGAGATCCCGGCGGAGCTGCCCCTCGCTCACGGCCTCCTTGGGGTCGCGGTTCGTCGACGCGATCAGCCGGACGTTCACGGGAACCTCGCTCGTCGATCCGACTGGGCGAACCATCCGTTCCTGGATGACGCGCAAGAGCCTCGACTGCGTCTCGGGGCTCATCTCGGTGACCTCGTCGAGGAAGAGCGTCCCGCCCTCCGCCGCGCGGAAAAGCCCGAGATACTCGGTCGTCGCGCCGCTGAAGGCGCCCCGCTTGTACCCGAAGAGCTCGCTCTCGATCAGCTCGCGTGGGATCGCGGCGCAGTTGAGCGCGACGAACGGCGCCCGCGGCGAGGACGCGCATTCGTGGATCGCCCGCGCCACGAGCTCCTTGCCCGTGCCGCTCTCGCCGACGACCAGCACGGTGCCGCGGGTCGACGCCGCCGCCTCGATGCGCTCGTAGAGCTGCCGCATCGGAGCGCTGGCGCCGACGAGGCCGTGAAAGCGGCTGCGCGCCGTCGCGCCGAGCGTCGCGGCATCGCGCTCGAGCTCCCGAATGCGAGTCGTCGCGGCCGCTCGAACGCTCCGAAAGTACGCCTCGGCGAGCACGATCATTCGACAGTGGCTCACCTTGTCGAAAACCAGATACGTGTGCGCCGCCGCGCCCGCCGCTGGAATCACCTGCGCGGCGGCCCACTCGAAGAGGTGCATCGAGGCGATCACCTCCGCAAAAGGCACGCCGCGGGCGGCAAGTTGCTCTCCGATCTCTCTGACCTCGGCGGCAAAGCGGTGAAAGCCCCCCACACCAAGCGCGCACGTGGCATCGAGATCCGCGCCGTAGATGCGCCGAAACTCGGGCTCGGCGAGCGTCCGCGTCTCGCCGAAATGAAACTGATAGAGCCGAAGCCACTCCTCGATAACCTCATCGCGCCGTCGGCCGATATCGGCGAGAATGGGACGGAGCTCGACAATCTCGTCCTTGAACAGCAGATGGAAGTAGAGCGGCGGCTCTGCGCCAGCCGGCGATTTCCGATCGATCTGGCGCTTCACGGCGGTGACGTCACGGGGCCCCACATCAGCCGTCAATTTTGGGAGATTTGCAAGCCGCGCGGCAGAAATGGCCCCGACCGAATCCGGTGACGAGTCGATCGGGATCGAGGGAGAGCGTCGCCGCTTCTTCCCTTCCTCCCACGCGAAGACTCCCCCCCGAACGTTGCGGGATCTCAGTGAGTGGGAGACGCGCCCCGAGGATCGCGGCCGACAGGTCTGCGGTGATGCCGAGCGATGGGCGAGATTTCGGACGGTTTCCTGGCGCGGACCACGGTCATCCGCACTCGACGAGAAGCGCTCGGCGCTGGAGCTCTGGGCCGAGGGGCTGCGGGCGATCTCGATCGCGAAGACGATTCCGCAGCGGTGGCGGCTCAAAAGTCGTGCTTCGAGGTGGGCGCCTAGATCGGCCTCCGTTGCGTGAGGTCTCAATTGAGACTACATTTGGACCGCGGTGAAAAGGACCGTCACACTTTCACCGGACGCCGTTAGGCAATTTAGGCGGCTGCGTGCCGCGGAGCGGGGGACGCTCAAGCAGGCGATGAAGGCTCAACTCCGCGAGGACGATGCAACCATGAAAACGAAGAACCGCTTTCGCCTTCGGCGTCCTTCGTCCCATGCTGACTACGAGCTTCGGGTCGGCGTCCTGCGCGCTTTCTACCGGGTCGAGGGAAACGCGGTGCGAATCGTTCTCATCGGCAGGAAGCGCGGCGAGGCGCTCGTGATCGATGGAAGGAGGTTCACGATATGAAGATCGAACCCATCCGAGAAGTGAAAGCGAGACTCAACGAGCTCGTGTCCAACCTCCCAACCGGGGGCTCGGTCATCATCACCAAGAACGGCCGGCCCTGCGCCGTGCTCATGCCGATCACCGAGGATACCGACCTCGAGATCGTCGCGCTCTCCCAGAACAAGCGCTTCTGGACCCTTTATGACCAGTCGATCGAACGAGCCGAGCACGAAGGCTGGACTTCGCTCGACGACCTGGGGTGATCGCCGGAGCCGAGAGGCGGCTCATGCTCCGAGCAAAAGACCGCCGCCCCTCTCTGCCAATGAGGGTGAGACAGTTGGGGGGTCATAATTTAGGTTCTCCTAAACTGCGAGTGGGTGAGAAAAGCCTGGTAGAGCCGGGGTGAGATCGATTTTGGAGCAGCAGAGAAAGGTCATCGAGATGAGGGACAGAAGAGCACGGGTCCCGTGCGTTTCTCTATACCCTTCGCACCCTTGTGCCCGTTGGCTGAAACCCTCCTCGGGCACCCACTCGCAGTTTAGGAGAACCAGTTTTCAGTGGAGCTGAACGGGATCGAACCGTCGACCTCCTGAATGCCATTCAGGCGCTCTCCCAACTGAGCTACAGCCCCGTACCGTAAAAAAGCTATAGACCACAATCCCCTTTGTGGCACAAGGCAGGCCCTTCGGCGAGTAGATCGACGAGCCCGGGCTGCCGCAGCACCGGCCGCCCACCGGGCAGCACGACGAAGTTCAGGATCCCGCGGACACCGAACCGTTCCGCCAGCTCGGGATGGCGCTCGGTGTCGACTTTCAGCACCAGCGCCCGCGGGTGCACCGATCGGCGAGGTGGCCGGCGAAAACTCGATTTCCCGTTCCGCCATGCGAGCACCGCCGGATCAACGCTACGGGTGGTGTCGAACGAGCCCGATTCGGACGTGGAGCAGTTGTCGCAACGGCAGCCGTCTCGCCTCGGCCAAGCTCAGCGCTCATGGGGCGCTGCCGAACGCCGCACCGACGGCCGCCGTAGCCGCCATCGCCACGGCCCCCCAAAGCGTCACCCGACCGGCGCCGACGGCGACACTGGCGCCACCTACCCGTGCCGCCAGACCACCCAGGATCGCCAGGAACGCGAGAGAGCTTCCGGCCACGAAAGGGACGATGATCGACGGTTGACTGATCAGTATCGCCAGGAGCGGCAGGGCCGCGCCGGCGGCGAACGTAACAGCGGAGGCCAGGGCTGCTTGAATGGGGCGCGCAGTGTGCATCTCCGACAACCCTAGCTCATCTCGAGCGTGGGCCGACAGGGCGTCGTGTGCCATCAGACGATCAGCAACTTGTTGCGCAAGCGAAGGCTCGAGTCCCCTCTTGACGTATATCGCCGCAAGCTCTCGGCACTCGGACTCACTATCAATATGAAGCTCATTGCGCTCGCGTTCGAGATCCGCCCTTTCTGTGTCTGCCTGCGAGCTGACTGAAACATACTCTCCAGCGGCCATCGACATCGTACCGGCGACGAGCCCTGCGACCCCGGCGATCAGCACGTCGCCTCGCGCCGCATTCGCGGCGGCCACTCCCACCACCAGACTCGCTATCGAGACAATGCCATCGTTTGCCCCCAAAACTGAGGCCCGCAGCCACCCTATCCGCTCGGCATAATGTCGTTCAAAGTGGTACCGACGCATTCGAAGTGCCTTTCATCCTCGGCTCCGTCTTTCGAACCCAACGCCATAGCCGTACGCCTGCTCCCGGTCCGGTGTCAGGGGCAGCGCGATTCGGGTGCTCCTCCTCTGTTCGTTGGCCACGACTTCGGCCGCGCGTCAAGCCTCGGGCTCGGGCTTCAGCCGCATTCGATTCACGCCGGCGGTCCGGGTCGTCGGAGGTGACCGGTCCCGTCAGGCTCCCGCGAGGTCGGCGGAGGGACTGCGGGAGCCGCCGCCTCCGCCGACGCGGCCGAGCAGGGACACGAGGAAAGCCGCCGTCAATGCGGCGGGCGCGAACCGGACGGAGGGAGACACGCGGCCGCGACGCCGGTAATGATCAAAATGCCAAATTCACGTTCGACTTTTTCGCTCTCCGGCCGCGAGCGGGGATTCCGGCCAGGCTTGTTTCGGATAGCGCCCGCGGAGCTGCTTGCGCACCTCGGGATAGGTGCGGCGCCAGAAGCTCTCGAGGTCGTCGGTCACCTGTACGGGACGGTTGCTCGGCGCCAGCACCTCGACGACCACGGCGACGCGTCCGGCGGCCACCCGCGGCGTGACGGCGAGGCCGAAGAGATCCTGGATGCGCGCCGAGAGCACCGGCGTCTCGCCGCGCTCGTAGGAGAGGCGGGCGAGCTTGCCCGAAGGCAGGCGGAAGCGCTCGGGCGCCTCGGCGTCGAGCGCGCGGCGCTGGCGGAGCTCGAGGGCGGCGCGGAGCGCCGCGAGACGGTCGGCCCGCCGCAGCTCGGCGAAGCTCCGCTTCCCGGGGGCGAGGGCGTCGACCACGCGATCGAGCAGCATGGTGGTCTCGGGGAGGCCGAGCTCCGGCATCGCTCGGGCGAGAAACCGCAGGCGGTCGAGAAGCGCTTCTTCCTCGCGGCCGAGCGCGAGCGCGGCGGCGGGATCGCGCTTGGCTTCGGCGGCGATCCGCTCGCCGGCGACGAGCCGATCGACGTCGTGCCGCACGGTCTCGCCGAGCACCAGGTCGGCGTAGAGCTCCCGCTCGCGCTCGACCAGGCGCTCGGCCGCAGGCTCGAAGACGAGCTCTCGCTCGCGGCGAACGGCGTGCGGGAACGCCTCCGCCAGCCATCCGCGCTCGACGGCGCTGGCGATCTGTACCCGGGCTTCGGACCGCTCCCCGCGCCGTCCGGCATCGACATCCACCGCGATGAAGATCTCGGCGTCGCGCACCACGCTCGACGGATCGAGCACCACCCCGGTCCCACCGACCATCACGCCGCGCGGCGCGCCCCGCTCCCGGCGGCGGACGACGCGATCGGGAAAGCCGGCGAGCACACAGCGAAGGAGCGCGTCCTCTCCAGAGTGCGCGCCGGGCGCGGCCGGGCGGGCACGGGAGAGATGGCGGCGCGCGCGCTCCACGGCACGAAGCGCCGCGACGTCGAGACCGAGCGATCGACACACTGCCGCGGAGAAGCCCGCCCTCTCCGCCTCGCGAAAAAGATCCAGGCGGAGCAGGAGGTCGGAGCGGCCCGCGGCCCACCGCGAATCTCGCGCGCCCCCGCCGCCGAGCGCGCGGCGCTCGAGCAGAACCTCGCGCTCCGAGGCGAGCGCGGCGACGAGCGGCGCATCGGCGGCGCCGAGGCGCTCGGCCTCGACGAGCATACGGGCGAGGCGCGGCGGCGCGGCGATCGCGAGCATGCCCCGACCGACGTCGGTGACCTCGCCGGCCCCGTCGACAGCGCCGAGATCCCGGAGCAGACGCTCGGCGCCGCGCAGCGCCGCCTCGCCCGGCGGGTCGAGCCAGGGAAAGCGCGCGAGGTCGCGCGCGCCCCAAGCGCGAAGCTCGAGCAGGGTCGCCGAGAGGTCGAGCCGCGCCACCTCAGGGAGCTCGCGCCCGCGCCGCTCGGCGTGCTCTGCCGCCGTCCACAGCCGCAGGCATCGCCCGGGCCGCGTGCGCCCTGCCCGCCCCGCGCGCTGCTCGGCCGCGGCGCGGCTCACGCGGATCTCTTCGAGGCGATTTAGGCCGTGGCGCGGATCGAAGCGCGCTTCGCGCGCGAGGCCGGAATCGATCACCGTGGTCACGCCCTCGATCGTCAGCGCCGTCTCGGCGACGTTCGTCGACAGCACGACACGGCGCCGCGGCCCCGGATCGAGCGCGCGACGTTGCGCGTCGAGCGGCAGATCGCCGTGCAGCGGCACGATGTCGAGGCCGCGCGCTTCGGCGAGCGATGCGACGGCTTCCGCGGCTCGTCGAATCGCCGCCGCGCCCGGCAGAAACACCAGCACGTCGCCGCGATCCTGTGGGTCGGCGAGCACGCGCGCGAGCGCCGCCGCCACCCGCGCGTCCGGTCGAGCGCCCGAGGGTCCCTGCTCGTGCTCGATCGTCACCGGGAACGCTCGCCCCTCGGAGGTGAGCACCGGCGCGCCGCCGAGGTAGGCCGCGAGGCGCTCGGTGTCGAGCGTCGCCGACATCACCACCAGCTTGAGATCCGGCCGAACGGTCTCCTGCAGCTCGCGCACCACGCCGAGCGCGACGTCGCCCTGCAGGTGGCGCTCGTGGAACTCGTCGAGCACGACGATGCCGACGTCCTCGAGATAGGGGTCGCGCACGAGGCTCCGCGAGAACACGCCCTCGGTCACGAACCAGAGACGAGTCTTCGCCCCGCCGCGCCGCTCGAAACGCACGCGGTAGCCGACTTCCTCCCCCACCGCCCCACCTCGGTACTCCGCCACGTACTCGGCGGCGGCGCGGGCGGCGATCCGCCGCGGCTCGAGCACGACCACCTGCTTGCTCCCCGCCGAGCCTGCGTCCAACAGTGCCGCCGGCACGCGCGTGGTCTTGCCCGCGCCGGGCGCGGCGCGCAGCACCAGGCGCGTCCCCGCCCGCAGGACATCGACAACCCGCGGCAGCAGCGGGTCGATCGGCAGCGCCGTCGACACCGCTAACGGGCGCGGCGGCGGTAGCGCGCGCGCCGCTCGTGCACCTCGCCGCTGCCCCGGCTCGTCAGCGGATTCTCGACCCGCAGCGCGGTGAATCGGCCGAAGTCCCGGTCGGCGGTCCAAAGCACGTCCACCCCGTGGTGAATGCAGATTGCGGCGATGCGCGCGTCGTGCACCCGCGGACCAGCCGTCTTGGTATCACCGACCAAATCCCGGAACGTGGGCCAATAACCGCCAGCTTCGCCGATCAACACCAGAGAAGGCGATTCGAACCAGGCATCCACTTCTTCGAGCGCAATCCCCAGGGGAGTCGGCGGACGAAAGAGACGCGGGTGGGTCATCACCGACAGAAACTCGTGAATGCACGGCCAGGGAATCGCCCAGGGCACCCTCGACTCGGCCAGCAACTCCAGGCATCGATCGGCTGCCCCGTGCCACGGCGACTCGACTCGACTCGCGTAGACGAGAACGTTCGTGTCAACGGCGATCACCCGCCCCGCCCCTCGTAGATCAGGCTACGAATCTGCGCCCAGTCCTCGAGGTCGATCCCCGGCTGCACGCCGTCGCCCCGAAACGCCACCTTGCGCAGCTTGAACGGCTTCCGAGGCTTCGCCTTCGCCTCGACGAGCTCGCGACGCAGCGCGGTCTCGACGACCTCGCGAAGCGTCGTATCGCGCTCGCGAGCGAGCTTCTTTGCTTCCTCGAAGAGCGCGTCGGAGATGTCGATCGTCGTCTTCATATGGTCACCCATATCGCAGCACCCATACGGGCGGCAACCAGCCGCCTCACTTCCGCCGCTGCCGCCACTTCTTCAGCACGCCGGGCCCGTCGAGCAGGAAGTCGACGAAGTCCCGCGCGCCGTTCCAGGCGCGCGCCAGGTTCTCGGCGTTCCCGTAGACGCCCCGCTCGACGAGCGCCCGGCGAAACTCTTCGAGCGCGTCCTCGAGCGAGCGGCGAAGCGGCGTGGTGAACAGCGGCCGAGTGCGCTTCATCCCGTCCTCCGGCTCTGCGCCGAGGCGAGAAGCTGTTCGGCATGGCGTCTCGCCTCGGCGGTGACCTTCACGCCTCCGAGCATGCGCGCGATCTCCTTGCAGCGCTCCTCGGCGGAGAGCCGCCGGGCCGTGGAGCGCGTGCGCCCCCGGGCGGTCGTCTTCTCGACCGCGAAATGGTGGTCGGCGAAGGCGGCGATCTGCGGCAGGTGGGTGATGCACAGCACCTGGCGGCGGCGCGCGAGCACCGCGAGCTTCCGTCCGACCACCTCGGCGATCGCCCCGCCGATGCCGGCGTCGACCTCGTCGAAGATCACCGTGGCGGCCTCGGCGTCCTCGACGCTCGACCTGCGCGGCCGGGGTGCCGGGTTTGTAGAGTGCCGAGCCGATGCCGAAACCGTCGGCGCCGGCGCTGCGGTACGCGGCCATGTTGTCCGCCGTGATGCCGCCGACCGGCAGCACGAGTGTGTCGCGCAACAGCAGCGCGCGCAGTGCCTTCACGCCCGCCGGCGGGATCATCTCCGCCGGAAACAGTTTCAGTCCGGTCGCGCCGGCGTCGAGCGCGGCAAAGGCTTCGGTCGCCGTGAACACGCCGGGCAGGCACGCCATGCCCAGCCGCACCGCCTCGCGCACGACCTCGGGGTTGAAGTTCGGGGCCACGATCAGGCGCCCGCCGGCCGCGTGGACCAGCGCCACCTGCGCCGGGTGCAACACCGTGCCGGCGCCGACCAGCGCCTCGGGGAAGGCCGCGGCGAGCGCCGCGATGCTGGCCAGCGGATCGGGCGAGTTCAGCGGCACTTCGAGCAGCCGCCAGCCGCTCGCGACCAGCGCCTGGCCGACCGGCTGCGCTTGCGCGGGCGTGATGCCGCGCAGGATCGCCACCAGCGGACAGGCCGCGAAGGCGGCGCGGAAGGGGTCGATCTTGTTCATGGTGTTCCCTGCAAGGTGGAGGCGATCGCCCGCAGGCCGCGCCACGTCGCCTGCGAGCCACAGCAGACGACGAATGAGTAACGCGACAGAACA